>MGYR01000051.1:2015-5747 GCA_001801825.1 Gammaproteobacteria bacterium RIFCSPLOWO2_02_FULL_56_15 | reverse complement strand
ATAGGTTCCGGACGAAAGACTGGCGTTCATGAAGATCCAGGAAGGATCATGGCTGTTGCGGTTGCACGTGGCGAGCTGAAGATAAGGGACTGACCATGCGTACAGGAAGTATGTTGTTTGTCTGCGGCGCCTTGCTGCTGCTGCAATCCAGTGCTTTGCCCCCGCTCTATCCATGCCTGCTGCTGTTGCTGCTCGTGGCTCTGTTAGCCGGAAAATATCGGATATGCCGCTGGATTCTGTGGCTGGGCGCCGGTTTCTGCTGGTGCCTGTTACGCGCGGATGGTTTGCTGGATAACCACCTGGATCCCGCGCTGGAAGGGGTTCCCCTCACCATTGAAGGGCGGATCAGCGGGCTTCCGGTTTGCCGCAGGGATACCTGCCGCTTCGTTCTCAAGACACAGGCCCCGGTAGGCAATGCAGGGCAGCAAAAGGATTTCCCACGGCGCATCAGGATCAGTTGGTATGACCATTCGCCGTTGCTGGTTCCCGGACAGCTTTGGCGCCTGCGGGTAAAACTCAAGCGACCATGGGGGTTCATGAATCCCGGAGGATTTGATTTTGAGGGCTGGCTGTTTCAACAGGGGATCCGCGCCACCGGCTATGTCCTGGAGAAAGGGGAGAATCGCCTCCTGGAAGCGTCCGTGCCGATGAGTGTGGATTATCTACGCCACACCATCAGACAAAAACTGGCCACTGTGGTCCTTAACGACCTGCCGGCGGCCCTGATCCCGGCACTGGTTGTCGGGGACGGCAGCCGGATGGAAGATCAGCATTGGCGGGTGCTCACCGCCACCGGCACCAATCACCTGTTGGCCATCTCCGGATTGCATATCGGCCTGGTTGCCGGGATGGTGTTCTTCCTGGTACGCCGCCTGTGGCCGCTGTCGGGTAAACTGGCGGTCGCTATGGCCTCGCCGAGGGCGGCGGCGCTCGCCGCCATGCTCGCGGCTGTCGTCTATGCTGCCCTGGCCGGTTTCGCCATACCCACACGGCGGGCACTCGTCATGACGGGTGCGGTGCTTTTGCAGACTTTACTGTACCGTCGTTTTTCTCACAGTCATGTGTTCTGCCTGGCGTTGTTGCTGGTAGTGGTAATCGATCCCATGGACGTGCTCGCTCCCGGTTTCTGGCTCTCCTTCGGGGCCGTAGGCCTGATCCTCTACGGGATGTCTCACCGCACCGGCATCCGCGGCCTGTGGTGGCGGTGGGGACGCACCCAGTACGTGGTAGCCCTGGGTCTCGCGCCGATGCTCACCTTCTGGTTCCGGCAGATCCCAGTGACAGGTATGCTGGCCAACCTGGTTGCCGTGCCTTGGGTGAGCCTGGTCTCCATACCTTTGGTGCTCGGCGGTTCCTTGTTGTTACCCGTGGCGGATAGCCTGGCCGGGTTTGTGTTATGGCTTGCCGCAATCAGTCTGGAATGGATCTGGTTATTCCTTGAGAAACTGGCGGAATTCGGACCTGGCGTTCTGGCTCTGCCAGCCCCATCCCCTTTTGCCCTGATTTCCGGAATGATTGCGGTACTGGTATTACTGGCGCCGCGCGGGATCCCCGGCCGCTGGCTCGGGATAATCTGCCTGTTGCCCCTGCTGTCGCCGATCCGGACCCAACCATCCCCAGGAGAGTTCAGTCTGGTATTGCTGGACGTGGGACAGGGACTGGCAGCGGCGATACGTACCCGGGAGCACCTGGTGCTGTACGACACCGGTCCCCGTTACAGCGACATGTCCAACGCCGGCGGCAGTGTGATACTGCCCTGGTTGCGGTATGCGGGACTGAACCGTGTCGATCTCCTGGTCCTCAGCCATGGGGATGCGGATCATGCCGGTGGCCTGCGGGATGTGCTGCAGGATGTGGAGGTCGGGGCTGTCATCTCGAGCATCCCTCAGGAGGTCGTCCATCAGGATAGCCGGGAATGCCATAGCGGCCAGTCATGGGAGTTCGATGACGTACACTTGCAGATCCTGCATCCACCTCGGAATACCCGCTTCCAGGGCAATAATGCCTCCTGCGTTCTGAAGGTGAGCACCAGGAATTTCAGTGTGTTGCTGCCCGGTGATATTGAGCGGGAGGCAGAGTGGGGTCTGGTGCGTGACCACGCGGCAGAAATCAGGGCCGATGTGCTGGTGGTGCCGCATCATGGCAGCAAAAGCTCCTCCACCACGGCCTTTATCCGTGCCACCGGCGCCCGGTATGTGTTATTTTCCGCCGGATATCGCAATCGATTTGGATTCCCGAATCAGGATATAATCGCCCGCTATCAGGCCACCGGGAGCAGGATGCTGGATACGGCACGCTCCGGGGCAATCGAAATGCGGTTCACGGATTCTGGTATCGATACCATCAGGCGCCGGCAGAATTCAAGACGGTTCTGGCATTCGGATTATTATCTGCCGGAGCAGTGACCGGTACTTTCAAGATGAAGTTTATCGATTGGAGGATGCAGTGCTCGAGATAATGAAGGCCGGTGGTTTGTTGATGTGGCCGATACTGCTGTGTTCAATCATTTCAATGGCAATCATCGCCGAGCGATTCTGGTCGCTGCAGTCAAAGAGAATCACACCGAAGAATCTGGTGGCACAGGTGTACCAATGGGTCAGGTCCGGCACCCTGAATGCGGAACGGATCCAGGAGTTGCGCCGCGGCTCCCCCCTGGGAAAGCTTCTGGCGGCGGGATTGGTCAATTACCAGCACGACCGGGAAGTGATGAAGGAGAGTATCGAGGAAGCAGGTCGCCAAGTCGTGCATGAACTGGAACGATTTCTCAACACGCTGGGCACCATAGCTTCGGTTTCGCCGCTGCTCGGCCTGCTGGGGACGGTGCAGGGAATGATCCAGGTGTTTTCAGTCATTACAGCACAGGGTAACCGGGATCCCAGCATCCTTTCCGGGGGGATTTCGACCGCCCTGCTTACTACCGCTTTCGGTTTGACCGTTGCTATCCCGACGCTGGTGTTCCACCGCTACTTCCAGGGCCGGGTGGATGAACTGGTTATCGCCATGGAACAGGAGGCGCTCAAGCTGGTTGAAGTCCTGCATGGACAGCGGGAACAGGATCTGCCGGCAGCAGGCCGTAAAAAATGAACCTGCGACCGAAACGCAGGCATGAGGTCACCGTGGATATTACCGCGTTGATCGACGTGGTATTCCTGCTGGTGCTCTTTTTTATGGTGTCATCAACCTTTGACGTTGAGTCTGAAATCAGCATCACCCTGCCGGAAGCCACGGAGACTCTCAGGGAGATGGTCGCCGACCGGATTGAGGTGGATATCGGCATGCAGGATCGGGTATTTATCAACCATCAGCCCCTGGTGAATTCCAAGACCGATACCATCCGCGAGGCGTTGCGGGATGCCACTCTGGATTTGGAAGACCCTCCCGTGATTATCAACGCGGATGCGGATGCCCGGCACCAACTGGTGATTCGCGTTATGGACGCCGCCCGCCAGTTGGGACTGGTCCACATCTCTTTCACTACCAGGGAACTGAACGACGAAAATTAGAGGGTATGAATACCGAGGCCGGCAGGGGAAGTTCTGAATTCGTGCCGACGGCCAAGGTATCCCGGCTGCTGGAGGAGATTTGGTACGGAGACCATCCACTGTCACTCTTGCTGGCGCCCCTGGGATGGTTATACGATTGCTGCATGCGGATTCGCCGGCTGGCCTATCATGTCGGGGTATTGCCGGCACGGCGGGTGAGTGCACCTGTGGTTGTGGTGGGGAATATCAC
>MGYR01000051.1:0-2000 GCA_001801825.1 Gammaproteobacteria bacterium RIFCSPLOWO2_02_FULL_56_15 | reverse complement strand
CAAGACTCCACTCGTGATATGGCTCTGCGAGTTCCTGCGCGAACAAGGTTTCCATCCCGGGGTGATCAGCCGGGGATACGGCGGTCAGGCTCGTAAGTTTCCCCAGCAGGTCCGGCCGGACAGTGATCCCGGTATCGTGGGCGATGAACCGCTGCTGATCGCACGCCGGACCGGGGTCCCGGTCGCGATCTCTCCTGATCGGTATACCGCCGCACGACAACTGTTGGAACATACCGATTGCGATATCCTGGTTTGTGATGACGGGCTGCAGCACCTGGGGCTCTATCGGGATCTCGAAATCGTCGTCATCGACGGGGAACGGCTCCTGGGTAACAGACGCTGTCTGCCTGCCGGCCCCCTGCGGGAAACGGCGGACCGACTGAATACTGTGGACATGGTCGTCATGAACGGGGGCAACGCCGGGAGGTACCATCTCATGGAGATGGAAACAGCAGAACTGCGGTCGGTCGCCGAACCCGGGCGCAGCATGGAATCGAATGCACTGGCCGGACAACGGGTTCATGCCGTTGCCGGGATCGGCAATCCACAGCGTTTCTTCAGCCAGTTGCGCAAGCAGGGGATGGAGGTCATCCGTCATATTTTTCCTGACCACCATGTGTATCGGCCTGCAGATCTGAGCTTCAACGATGAACTGCCGGTGGTGATGACGGAAAAAGACGCGGTAAAATGCCAAGGCTTCGCCCATGAGAATTGCTGGTACCAGCCGATCTCGTCGCGCATGGCCATGAGTTTTGTACACCGGTTGACGGTATTGTTGAAGGAGATTGCTGATGGATAAAAAACTACTGGATATTCTGGTTTGTCCGGTGACGAAGGCGCCGCTGGTGTATGACAATCAGAAAATGGAACTGATCTCGGTGGCGGCGCGCCTGGCCTATCCCATCCGGGACGGCATCCCGATCATGCTGGAAACGGAAGCCCGGCCGCTCAATGACGATGAAGTGGATCACTACCGGAAATGAACCATGCCTGTGTGGTGATCATCCCGGCCCGTTATGCTGCCACCCGATTGCCTGGGAAACCCCTGCTGGAAATCCAGGGCAAACCGTTGCTTCAGCATGTGCATGAGGCGGCCTGCGCGAGTGCTGCCGGCCGGGTACTGATTGCCACCGATGATGACCGCATCGCGAAATGCGCCGCAGGTTTCGGGGCGGAAGTGGTCCGCACCTCGGTGCAACATACCTCGGGAACCGACCGGATCGCCGAGGCCGTGGCCATATTGGGTCTCGGTGATCGATCGATCGTAGTCAATGTGCAGGGGGATGAGTACGGTCTGCCCCCGGTGCTGGTCAAACAGGTGGCCGACGCCCTGCAATCTCATCCGGAAGTATCCATGGCGACCTTATGTGAGCCATTGCACGATGCCGCGGATTATCATAATCCCAATGTTGTGAAGGTGGTGCGGGACGCCAATCAATATGCCCTGTATTTCAGCCGTTCCCCGTTGCCGTGGTCGGATCAACCGTTATCCGACATGCCTATTGCGCCGTTACGGCATATCGGGATCTATGCCTATCGCGCGGGATTCCTCAAGACCTATGCAACCCTGTCGCGGCCGCCGTTGGAATTATCTGAACGTCTGGAGCAACTTCGCGCGCTCCATCATGGCTACCGGATCCATGTGGAAGAGGCCGTGGCGGCCTGCGGGATTGGCATCGATACCATGGAAGACCTGGAGAAGGCCCGCAGGCTGGCGGCGCATGCGAGCATCGCTCCGACAACAGGGCAGATCGAATAACTGCGTTGGATTACACTGCGTTTTATCCGGGTTACGCTCGCTTGAGAAGATCCGTCCACGGTTGGAAGATTCGCCACAAACTCCGTCATCCCGTAAAGCCCGCCACATTTCTCCCGTCATACCCGCTGAATTGGACCTTTCTGAGCAGTATCATTAGTGATACCATGCGTGTATGGCGACCAGGGAAGATATCATCATTCGCATGAAGCAAAGCCCGAAGGGGATTACCTTTGCTGAGCTT
>MGYR01000050.1:6934-7485 GCA_001801825.1 Gammaproteobacteria bacterium RIFCSPLOWO2_02_FULL_56_15 | reverse complement strand
ATGCTCGTTCCGGTAACTGATGTAATCCAGCACCTCGTTGCAGAGTTTCATGTATTCCGCTGGCCTGGCAACGGTGACATCTCCGGTCCCGCGCACGGCGATCGCCTTCAGCTTTTTATCCCCCATCACCGCACCGATACCCCCGCGGCTGGCGCTGGAGCGGCCCTGCTCGATGGAGGCGAAAAAGACCCGGTTTTCACCAGCCATGCCAATTGCCGCCACCTGGGACTGCGGTTCTTTCAGCTCCTGCCGAATGAGTTCAGCGGTCTCAATCGAGCCTTTGCCCTGCAAATGCGCGGCATCACGGATTTCCACCTGGCCGTCCTTGATCCACAGGTAAACCAACTCCGGCGATTTACCGCGCAGGATCAGCTTGTCGTAGCCGGCATGCTTCAGTTCCGGGGCCCAGAATCCCCCCATCATGGAAAAGGCGAGCAACCCGGTCTGGGGCGAGATGGTGGTAACGATGGTGCGGTTGCAGCCGATGGCCGGCGTGCCGCATAACAGGCCGGCGCTGAAGATCAGCAGGTTGTCGGGGGAGAAGGCCTCGA
>MGYR01000050.1:463-6836 GCA_001801825.1 Gammaproteobacteria bacterium RIFCSPLOWO2_02_FULL_56_15 | reverse complement strand
TTGCCCCGAGAGAGGTCGATCTCGAGGTTGAAGCCTGTTTCCCCATACCGCATTATGAAATATATTTCGTAGAGTTATCGAAAATTACATAAAAGATGCAATAAGATGCACATCTCCTTTATAAATCAGGGGGAAATAAGGACATTGATCTGGATCAAGCAGTTGGGTGACGGGGAGGAACACGGTCTTTTGATGACCGTTCCCCACTACCTACCAGGGGAGTTGGAAACAGCAGATTATCGCCAACTAGAGGAGTCAGCCAAAGCGGCTTGACTCAAACGAAACAGTCTCCGGCAAACCCGGGGCGATTCAGTGCGCGGATACGCGTCACTTCGAAGCGTTTTTTATGCAGCAGAAACATTCAACTTCCTGACTTGCTTCAAATCCACACTTTGACGTGCGTGCCACAGGTCGTATTGATCCTGCATCGCCAGCCAACTCTCCGGCGACCTTCCGAGTGTCTTGGAAAGTCTTAATGCCATCTCCGGAGACACGTTATTTTCCCCATTCAACAGTCGGTTCAGCGTGGATGCCGCAACACCAAGGCTTTCTGCAACCTTCCGGACACTGATTTGAAAAGGCGCAATATATACCTCGCGGATGAACTCGCCGGGATGGGGTGGATTGTGCATGGGCATTAGTGATAGTCCTCGTAGTCCAACAAATACGCGTTGCCATCTCGGAATTCGAACGTGATCCGCCAATTGCCACTCACGGTAATTGACCACTGGCCCTTGCGGCTCCCTTTGAGCGGGTGTAAGTGAAATCCCGGTACGGCCATATCTTCAATTGTTGAAGCAGTTTCCAGCGCAGTCAATTCCAGGCGGATCTTTTGCGCATGAGTTGCCTGAATCCCTGCTGTGCTGCCTGTCTCAAAGAAACGGCGCAGTCCTTTGTGCCGAAACGACTTGATCATTTGCCAAGTATACCGTGTTGCGCACTACGCATCAATCAGCATTGCTGGCGCATAACTATTAGTAGCCAGCCTAAAAGCCGTTTTCATAATGGCTATTCGGCGTTGATAAAATGGTAGTCTTTTAATAATCACAGGGTTAGCCTGTAAAAACACTGCAATCCAGCCTACGTTTTTTCCCTGAATAAACAGGTCGCAGCATCCAGACAAAATCAAGCGGATTGAGGTACACATGAGCTTGGCAGAGTGGGCAGGTGAGAAGATAATGTACACGCGGATCCTGACACTGGTCGGGTGGAGGCTGAAGTAGGCGATGAGAATGAAATTCCCGGTGCATGTATTGCTTCTGGCCTTATCGATGACAACCATCGTGCAAGCGGAGATCCGCTGCAGTACCGATTTTCTAGGCAACCAGCAATGCACTACTGATACTGGAGATACCTGGAAGGGAACGACTGACTATTTAGGTAACGAGGTCTGGCGGGATGATGCGGACCGGACCATTCGAGGGGAAGAGAACTCTTTCGGTGACATGATCTACCGGGACGAGTCCGGTAATCGGATGAAACGGACCACCGATTACTTCGGGGATCCCGTGCTGCGCGATGAGGAGACCGGAAAAGAGTTGCACTGCCGGAGCGATTTCCTCGGCCACACGATTTGCGATTGATCCTCGAGCTGCGAGGGATCATTGGCCCGTCCGGCGCCAGGCGAAATATTCTTCCAGAGTCTGCAACAGCGAGCGTAGCCCGGATGAAGCAAGGCGTAATCCGGGGTTCATGCCAAGGCGATCACTGTATGCTTTTCAATATCCGCCCCATCTCGCAGATATATCGTCAATACATCTCGCCCGCAACGCGATCGCGTCAATATTGGACCAGCATTTGACTTTATCCCGGATTCCGTTTCACTCCATCCAGGCTACGTTCACTCAACTGCTTGTCCTTGTTTTTAACCAGTGGAGTAGTTCCAATTTTAATGGTTCAAAATAAACCTTACTCGTTCATATGCATCCCGTTGAGTACGTGCCCTGTCATCCAGATCAGTTAATTCCATAAAATCTGCGATATGCACCGGGCCGACATGTTCCGGTGAGGCAAATTTCTCAGCAAGAATTACCAAGGCTTCCTGTACCAGTTTGTTGGTTCTTAGTGGTGCCAATAACTCCACGATCCTTTGTGGACCACCAGGGAAATAGAGTAGGCAGTAGTAGATATCATAGGGATCTTTCGCTTTGAGGCGATCTTGCATGGCCATGGCCTTCATGACGATAAACGGAATGATCCCGGATATTTTGATGACAGCCTTATCTTTTGCTCCTCCGGGCAGTATCCCAGTTATTTCTATACTTTCCGGTTGGTCAAAAACCAGATCAACACCGCGCGCTTTTCTTGGCCGGGCGTCTTGGACTTTTTGAGTGCGGCGGCTTTTCCCCGTTCCTCCATATTCACCTGACAATAAATCGATCTGCACAGTTATATCATTTCCATCTACATTAACCTGGCGACGGTAGATAAACGGTTGTCCGGGATCCTGAACATAAGCATGGCTGGCCAGTAAATTGTGGATAAGACGATATCCTTCTGCTGATATATGGCGATGGTCCAGCGCTAAATCCACATCCGTCGTGCCTATATGAGGTTCTTCTGCATCAGGCGCCAGGTACCTTGGCACCATGCCTCCAATCACAACAATATTGTCACGGTATGCTCCCAGGATCCTGGTGAGTTCCAACATCACCATCACCGCAGCTTTCACTGCCAGGTTCGGATAATCGATCTTTGTTACTGCCATGTTGGTTTAATTTCCTTTTCAAGCAATACGTCCGCTGCTTCCTGTCCCCGTGCTTTTTCATCTTTCAGGTCGAGGTAGCACTGGATGGGCGATGCAACCCAATCACCGTGAATGTTCCTGCAGTCGGTGAAGACCCCTGCATCGTAGGGCGACAAGATCCTGATATTTGCACCGGAGGACACCAAGGTAAAAGGCAAAACATTCTTATCAATGGATGGGGGAGGATCCATATAGAGGGTTACCGTCTTGTACGTGGTAAATGGGGCATAACGGGATGCCCCGGAAAAGCCTGTAAGCGCGTACCGGGTTTTTGTCTGTTTACAGATGTTCCCTATCAATAACTCAATTTCCGGCACCGGTTTCATAAAATAGAAATCGAAGCTGGCGTTACGATCCGATTGATAGTTTTCCCTCCAGGCTTCGAGTAGTTGCAATGGTTCAGTAAGTGCGATACCTCGTTTATTATCGGTAATCCATTCCCGCTCCAACAATAACTTACGGACATTAGATACCTGACCCAGGCTGACATCTGCTATTTTCGCCAGTTCTCCGGTCAACCAGACCTTTCGGGGTTCACATAATAGTGTCCGCAGGATGCGTTCGGCCTTGGGTTTAAACAGGGTCTTCAGCACCCGCTTTTCACTAAACGGGTTGGGATTGCCAGTTATTTCTATATAGGTGGAGTCGAAACTGAGCCGGCAGTTACCGGAGAAATCGATGTAACCGATATTAGCCTGCTGGCAAATTTCCGCCGACTGCCTGGATATATACGGAGCGATAAATACACCGTATCCATTCGCCAACTTCGCAAGCGGTATGAGCAGGCTGTTGACCGCATTGCGTGCATAACGGGGTTGGCCCGAAGACTTCACATCTGCCAGCAGTAACTTGTCATCGTTTTTTCTGCGGAATGTGACAAGGAGATCCGCGATTCCACCCATAGATTGCGGTTGCTGTTGCACGCGAATGTCGGTCAAATCCGGTATTCTCTGCAATACATTCCGGATGGCCTGATTTGCTTTTTGCCTGATTTCTTTTGGATTTAATTTCATTAAATAACATATTTTCAACAAATGTTGAAAACAGTATATATGGTGAAAATATAAGGTCAAGTTAAAGAATATGCCGGCCTTGCCGGACGGCGGCTAATGCTCGCAGATGCCGGCAGCCGCGTTTAGCGTGGTCCCTGCAGGATGCTTAGAATTTCGATGTTTCATCGCGAGCAGGGGGCCTCATTCATAGTGCGTCCACATGCGCAGGACCCGTACGGTCTTCTCCTTGACGAAGACCTCGTACACCAGGCGATTGTGGATGTTGATTCTGCGCGAGTAGGCGCCAGCCAAATCCCCAACGAGCTTCTCGTATGTCGGTGGGTTCTGAAACGGATCATCGCTGAGAATTCGAAGCAATGCTTCTGCCTTTGGCTTCAAGCCAGCGGCCTTTAACTTCTTTGCATCCTTGAGCGCCTGCTTAGAGTAGACAAGCTTCCAACTTACCACTTGAGTTCCCTGGCATTTTTCGACAGGGGTTCGGCCATAGCCTCGCGGATTGATTCACGCATGCCTGGCACAGATAGCAAGTACATCGTTTCTTGAATGGCCTTCCAGTCCTCTTCTGCGATCAATACTGCAGAGCTGCGCTTGCCGGCAATGAGGATGGGTTCATGGGAATCTGCCGCTTTGTCAATCAAGCGGTACAGGTTCGCGCGTGCTTCGCTTGCGGTGAGGATAGTCATGGGTGGACCCCGATCAAGAGTGAGTCAGAATAGTACGCGAAAACGTACGCAATAGCAATCGCCGAAGCAAGATGGGAGAGTTGGAGACGCCTCATGGTCCGTATCGTTTGGCAAGAACCCTCGCCACGCAATCGGGCATGATGAACAAGTGGTTGGAAGAACAAGGGCTCGTCTCATTTCTCGAAAAAGACAGCACATCCTCTCCCTGCTTTTTTGGCACGATACATGGCGATATCGGCCTCGCGAATTGCGGTCTCCATATCCAGTTCCTCGAATCCCAGAAGGCGTATCCCAATACTGGCGCCAACGTGTAAGGTCGTGCCGTTGAAATCTAACGGTGTATCCACCGAATTGAGCAGTTTTTCGGCTATTTGCGACGCCTTTTCGCGCGCCACGCGTTCATCAGCACCGAGACGATGAATCAATACAACAAACTCATCACCACCCAGGCGGCCGATGACATCATCGGAGCGGACAATAGATCGTAAGCGTTCAGCGATTTCAACGAGTACCGCATCCCCCGCCTCGTGCCCGTGGCTGTCGTTTACAGGCTTGAACCTATCCAGATCCATCAACAGCACCGCCCCATGGTCCTTATGCCTGACGCTGCCGGCGACAGCTTTTTCCAGATGATTCGATAAGAGACGCCGATTCGCCAGCCGCGTTAACGGATCGACATATGCTAACTGGCTGATCTGAGCAAGCGCCTCATCCCGGGCGTGAACAAAAGGTTTAATGACCCAGAGGTAGATTGCGGGGATGGACAGCACTGCCAACAATGCAGTATCAAAAACAGCTTCTGAATAGGTGTCCGCTTCATGAGGAATAGCCCGGAAAACCAGCATAATAAAAAATTCAACCGCCGAAATGATCATGGCAATCCGGACGGCCACCTGTTTTATAGTTAGGAGTTTCACGATTCTTTCAGGGTGCTCACTATTAGTAGACGACCTAAAAATCGAACGGAACCAATTTATATTCAATGGATTAAGCGTGTAATTCATATCATGAATTGACCGCAATCGCTGAACTGGAAGGCTCGGCATAAGCGGGCAGGCTCAGCGTGAAGCTTGAACCCTTGCCCCATTCACTGTTGGCGCTGATGTCTCCCCCCATCAGCGTTACCAGCCCATGGACAATCGCAAGGCCCAGCCCTGCGCCGGAAGTGCCGATGCTTGCCTGCTCATTCACCGGCATCAGGGGTTTGAACAGTTTTTTCAACTGTTCTTCCGTCATACCGATGCCCGTGTCGCTTACTGTAAACTCCAGCCATTTCCCGGTCCGGGTCATGCTGCGAACGCTGAGGTAGATCTCACCCTGCGTTGTGTACCTGGCCGCGTTGCTCAGCAGCTGCATCAGGCACTGACGCAACCGGAAGGGGTCGGCGCTCATGGTGTCGACCTCATCAGCGATCTTTATCACCAGCCGATTATTCCTGTCCGCCATGGCGCCTTGCAGCGCCTTGCCGATCTCGTCAAGCACTTCCCGGACCTTGAAGCGCCGTGGGGCGAGAGTGATCCGGCCGGCATCGAGACTCGCCGAATCGAGGATGTTGTCGATCAGCCCCAGCAGCCGTACGCCGGCGCATCGGATACTCTCCAGGTCCTGGATGATCCCGGAATATCCCTCCTCCTCGGCCTGGTCCCGCAGCATCTCACTGTAGCCGATGATGGCGGTCAGCGGGGTATGCAGTTCATGGCTCATGCTCGCCAGGAACCGGGCCTTGGTTTTGTTTGCTTCCTCTGCTACCTCCCTGGCATTCTCCAGGGCGAGTTCGAAATTCTTTCTTTCCGTCTCGTCCCTGGCGCTGATCACCACCCCATCGATCTCACCCGCGGGATTCCTGGAGGGATAGCTATGGATATCCAGGTGGATATCGCCATCCGGTTGACTCCTCATCCAGCGTTGGAAATGCAGGCTTTCCCCCAGCA
>MGYR01000050.1:0-436 GCA_001801825.1 Gammaproteobacteria bacterium RIFCSPLOWO2_02_FULL_56_15 | reverse complement strand
ATGACCTCTTCCCTTGCTTTACCTCGCGCCTTGAGATAGGCCGTATTAACGGCCCGGAAGACATAGTCGCGATCGATAACCATCATCAGGTCAGTGGTGGCGTTCACGATATCCCGGTAGCGGGTGATCGCCTGCGCTTGCAGCTCCCGCTCGGTGATGTCCATGACCGTGCCGAACTGCTTTTGCGGCTTCCCCTGGGGGTCATGGAGCACTTCGCCCCGCACCTGGAGGTAACGCAGCTCGCCATTGGACCGGAGGATACGATGTTTGAAGTCAAAGATAGCACCCGTGTCCACGGCGGACCGGACTTCACTGCTGACCAATCCCCGATCTTCGGGAACGGTCATCGCCAAGACGGTTTCAATTTTCGGGTTGAAGCCTTCCTTGCCGATACCATAGATCTCGTAGACCTCATCGGACCAGAAGACCTGGCCCG
>MGYR01000049.1:3488-7256 GCA_001801825.1 Gammaproteobacteria bacterium RIFCSPLOWO2_02_FULL_56_15 | reverse complement strand
GCTCCGGGCGGATCAACGCTTCGGGCTGCGGGCTGTGGAGACAACGGCAGGCCGTTACTGGACCTTCCGCAAGTGATGTCCCTGGAACCAAACTTGACCAGGTCCGATCAGATGAATATCTGCAAGTACATTGACCAGCCGAGGTGACCTCTATGAAACGATACAATCTGTCCCAGTTTCTCGCCTTCCTGACGATTATCACGATTTTACCGGTATGCATTCAAGCCGCAGACCCAATCGATGGCGTGATCGAAATACCGTATGAAAAATTCATATTGCCGAATGGCCTGCGCCTCATCGTCCACGAAGACCACAAGGCGCCCATCGTGGCCGTCAACCTCTGGTACGACGTGGGCTCGGCCGACGAAAAGGAAAGAAAGACGGGCTTTGCGCACCTCTTCGAACACCTGATGTTCAACGGCAGCGAAAACTACAACGACGATTATTTCAAACCCTTCGACCGGGTGGGTGCTACGGGCATGAACGGGACCACGAGCGAGGATCGCACCAATTATTTTCAGGTGGTGCCGACCACGGCCCTCGATATGGCGCTGTGGATGGAGTCCGATCGCATGGGGCATCTGCTCGGCGCGATCGATCAGGCAAGGCTCGATGAGCAGCGCGGCGTGGTCCAGAACGAGAAACGTCAGGGTGAAAACGAACCCTATGGGAAGGATTTCAACGTCATCACCGAAAATACCTTTCCACATGGCCATCCCTACGATCATACCGTCATCGGCTCCATGGAGGACCTCGATGCCGCCTCGCTGGAGGATGTCCAGGAATGGTTCAAAACCTACTATGGCCCGACCAATGCGGTCCTGGTGGTGGCCGGCAATGTGAATCCGGAGGACGTGAAGGCCAGGGTGGAGCATTTCTTCGGCGATATACCGGCCGGCCCGCCGCTGGTCAAACCGGCCGTAAATGTCAGTCCACGCCGGGAATCGAGCCGATTCATCAGCTATGACCGCGTGCCGCAGAATCGCATATATAAGGTATGGAATGTCCCGGCCATTGGTGACGCCGAGGTCGAGGATCTGGACATCCTCAGCGACATCCTCACGCTGGGCAAGAGTTCCCGGCTTTACAAGCGGCTGGTGTACCAGGATCAGATCGCGACCGATGTCTCTTCCTTCAACTACTCGCTGCAGCTCGGCGGATTGTTCATCATCATCGCCAACGCCCAGCCCGGCGGTGACCTTGCCGCCGTGGAGCGGGCTCTGGATGAAGAACTCGATAAACTGCTGCGGGAGGGGATCAATAAACAGGAACTGGAGCGCTCCCGCACCAGCAAACGGGCGGGATTCATCCGCGGCATCGAGCGGGTCGGCGGCTTTGGCGGCAAATCCGACATCCTGGCCGCGAGCGAGGTCTATCTCGGCAGCCCGGATGCCCACGAGGCGAGTCAGGCGCGTATCCTCACGACGTCCGCCAAACAGGTCATCAACACCGCCAGGAAGTGGCTCTCCGCAGGCGACTTAAGCCTTGAGGTCCACGCCTTTCCCGAGTATTCCGTCTCTGCCTCACCGGTGGATCGGAAGACAGGCGTGCCCGAGGTGCAGGAATTCCCCACAACCCGTTTCCCGGATCGGGAAGAATTCACCCTGTCCAACGGTCTCAAAGTCCTGCTGACCCGGCGCACCGCGATCCCGGTCCTGGAACTCGACATGCTCTTCAATGCCGGTTTCGCCTCGGACCAGTCCGGCCTGCCGGGGACCGCGAGCCTCGCCCTCGGCATGCTGGATGAAGGCACCACGACCCGCAGTTCGCTGGAGATCTCCGACGAACTGGATCGTCTGGGCGCTGTTTTAACAACCGGGTCTGATCTGGATCTGTCCTCGATCGCCATGTCCGTCCTGAAAGAAAACCTGGATCCCTCGCTGGAACTCTTTGCCGACGTGATCCTCAATCCCGCCTTTCCGGCGGATGACTTCGAGCGGCTGCGCCGTCAGCAGCTCGCCGCGATCATGAATGAGAAGACCTCACCCCAGGCCATGGCCCTGCGCGTCTTCCCCAGACTGCTGTATGGCGAAGGGCATGCCTATGACCTCCCACTCACCGGTTCAGGGACAGAGGAATCCGTGGCCACTATCGATCTCGGCGCCTTGCGCGGCTTTCATGCCACCTGGGTGCGGCCGAACAATGCCACGCTGATCGTGGTCGGCGACGTCACGCGGGTGGAACTCGAAAGCCGCCTGGAGAAACTGTTCGCGGGCTGGCATCCGGGTGAGGTCCCCGTCAAGAACCTGGCCACGGTGGAACACCAGCCAACCAGCGGTGTATATCTCATCGACCGCCCGGGATCCGAACAATCCCTGATCTTCGCCGGGCACATTATGCCGCCACGAAGTGATTCAGCGGACTTGGCTCTTGATGCGCTCAACCAGGTTCTTGGTGGGGCCTTTTCCTCCCGTCTGAATATGAATCTACGCGAGGACAAACACTGGTCCTATGGCGCCCGCAGCGGCATCGTGGACACCGCGGCGCAGCGGCCCTTTATCGTGATGGCCCCGGTGCAGACGGACAAAACCAAAGAGTCGCTCGCTGAGGTGCAGAAGGAACTGCAAGGGATACTCAAGGGCGGCGCGCGGCCCGCCACCGCGGAGGAACTGGCCAAGGTCAAGGATCAAAAGACCCTGACGCTGCCCGGTCGCTGGGAGACCAACAGCGCTGTCCTCGGCGACATCATCGAGATCGAACGCTTCTCGTTGCCTGAAGACTATTGGAACACCTTCGCCGATGCGGTGCGGGGACTGGATCTGGAAGAGATTGCAGCCGCGACCGATCGCTTCCTGCGTCCGGATCGGATGATCTGGGTGGTGGTCGGCGACCGCGCGAAGATCGAGGCGGGCATCCGTGAACTGAACCTGGGCGAGATCCATTACATCGACGCGGACGGCAATCCAATAGATTAGCGAGGAATTTGACTCAGGGAAACTCCGGGGAATTCCAGCCCGGTGTCCACTCACTGTCTTGGGGGAGGCTCATGGGACTGCTAATCGGGATGGGGAAAAGCCTCCCGGCCTCCCTCTCCCACATCAGCGGGAGTACGGATCACGTCTATTGATTCACCATTGCTAAAGGCTTCCACCGCGCCTGAATAGTATCTGCTGAAAGATCCGCCCCACATTCCCATTCGATAAAATACTTTCCATTATGAATGCGTTCGAACGCACTTCGGTCTTTCAGGGGAGCAAAAACTTCCGATTCGAGATAGGGCGTTACGTCAAATAGACCGGCTTGTCCATCATCGGCCTTGACGTACAGCAGGTGATCCTCTCTGGGAACAATTTCTTCAATGTTCATTGATCAAGTCCTCGAAACGGAAAATCACTGCATACATCGGGTGTGTTACCGGATCAGAAGCTGATGGGCTTGCAATCCGGACGGCTGGTCTCCCGGTGGAAATCGTTCATACCGCCCATGGTGCAATTTTTGACCAGCATGGACTCGTTCATCCCCCTGGCCTCGGCACAAGGCTTGCAAACCACCACTTTTGCATTGGGATGGGACAAGACCTCCTGGAAGCGCTGGGGCGGTCCAAAGGGCACCATCTTTTCGTGAGCGCCGGCCAGAGCGATAGTCACCGCATCATGAAACAGCATGATCATGACGGTATCACCGGCCTGCAGGGCCGAGGCAGCGAAAATAAAAGGCAGGGAAGCCCGCGTGGTGTCCGAGGGTCCCCAGGTAGTGGAAATGGCGTAAAGCATAGAGTTCTCCTAATCGATCCAAATCAGTTTGTCATCATACCCCATCGTCGTTATC
>MGYR01000049.1:0-3461 GCA_001801825.1 Gammaproteobacteria bacterium RIFCSPLOWO2_02_FULL_56_15 | reverse complement strand
TCCCTATCAGGTTCTCATCGGGGTCCCGGATAAAGGCCATCCATAGATCATGGTCCTGCATCCTTGCAACGAGTTGAGGTTCCCTCACCATGACCACTTCCTGCGCCCTGAGGCGGTCCGCGGCCTCCTGGATATCCCCCACCTTATAGTAGATCACGGATGTGTGGTGGTCCCTTTGTTCGCCCTGCAAAACGGTCAGCATCAACCGCACGCCACCACAGTTAAAAAAAGCAAGTCCTGGAGGCGCTTCAAACAACAGGGGCAGTCCCAGCACCTCACGATAGAATTCCACGGCGCGCCGGATATCCGAAACCGCAACAGCGATCTGACCGATAGCTTTTATCTCCAGTTTATCCGTCATGGCATCATCCTCAATATATTTTCAGCGAAGCCCTGCGGGCATCCGTAGGCGAACGGCGTGCATGAGGCGCACCGAACCGAAGGTGAGCTGTCACCTCGATTCGCTGGTTATGCGGCGAACTCAACCGGCCTGGGCGCATTGTTATAGCGCAAACACAAGGCGCAAGCCATCCTCGACTTCTTTTAATTTTTCGCTGGATAGACGACCGACACGTTTTGTCAAGAACGTCTTGTCGAGAGTAATAACTTGCGAGACGTTTACCACAGACTCTTTATTCAACCCTGTGCTTCGTTTTGAAAGGGATACGTTCCCCGGCGCTCCTGTCAAAGATACGTTTGACGTAATTACAGCTGCTATCACGGTATGGATTCTACTCCGATTGAATTCATCAGCTTGAACTATCAATACCGGGCGTCTGAATCCAGGTCCAGAACCTGCGGGCTCGGGGAGATTGGCCCACCAAATTTCCCCTCGCCTCATTACCACTCATCTCGTTTCAAGGATTGAGTTTGCAAGGCTGCCAGATTAGGATCAAGTTCTGAGATAGACTCGTTGCCGGAATAAACTTCATTGAGTTTTTCTGTAAGGTTTTCACGACGGTAACGCTCTACGAAATTCAGAACTGCTTTTGCGTACAATTCACTACGGGAGACCCCGAGCTTCTTTGCCGCTCGCTCTGCCTCCATGAATATTTTTTCAGGAATGGATATTGCTGTTTTCACTGCATATGAGTATAACCATGGTTATACCGTAAATCAATCGCTATAAACGCCGTTCTTCAGCGGCGGCTAAGCAGCAGCCATCCGGTGGAGGTCCGAAGGACCGGAGCGTACTGCAAGACCTTGTTATATACTGTTACTCCATCGGCTGCCTGATGACCGTTTTCCAATTCTCTGGTGCAGCCCGGCGCACATCAGTAAGATAGATTTCATGGTGCTTGCCACAAATTTTTCTTCCCCTTTCAAGAATGAACGAATGAACCTTTTCCACAGTAGGGCCTTCTTCAGAAAAGGGGCCTATATATAAAATCTGTGCTGCCTCACCCTCTGTGAAAGAGCTAAACTTGAGCTTTTCTATTGCAGTGACTTTTTTCTTTGCTTTAACTTGTTTAATGGCCTCGCCTACAATACTTTTTGTTACTACCTTCGGCTGCATGATCATCATACTCCACTGCCATCGAGATTTATTTCCCTTAATAAAATCTGTCATATCCTCCGCCCACCAGAGACCCTCTAGAGGTAGAACGCCATAATCAATCCCATTTTCAGCTTTCTTAAGCATAAATTTAATGGTGTAGGAAACTGTGAAAAGTGCTTCTACAGCTTGTCCGTATCCGGGATTTAAAACAGGGTCCGGTTCTCCCATCCCATCAACCATTAGATAATTCATCGATGGGACATTGACCTTGACTACTTTCTTTGAGGACGGTAAATAAAGGCCCTTGAGTTCTTTTTTGTAATCAATCTTGGACATTTCTGCTGGGTCTCATGTGAAATGCCTCATTCATTGATGTATTGAAGAAAGTGCTACTGCGCCAAATACATTTATTCCATTCTCCTCTATTCTGAACTCCAATGGCCCATTGTCACGACCGACAAGTTTTGACCTAAAAGACTGAGTGATGATGGGGATGCGCAAAGAACTAGCTGAAGACGCGGACGAGGCTAGCGATACCGTTAATGAGTACTCATCCGATAACGTAGGATCAATCGTAAATGTTAATGAAATCGTGTGGTTAGCAAATTCTAATTCAATTGGCTTATCCAATGTCACATCTGATGCTGCTCTGATCGTCTTAACGTCACTTCCATCTGCCACATTTACTTCGTAACGCGCACGATGGGTTTCGGCGCAATTGACTGTCGCCCAGATCATGCTCCCCAGCAACAAGCAGAAAGTTTTAAAGAATATTTTCATGGTTCGTTCGTGGCTGAGCTTGCTCGCTGGGCGGCACCATCAGCTTACTGCCAAATATACCGCCATGAGCAAACCCATGGCGGAAAGTGACAAGGCCAGTAGTGAAGGAAGCCATCGCATTGGAAGAGATGGAATATCTTGAGCGGGGAGAGTTCTAACGTAGGCTCTGTGATTCTGCAGGGAAGCCAGGATGAATCCAGAGCCAAGAACGACAAGTCCGATTCCCAATGCACTAGATGCCCAATGAAAGTCTGATGTCTTCGCGCCAGCTTCCAGTGAAATGACTTTGAGGAATAATCCAAACCGGGAGATAACAAAGCCTAATCCAATTATGGTAAGCCCTGATCTGACCCACGCAAGCAGAGTGCGCTCAGCGGCAAAATATATGCGCGGATCAGACATGGAACAGCGCCCTCAGTGACGCCCAACGCCGCTGTTCAAGGGACAAAGCACGATGGCATGGCTTTTGCGGAGGCAAAAGGCATGACAGCATGCTTTGGTCAGCTTGTAGCATTTTGTTATGCGGCTGGCGGCAAGTAATGTATGAAATTAAATTTATTTCCATCTAAATCTCGACAATAGGCAACATACATACGTGCTCCACGCATGCCAGGATCCCCCTCATTTAATCCGCCCATTTCAAGCACTTTCGCATGTAACTTATTTACTTGTTCGGGTGATTCAGCGTCAAAAGAAATCATCGTGCCGTTTCCGTAGGTTGCCGGTTCCTGGTTGTATGGCTTAGTAACTATGAACATAGGAGTGCCAATGCCCCAGCCCCACCCGACATTCTTATCGGTTGTGTAAGCTTTTTGAGCGCCCATTTCAGACATTAAAGCATCATAGAATTTAACTGCCTCATCGAAATTATTCGTTCCTACCATGAAGTAACTAATCATTTCTCTTACCTATGTAGATGTTCTCACTGAAATATGACAAGACGCACACGACCAAGGTAACCGGCGCCGCGCGGATTTATCAGGGATCCCTCAGGGACAGACCACGGTTTACTAGAGCATATCACATATTAAAAATACCGTGGTCTGTCCCCGCGCGATTCGTTGTTCAAAAACTTGATCCTGGTTGCGTCAAGAATTCGATTTCCTCTGCACTGGAGACGCGACCCAGAACCTGATTTCTGTGCGGATAGCGACCAAAGCGGTCAATTATCGCTTTATGTTTT
>MGYR01000048.1:272-8063 GCA_001801825.1 Gammaproteobacteria bacterium RIFCSPLOWO2_02_FULL_56_15 | reverse complement strand
CCCAGCATCCGATCCGGGTGGCGCCGGACGGATCGGTGGTGATCCTGGGCTCGGGATGGGTGTACGACGCGCTCACCCTGGAGCATATCCATGACCTGGCCAACCCGGTGGTCGATGCAACCTGGATGGGATTTGGTGTGATCTTTAGCATCAGGGGGTCCGGATTGAATACCGAGTTGCAACATTGGAGAAACACAGACTATTCACTGAAAAATAGTTCCGTGTATTCCGGATCTCCTTTGAGAGTTTTCGCGTTTGATCGAACGCTGCTGGTAATTACAGAAAAGAACGAGATGCCCGTATTTTATCTAAATACGCCGGTGATCGATTCGGATAATGATGGTGTGGATGATGATACTGATCCGGATGATGATAATGACGATGTGCTGGACACCCAGGACGCATTCCCGGTGAATCCGAATGAATGGCTGGATTCAGATGATGATGGGATCGGCAACAACGTTGATCCGGATGATGATAACGACGGTATACCGGATATTACTGAAAATCGGTACGGCCTGGACCCCCATGCGGCCGATGCTGATCAGGACCGGGACCGGGACGGGATGAGCAACCTGGAGGAATATCTGGCGGGTCGTAACCCGATAGTCAATGAGCCAGCCGTGATGTTAATCCTGCAATATATAAGTGAATGAAGCACGCCGTGCGATGCCTGGCGGAGACGGATTGGCGAGGGATTGCACAGGGCAGCGGGGAATGACAGCGCGACTGGGAAAGTGGAGAGGAAAGTGGGGTCAGATGAAACTTTTTTCTGACGCAGCTACTTCCTGAAGAATCAGTGAATAAAAAGTTTCATCTGACCCCACTTTCCCTCTCCTAGAGGAACCCCCCATGGAATTTTCAGCCTTCGGAAAACGCTTCTCAAGGATCACCGGGATCGGCCAGTTGATGGAGGATCTGGGGGAGGCGATCGCCGGCACCCGCGAGATCCTTATGCTGGGTGGTGGCAATCCGGCCTATATTCCCGAAATCCTGGCCGTTCTGCAGGAGCGAATGCGGCAACTGGCCGCGGATCCGGTGATGGTCCGTCAGCTCGTTGCCAACTATGATCCTCCCCGGGGCAACAGAAAATTTATCCACGCGCTCAGGGATTTCTTCCGCCAGGAATATGGCTGGCCGATAGAGACGGAAAACATCGTCCAGACCAGCGGCAGCCAGTCCGCCTTTTTCATGCTCTTCAACCTGTTCGCGGGAGCGTTCGACGATGGCAGCCGGAGGAAGATCCTGTTACCCCTGGTTCCGGAGTACATCGGTTACACGGATGTAGGGCTGCAGGAAGACCTGTTCACCGCCGGCCGCCCCGAGATCGAGACCTTTCCCGATCGCAGCTTCAAATACCATGTACCCTTTCACCAGCTGCCCGTGGAGCAGCCCATCGGCGCCATCTGCCTGTCACGACCCACCAATCCCACCGGCAACGTCATCTCCGATGCTTCCATCCGGCAGCTCCTGGAGTTGGCCACAACGAGACAGATCCCCCTGATCATCGATAATGCCTATGGCCAGCCGTTCCCCAATATCCTCTTCCGGGAGGCCCGCCTGGACTGGTCGGAGCAAATCATCCATTGCTTCAGCCTGTCCAAATTCGGTCTGCCGGGAGTACGGACCGGTGTTGTCATCGCGGATCCAACCATCACCAAGGCCATCACCCGCATGAACGGTATCCTGAACCTGGCGCTGGGGAATCTGGGCCCGCTGCTATTCACACCCCTGCTCAACTCCGGCGAGGCCCTGCGGCTCGGCAGGGAGGTCATCATGCCCTACTATCGGGACAAGTCGCGAATGGCCATTGAGGTGCTGCACAGGGAACTTGCCGGCATCGATTACTACGTCCATAAATCGGAAGGGGCCATCTTCCTCTGGCTGTGGTTTCCGAACCTGCCGATCCCCAGCGAAGAACTGTACCAGCGGCTGAAGCAGCGCGGGGTGTTGGTGATTTCCGGACATCATTTCTTCCCCGGGCTGCAGGGCGACTGGCGCCACAGCCACGAGTGCCTGCGCGTTTCCTACGCCATGGAAGAGAGGGTAGTCAGGGAAGGGATCAGGATCATCGCTGAGGAAGTGAGGCAGCTATACCGGCGCCCGCAATGACCCACTGAGGTCACTGCGAGCATCGCTAAGCAGTCCAATGCAATGGCCCACCGAGGTCACTGTGAGGCGCCGTGGCAATCCAGTTTTTACCGCTCGTTCCAGCGGAACAGGGTGGCGGCAACAACGAGAAAAACGATACTCATAAACCCCAGGATCCAGACATGGCGGCTGATGGCGCCGAGACCCGCGCCTTCGATCATGATGGCGCGGGCGCCCTGCACCATGTGGGTCAGCGGCAGGCAGTCCGACAGGACCGTCAGCCAGGGCGGGGCCTCATCCATGGAAAACCATACCTCTGACAGCAGCATCATGGGGAAAGTGAGGAGATTCAGCAGGCCATTGGCGAGTTCTTCGCTGGCCGTGCGGCAAGCAACAATCAGCGCCAGGGCGATCATGGAGAAACTGCCGAGCGTCGTGATCAGGAACAGATCCAGGTAACTCCCCAGCATCACGAAATCGAGGAACAGATCGCAACCGATATAGACGGCGGCGGCGCTGGCCAGCATGATTACCAGCCGGGACAGCACCTGCGCGGTGACGAACTGCAAGCGCGTCACCGGCGTGACCTGGAGGCGCTTGAGCACCCCGTTCTTACGGTAGCGCACAATGATATAACCGATCCCGAACAGGGATCCGAACATGATATTCATCCCGAGGACTCCGGGTATCACCCAGTCCACGTAGCGGACCCGTCTGCCGCTGACGGTGCGCCGCT
Organism: Gammaproteobacteria bacterium RIFCSPLOWO2_02_FULL_56_15; assembly: GCA_001801825.1. Classification (GTDB taxonomy): domain Bacteria; phylum Pseudomonadota; class Gammaproteobacteria; order Eutrophobiales; family Eutrophobiaceae; genus 2-02-FULL-56-15. The sequence continues at coordinate 5,236 of MGYR01000048.1, read as the reverse complement.
CCATGGTCCCGCCAGTGTCCGCCAGCAACAACTTCTCGGCGGTCCGGCTCTGGACCGAAAGATCATTGATCCAGTAGACGCCCGGCTCACTGCCATCCAGCAGCAGATCGAGCTGGTGATACCGCATCCGATCGAGGGCCTGTCCGCGATCTGGATACTCGATGCGCTTGACCCAGGGCGCAGCGAGATACTTCGCCGCTTGGCTCAGGTCGCCGGCAGGATTGACGACGCCGGTCCGGAAGATCCCCTGTTCATCGCTGGAAAATGCGAAGCCGATGGCGGCGATGATGCAGACCGGGAAGATGAACGCCCAGATCAGGGTGCCCCGATCCCGGTAGAACTCCTTGCTGCGGGCCATGAACAGGGCCGAGGTGACCCGGATGAAATCAGGCAGTCGGTTATTCACGCAGGGTATGCCCGGTGAGTTTCAGAAACAGGTCCTCCAGGGTCGGCTGGCGCACGCTGAGGGAATTCAGCAGGGCGCCGCGCTGCAACAATTGTTGCAGGGTGTCGTTGACCGAACGGCTCTGGATCTCGATCCGGCCGTTCTTCCGGCTCACCGGCTCAGCGGGGTCATAATCGAGCCGGTCGAAATCCGGCGCATCGAGGCAGACATAGTAGTAGCCGAAATACTCCCGCAGCAGGGCCGCCGGGGAACCTTCCGCGATGATGCGCCCGTGGTCGATGATAATCAGGTGGTCGCAGAGGATCTCCGCCTCGTCCATGTAGTGCGTGGTCATCAGCACATTCTTGCCTTGGGCCTTGACCCGCTCAATCAGCTTCCAGAGGTTCCTCCGTGACTGGGGATCGAGGCCGGTGGTGGGTTCATCGAGGAAGATGAACTCCGGGTCATTCACCAGGGAGAGGGCAAACATGAGCCGCTGTTTCTGCCCCCCCGAGAGCCGCGTGGCCGTCTGTTCCAGAAGGCTTTCCAGGTCACAGAGTTTCACCAGTTCCGCGAGTGGCATGGTCTTCTGATAGAGGGAGTGAAACAGCCTGAGGATCTCGCGCGTCTTCAAGTGCTCCATCACCGAGGTAGCCTGGAACTGGATGCCCGCCTGCAGGGAAAAACTGGCATCCCGCGGTTTGCCCCGGTAGAGGATCTCGCCCGAGGTCGGCTGGGTAATCCCTTCAATCATCTCGATGGTGGTGGTCTTGCCGGCGCCATTCGGCCCCAGCAGGCCGAAGCAGATCCCCTCCGGAATGCAGAACGAGATATCATCGACGGCTACCAGGTTCCGGTAGCACTTTCTGAGGTTGCGGACTTCCAGTACGGTGGGCATGGATCAGTTTATGGTTTCAGTGCACCGATCCCACGGGGCGTCCATGAGGCCGGGGCTGGTAATCTTGGAATGTATCCGTATGATTTCCATCGGGGTATGGATTGATCTGAATCAATTGTATCTCTGCTGCGCCATTTAGGATGAACGCGCGTTTAGCTGTCGGTGACCCTGCCTGCCGGGTCCTTCATGAGAATATGGTAACAGAGACCTAAGTGAAAATCGTCCGTCCGCTACCAGCTTCGCCAGTAAGGGCAGCAGGCGTGCCTGCATGATGGCGCCTGAAAGACCTGTCCTCTACCACTGGGAACCCAATTCCAATCCCGGCAAGGCCATGCTGATCCTGGCGGAGAAAGGGATCGACTACGAAGGACATTACGTGGATCTGCTGGCCATGGAGCAGCATCGGCCGGAATACCTGGCCTTGAACCCCAGGGGCACCATCCCGACCTTGGTGCACGGCCAGAATATCCTGACGGAATCGACTCCCATGATGGAGTATATTGACGCCGCCTTTCCCGGCCCCCGTTTCACCCCCGGCAACGCCATCGAACGCTGGCGCATGCGCTGGTGGATGCGCTTCTTTGACAGCTACCTGGCCCCGGCCATCAGTATGGGGGGCTGGAAGCGCTTTATCGGACCGGCCGCACTGGAACGCGACATCGGCGATATCGAAGCGGCGATCGACAGGATACCGCTGGAAGCCAGGCGCAGCGCCTGGCACAAGGCCCTGCATGACGATTTCAGCGAGGCGGAGCTCTCTGAATCCCAGCGGCGGTACCGCTATGGCCTCTATCTGCTCGAAGCGCACCTCTGCAGATTCCCGTGGATCGCCGGTAATGACTATTCGCTCGGTGATATGAACGGATTTACCCTGGGCTATGCCTTTCCGTCCGTGCAACCGGATTATTGTAATGACTGCAAGACTCCGCGCATCATGGATTGGCTGCGCCGGATCTGTGCCCGTCCGGCAGTCCGGAAGACGTGGTCCCTGGGACGGACCCACCTGGCATCCAGGCTGGAGGCGATTACCGTGAAACCCGACGCTGACAAGGAAGGAATCTGAGATGCCGGCACTGTATCACTGGGAACCCAATACCTTCTACCTGAAGCCCCTAATCGCGCTCCATGAAAAAGGGGTGCGTTTCTCGAGTCATTATATTGACCCTACCGCGACCGCGTTCGATATCCGTCCGGATTGCCTGGATGCCTCCATCGAAGTGCTGAATAACCCGGAACGGGAAGGACCCATGCTGATCGAATCGGGAGAGGTGATTTGCGGATCCTTTTTTATGCTGGAATTCATCGCCGATTTTTACCCCGGTCCGGAACTGGCGCCTCGGGATCCCATGCTCTATTACCGGATCCAGGAGATCGGTCAGACCCTCGGCGTGCAACTGGCCACCCTGGTCGGCCCGCTGGGATGCGAGAGGTACCTGCTGCCGAAGTTACGCAAGCGCGATGCAGTGCAACTCAATGCCGCACTTTCCGCTATGGAACCCGTAGAGAGACGCCATGTCTGGCAGGCGGTCCTGGACCTGGAGGGAAACACACAGGAGTTTGCGCGCTTGCACTCAAAGCTGGCAGGATCCTTACAGGAGATTGAATCCCTGCTGGATGCCTCGGACTGGCTGGTCGGGGAGGATTATTCCATCGCGGATATCGAGGTTTTTTCCATGATCCATTCGTTGCCGGTACTCACACCGGAGCTGTTGCATCCTGGTTGCACACCAAAGATCGTGAGTTTCCTTCAGCGTATGCAGTCCCGGCCGGCGGTGCGGGCCGCGCTGGCCATGAGCCGCACCGGCCATCCGGAGCGATGTTTCGTTCCGGGCATAGAACCCTCCCGCTGGCTGGGCCTGTGAAGCTGGGAAACAGGTCGGCCGATGCCTCTGGAACCGTTTGCCTACTATGGCGAAACATGGCTAAGATGCAGGCAACACCAGATGTCGGATCCTGGAGAACACCCATACCTTCAGGTGCAGGGTGCAGAAGCCGGGAAGATAGTGTTATTCACGATGGAGGAGATTATCCATGAGCGCTAAGCGACTGGAGAAAAACAAGGTCCCCGAAAAAAAGAATCAGACATCCCGCCGGGAATTTCTAAGTCAGGTGGCGGTCGGCGCAGGAGTGGCCACTGCCGTGATCGCGAGCCCGCGCGCAGGTTCGGCCGAAAACGAAGTTGCCGCCCCTCAGGTGCCCAAGGCCGTGGATGAGTCCTTGTCCGCAGTGCCGCAGCGGATGGATTTCTCGGGTGAGGGCATGCTTGGGGGCCAGGTATTTGCCAATCTCTGCAAGGATGAAGGCCTTGCTGCGCTTTTTTGTGCGGCAGGCAACTATAACATCATCAATGAAATAGCGCAGGTCGGCATCCCCTGCTACGGGGGGCGGACCGAGGGTGGGATGTGTTCGGCCGCGGATGGCTTCAGCCGGGTCACGGGCGAAGTGGTGGCTTGTTCGGGCACTGAGGGACCGGGCATCACCCACATGATCATGAATATCGCGTCAGCCCACGCCTCCAATTCCCCCCTGCTCGTGCTCGCCAGCAACACTGCCCTTGCAGCCGAGGACCGGCAACGCAGCATTCAGTTCATGTTTCAGCAGCCGCTCACCGAAGGCATCAAGAAATGGGGCAAGCGGATCACGGTGCCGAATCGGATCTATGAGTACGGCGCCTATGCGTTCCGCAACCTCAAATCCGGGGTACCCGGGGTAGTGCACCTGGATTTCCCGGCGGAGGTTGCGAATGCCCGCTTCCAGGATGCGTCCAAACTCGATTATTTTCACAACAAGGAACAATACCGCAGTGAAAACCGAGCATATCCCGGCGCCAAGGAAATGCAGCAGGTCATCACTATGATCACCAAAGCGGAACGTCCGGTACTGATCGCAGGACACGGTGTATTTGTCCGCAAGGCCTCGGATGCATTGATGCGGGCAGCCGAGAAACACGAGATGGCCGTGGTCTCCACGGGACCGGTGCGAGGACACTTCCCGGACGAGCACCGGCTTTCCGGGAGTATGTCGAACGATGCCTTGCTGAGTGCGGACCTGGTGGTTTTCGTCGGCCAGTATTCGATGCCGAATCCGGATGAATGGACCTTGCCTCCCGGGGTGAAAACCATCCGCGTGCATCCCGTGCAGGAAGACCTCGGCAGAAACTGGCCGGTGGATCTCGGGCTGGTGAGCGATGAACAGTATTTCATGGAGGAACTGGCCGAAGGCCTACCCCGCAAGAAGCGGGATTCCTGGGTCGCAGAGATCGCGGCGGCCCGGCGCAAGCATGAGGAGAACGAATTGGGGAATGTCGCCAAGGGGCTGGAATACAGCCGCAGCACCGGCAGGCTCCATCCCCTCGTCATGTGTAAGGAAGTGCACGATTTCCTCTACAAGGGCGATATCGATCCGAAACAGACCGTCACTAGTTGGGGCGGCGCCATGGCAGGCAACTGTGCACAACGCTGGTTGCGCGCCTATCGGCCGGGACAGGAGATCCCTGTCGTCTATCAATTCGGACCCATGGGACCGGATCTCGCGATGATCCTGGGGGCCGCGGTGGCGGTGCAACGTGGCGTCGGTCCGCAGGCTGCCTGGCAGGGCGCTCCGGTGGTATCCGTGACCGGTGACGCCGGCATGGGATTCAGTCTGATGGAGCTCGACACCTGCGCTAAATACAAACTTCCG
>MGYR01000048.1:0-211 GCA_001801825.1 Gammaproteobacteria bacterium RIFCSPLOWO2_02_FULL_56_15 | reverse complement strand
CCCGCGCATTGCATATGTACCTGTTTCAGGAGAATCTGCGTTACGACAAAATGGCAGAGCTGCTCGGCGCGCGGGGAGAATACGTTTCCACGCCGGAAGAGCTGCGCGCGGCATTGAAGCGTAGCTACGATGCCGGTGTAAAGGACCAGGTATCGACCTTGATCAATTGCCGGGGACTCCGGGAATTCAATGTGAACCAGTTGTATCCTCC
>MGYR01000047.1:1468-8421 GCA_001801825.1 Gammaproteobacteria bacterium RIFCSPLOWO2_02_FULL_56_15 | reverse complement strand
AGGCCGCTCAAAACTACATAAATGCCGAGGTCAAGAAACAAGGGAGCTTCGAGATTGACGACGCCCAGCTGGGGAAAAAGTGGAAACTGGCATTCGACTATTTTCACACTGTTAATCAGCTAGACAATGGAGATTATTTTTTCTGCGCTGATTTTACCGAAGACAAGGATCGGCTCGATCTTGACTTTACACTTTCTGGTGAAGACCTCAAGGTGAAGCAGGTAGTGATCCATAAAGTAAATGGTGTTGCGCGCTGACAAGGTTCTAATGTTTGATGAGGAGGAACTCAACCAATTTTATCAGTATCACATTGCCCTGACTGGAAATGAGGAGGATGCGTTTGATCTGCAGTAGGACAGTCTCGAAAAATTTGTGAGACGCGGGCCTCCCGAGCCTGAGAATAATAAGGTGTATTTTTTCAGGATGATTCGCAACCAGTTAATCATCCGGCATCTGCACGATAACAGTCTCGCAGATATTGGATAAAACGTTTGCATAGTGGCGATTGTGTTCTGTTGCGATCGGCAATCAGCAGAAAGTTCCGCTCAAAGCGTAATCCCTGAAGCTCGATTACCGCCAGGATACCGGCCTCCACTTCCTTTCGAACCGCTCGTTCCGAGATGATTGTCACACCGAGCCCGGCGATGACGGCTTCCTTGACCGCCGTTGTGCTGCCGAGGGTCGCCGTGACCGGCGGCAGTTCGATTTCCCGGGTTGCCAGAACGGTTTCGAATAATTTACGCGTACCGGAACCCTGTTCCCGCATGATAAAAGGATCGCGGGCGATTTCATCTACCCGGATACGTTTGCGTCCAGCCAGTCGGTGACCGACCGGGACCACCAGTAACAACCGGTCATCCCATAATTTTTCACAGGAAAAATGTTTATCCGCCGGACGCGCCCCGACGACGCCGACTTCGACATCGCCGTTATGTACGTAATCCATGACTTCAGCGCTGTCATGGATACGCATGTTCAGTTCTATCTGCGGGTATTCGGAACAGAAACGAGGCAGCAGTTGCGGCAGCACGTATTCCCCCGGAATGGTGCTGGCGCCGATATTCAGGGAACCGCGGACGACACCGGCCAGTTCGGCCAGTTCCAGATGGATTGCCGCCTTGTGCTCAAGCAGTTGTCTGGCAAGCGTGTAAAAACGCCTGCCTACCGAGGTTGTCCTGATTTCGCGTGAGTTTCTGTCCAGCAGGCGCATCCCAATGGCGTGTTCCAGGTTGGCGATACGCTCGGAAACTGCAGCCTGAGACAAGTGCAGCACCTTGGATGCGGCGTTGAATCCCCCGTGATCCACTACGCTGATAAACGCCTTTATTTGCCGCAGATCAAATTCCATGATTTCAGTCTGGCTGATAACTGGATTCTATGTTATCGAAAATACCAATTATATCAATAAAATATTTTATGGTAGATTCTGCACCCGTCAGATTGCTTAGCCCTCTGTCGTGCCAATAACACCGAGATGGGATTCCCCGTTGCAGACGATTAGTGGCACGTGCTGTTTGTATTACCACCAACTAACGAAGAGTCTCATGAAGAATAAGCTGATAACGCTGTCCGCCCTCCTGTGCATGGGCGCCATTGTTCCAGACATAGCCAACGCTCAGGAGGATATCGCAGTCTTAAAGCAACGCATTGCTGTACTGGAGGAGAAGAATCAACAGATACTGCAACAACTCGCGCAACTGAATGCCGAACGCAAGGACAAGCAACCGGCACAGACGCCGACGCCTGAGAAACTGGAAGAGGTTACCCTGCCTGCAGCCGTGGTGACCGAAGGCAACAAGAGCCGCTTGAGTTTTTACGGCTTTGCGCGGGTCGATGCGATCTACGACGATTCCCGGCCAAACGCAGCCCAGTTACCGACGCATATCCTCACAGAACCCCCCGGCGCGGCAAATAACGACAATTTTACGCTGCATCCTCGCCTGACCCGCATGGGCCTGAACTACAACGGATTGAATATCGATCTACTGGGTGGATCGAAGATCAGCGCCAGGATCGAAACCGATTTCCAAAACGGCGGCAGCGAATCCCGGGCGATCATGCGCTATCGCCACGCCTATGCGAAACTGGACTGGGCCCATAGCTCGCTGTTACTCGGCCAGACCTGGGATATCATTTCGCCCCTCTACCCAACTGTTAACCCGGACACGATGATGTGGAATGCCGGCAACCTCGGCGATCGCCGCGTGCAGCTCCGTTACACCTATACACCTAACAGCAGTTTTTCGTTTACTGCCGGACTCGCACTGACCGGCGCCGTCAACATGCAGGACCTCGACGGTAATGGAGTGCGCGATGGTGAGGATTCCGGTACACCGCATTTTCAGGGACGCGCCGGCTATAAAACGGACCGCTTCGATGTAGGTGTCTGGGGGCACTATGCCCGCGAAGAGACCGTTACGGCTTTTAATGGCGCCACCGACTTTGCCAGTCACTCGGTGGGGGTTGATTTCTCCATACAGCCGCTGGATCTTTTTTCTGTGAAAGGCGAATTCTGGACCGGCAGCGGTCTCGGCGATGTCCGCGGTGGTATTGGCCAGTCGATCAATACACTGACGGGTCGTGAAATTGACAGTACCGGCGGCTGGATTGAGTTGGGATTCAAACCAGCGTCTTCTTACTCGGTGAGCGCCGGCTGGACCTATGACAATCCCGATAATGATGACTTGACGGCAGGCTCGCGAAAACTGAACCGTGCCTGGTATGTCACCAATCAACTGCGCCTGGCGCCCTCATTCCTGTTTGGACTCGATTACCTTTACTGGACAACCAACTATCTTGGTTTGCCGGAAGGCACCGACAACCGACTCAACTTCTACAGTGTTTATACATTCTAGTCCGATGTACTATCCGGAGCGTTCATGCATGAAAATCATACGTGTCATCGTCAGCTTTGTTTGTCTCCTGGTTTCCCTGGGCGCCGACGCCCAGAGCAGTGCGGCAGGTAACACCCTGCGCTTTACTGCTATCCCGGATCAGAATACAACAGAACTGACGGAGAAATTCCAGCCGTTCGCTGATTACCTCGGGAAACAACTGAGCATGAAAGTCGAATATGTGCCGGCACGCGACTATCAGGCGACCGTGGAAATGTTCCGCAACGGCGATGTACAACTGGCCTGGTTCGGCGGGTTGACCGGCGTGCAGGCCCGAAAAGCCGTACCGGGCGCGCGGGCCATCGCCCAGGGCAAAGAAGATCCTCAATACTATTCCTATTTCGTTGCGCACAAGGATACCGGTCTGACTGAAAGCGAATCGTTTCCGCAAGCCATTGCCTCGATGACCTTTACCTTCGGATCGGAAAGTTCGACATCCGGCCGACTGATGCCGGAATTCTTTATCCGCGAGCACACCGGCAAAGGCCCGATGGAATTTTTTCAACATCCGGTCGGCTTTTCCGGCTCCCACGACAAAACTGCTGAACTGGTGGAGTCCGGCCGTTTCCAGGTCGGCGTGTTGAATTACAAGGTATTTGACCGGCGGGTTGCCGAGGGAAAAACGGATCCGAAGGTGGTACGTATTATCTGGAGGACACCGACTTACGCTGATTACAACTGGACTGTGCATCCATCAGCAGACGAACTTTTTGGCACGGGATTTATAGACAAGCTGCAAAAAGCCCTCGTTTCGATCGCCGATCCCGCGCTGCTGACGGCGTTGCCTCGTAACCGTTTAATCCCGGCGACGAATGAAGAATATGAGGGATTACGCGCGGTCGCCGAGGCCTTGGGCATGGTGAGGTAAATGGCGGCTAACGGAGCCCGGTTGCTGCTGCGCAACGTATCCGTGCGCTACGGTGCGTTGACGGCATTGGACTCCGTTTCGCTGGAGGTCCAGGCGGGCGAAGCGATCGCATTGGTCGGGCCCAGCGGCGCCGGCAAGACAACTTTGCTGAAGCTCTTCAACGGCGCCGTCAGGCCGAGTACCGGCGAGGTCAGTGTCGACGGCCGTATCCTGGCAGCGCTGTCTCCCGCTGAACTACAGCAGGTCAGGGCCGATACAGGGTTTATCTACCAGGACCTGAATCTGATCCCGAATCTGCGGGTGATCCAGAATATCGTGACCGGCCGTTTCGGCAGGCGTTCGTTGTTTGGCAGCGCCGTCGATGTGTTACTTCCCTCAAGATCCACGGCCAGGGCTGTCTACCGGGTACTGGAACAGGTTGGTATAGAGGAAAAGCTCTACTTGCGGACCGACATGCTGTCCGGCGGCCAGCAACAGCGGGTGGCGATCGCCCGGGCACTCTATCAGCAGCCGCGCGCCTTGCTCTGCGATGAACCGGTTGCCAGTGTCGATCCGTTGCGGGCCAGGGCGGTGCTGGCACTTCTGAAAAAACTTTCCGAAGACAACGGTCTGACACTTTGTGTCAGCCTGCACCATCTGGAACTCGCCAAGGAATTTTTTCCGCGTCTGGTGGCGGTGCGTAACGGCCGTATTCTTTTCGATAAAAAACCTGATGCTATCACCGACCAGGAATATACGGAAATATACCGGCTGACACATGCAGCGGAAAACAATAATGGTGAGCCAGAAAACACCCACCAGTAACCGGATATGATTAGGCTCAGCAGACGCCGTTGGGTAATCATCACTATCCTGATCGCGGGCTTGTGGTCGTGCGTTGCGCTCGATCTCAATCCCGCCGGACTGGCCATTGGCGCCGGCGGTCTCGGGCTCGCCGGCGAATTCTTCACCCATGCCCTGCATCCGGCACTGCAATATGAATCCGCCGTGCCGGCAGGCACGATACCGATACTGTTACGATCCCTGCAGGCCGCCTGGTGGACGCTGATCTTCGCCACGACGGCGATCAGCCTGGCCGTAGCGATTGGCATGCTGCTCGGTTTTACCGCCTCCACTGCCTGGTGGTCGGAAGACCTGACTGCGCGTGACACGACCTGGCGGCGAATCATAACCGCCTATCTGGCGCCCGCGATCTATGGTAGTACCCGGATCCTGATCAATCTCATGCGTTCGATCCATGAACTATTATGGGCCGTGCTGCTGCTGGCCGCATTTGGTATCCATCACATGGGCGCCGCGATTGCGATTGCCATTCCGTGCGGGGGAACATTGGCAAAAATATTTGCCGAGATGATCGACGAGACACCACGCGATGCCGCGCTGGCAATGCGCGATGCCGGCGCCACACCGTTGCAGATCTATTTTATCGGTCTGTTGCCGCGGGCGCTGCCCGATATCGCAGCCTATACGCTGTATCGCTTCGAGTGCGCCTTGCGGACCTCGGCGGTACTGGGGTTTTTCGGTTTTCCAACCCTGGGTTTTTATATAGCGGCCTCCTTCGAGAACCTGCACTATGCGGAAGTCTGGACCTATCTGTACGTGTTGTTCGGGCTGGTGGCACTGGTCGATTGGTGGAGCGGCAAACTGCGCCGGAATATGTTGTTATGGACACAGACAACAGCGTAAACCTTGCCATCGAGCAACTGCACCGGCAACGTCCGCGCAGCCGGTTCGTGCGTTATAGTGTCTGTTTGATGTTGTTGGTGATCGCGCTGTCCTGGCTACTGGGCGATTTCTTCACCACCGATCTGTTCAACGGCCGGCGTCTGCAAAATCTGCAACGGTTTCTGCAGGAACTGATCCCTTACCCCTTGCAGGGACGTGCGTTTGACTGGGCCATCGCTTTGGACTGGCTGGATAAAATTCTTGCAGACCGGGGCTGGCAGGCACTGGGAACGACATTGGCTATTTCCGTAGCCGCCATCGTCATGGCGGGTTGCAGCAGCCTGGTATTTACGCTTCTGGCCGCCCGCACTCTGTCCACAACGGAACCCTTCCTGCCGGCGCCATTGGGGAAACATTCGCGGTTCAAGCAATCAGCCTGGTGGCTGGTCGTGGCAATCACCCGGTTAATGTTAATTTTTCTGCGCGCCATTCCGGAATACGTATGGGCCTTTTTGCTGCTGGCGGTGTTGGGTATTTCGGCCTGGCCGATTGTGCTGGCGTTGGCCCTGCACAACATAGGCATTCTGGGTAAATTATCGGCCGAAGTCGTTGAGAACCTTCCGACTGCTGCGCTGGCGTCGCTACGCGGGCTCGGCGCTTCGCGGCTGCAAATCGCCGGCGCCGCCATCATGCCCATGGCGTTACCGCGCTTGCTGATGTTCTTTTTTTACCGCTGGGAGACCTGCGTCCGGGAAGCGACGGTCCTCGGCATGCTCGGCTTCGTATCGCTGGGATTCTGGATCCAGGACGCCCGTGCCCGCAATGTCTATGATGAAATGTTCCTCTTGATTATATTAGGCGCTGCATTGATCATGGGGGGCGATCTGGTCTCCGCCATTGTCAGGGCGCTGATCAGAAATAACCGCTGATTTGTAATACATGTCTTAACCGAATCCGAAATTCATGATTTTAATAGTTGACTACGCCGCCGGTAACCTGACCTCGGTGAAACGCGCGCTGGATTCCCTTGGGGTGACATCTGCCATCACACCGGATCCCGAGGCGGTCCGGCAGGCGGAGCGGATCATTTTTCCAGGGGTGGGACACGCGGGCGCCTCCATGCAGGTGCTGCGGCAGCGCGGTCTGGATCAGGCCCTGCTGGAGGCCTACGACCAGGGGACTCCGATACTGGGGATTTGTGTCGGTTGCCAGGTGAGCCTCAGCCATTCCGATGAGGGGGATACCGATTGTCTGGATATCCTTCCCGGAAACTGCCCTCGTTTTGCCCTCAAGGATCGGTCTCTCAAGATCCCCCACATGGGCTGGAACCAGCTGCGGATCACCCGGCCCCATCCCTTGCTCAGGGATGTGGCGGAGGGGGATGAATTCTATTTCGTCCATGCTTATTATCCGGCGCCCACGGACCCGTCCTGTGTCTATGCCGAAACGGAATACGAAATCGTATTTGCCTCGGCGATCGGCTCGCGGAACCTCTTTGCCACGCAGTTTCATCCGGAGAAGAGCGG
>MGYR01000047.1:1217-1332 GCA_001801825.1 Gammaproteobacteria bacterium RIFCSPLOWO2_02_FULL_56_15 | reverse complement strand
TCGGCGATCCGGTGGTCCAGGCCCGGAAATACTACGAAGAGGGTCTGGATGAACTCGTTATGTACGACATCACGGCATCCAGCGACCAGCGTGACATCATGATCGAGGTCGTAGC
>MGYR01000047.1:652-1060 GCA_001801825.1 Gammaproteobacteria bacterium RIFCSPLOWO2_02_FULL_56_15 | reverse complement strand
TGAAATCGGTGGCGCCGGGACAGAATATACCCTCCGGTTACGAGATCGTCATCAACGGCGGGCGTACTCCCATGGGTATCGACGCCATCGAATGGGCGGAGCTTGGCGAGGAACTCGGCGCCGGGGAGATCGTGGTCAACTCCATCGATGCCGACGGCACCAAAGCCGGTTACGAGTTGCGGCTCACCCGCATGATCGTGGACCGGGTCGGTATCCCGGTGATCGCCTCCGGCGGCGGGGGGCAACCCGAGCACCTCTACCAGGTCCTGACCGAGGGTGGCGCGGACGCAGCGCTGGTGGCCTCCATGCTGCATTACGGCACGCATACCATCGCCGGGATCAAGCAGTACCTTCATGAGCGTGGTATCAAGATGAGGATGAACTACTGAACCAGGGCTCAGGAAAGCT
>MGYR01000047.1:435-541 GCA_001801825.1 Gammaproteobacteria bacterium RIFCSPLOWO2_02_FULL_56_15 | reverse complement strand
ATTCCTCCGGTATCGGGTTGATCCAGATCGCGTTCGGGTAGGTGGACAGCAGTCGGCCCATCCAGACGACGCCAGTCTCCTGATTCCAGTGCTCCACGCTGCCGCC
>MGYR01000047.1:249-339 GCA_001801825.1 Gammaproteobacteria bacterium RIFCSPLOWO2_02_FULL_56_15 | reverse complement strand
ATGGTCGTTATGACGGCGGGAGTTGTCTTTCCATACCGCCTCGTAGACGCAGTTGTGGAAGTAGAAATACTCGAGGTGCTTGAACTCCGA
>MGYR01000047.1:0-135 GCA_001801825.1 Gammaproteobacteria bacterium RIFCSPLOWO2_02_FULL_56_15 | reverse complement strand
ATCCAGTAATCCGGCGTTGCGTGCGGTGGAATGGATGGTTTCATCCAGGTCCAGTTCATCACTGGCGCCCTCCCGGGCAAAACGCCGTAATTTGCGCAGCGCCAGCTTGAGATTGCGGGTGCCGATCTCGACGTT
>MGYR01000046.1:10823-18141 GCA_001801825.1 Gammaproteobacteria bacterium RIFCSPLOWO2_02_FULL_56_15 | reverse complement strand
GACACGGGCCCCACCAACGGCATTGAACCCACCTTCCAGGCCGATGTGGAGACCTTCAGCCAGGAATTCCGGATCTCGGGTGAAAATGAGAAAATGAACTGGGTAGCCGGTGTATATTATTTCAATTCCGATGCCAACAATAATCTGGTTCTGGATGTCAATTATCCGGATGGATTGGTGGGCTTTCTGGATAGCCTGGCAGTGGTCGATGGCGGTTTTGGTGGTGGCTTGGCTGGAGTGCCGTTCGGGTACGTCCCCGGTGCGGATCCAAGCCTGAATATCCCGTTTGTCAGCTATGATGTGGATTATACCCAGGACACGGAATCCATCGGTTTGTTCGGCCAGGTGGATTATGATCTCACCGCTGAATTCACCCTGGTGGCGGGGTTGCGTTACACCACGGAGGATCGCTCCTTCAATTATGTGAATAATTTTGGAGACCGGAACGGAGATGCCGCTATCGATGCGGCGAATGACGGTGCGCTGACTAACTTTCTGAATCAGTTAAATGCATTACCCCCTGCAGATCCCGATTTCTTTCCCTCGGAATGGTTCCTCTATGATGGCAGCATCGACAACGACAACTTCTCCGGCAAGGTCGGATTGGAATACCGGCCCAACGACGACCTGCTGCTGTATGCGAGCTACTCTCGTGGTTTCAAGAGCGGCGGTTTCAATGGTGGGTTTCTCGATCTGACGGACGGTGTTGTGCCCACGGATACTCCCTATGACGAAGAGATCCTGAATTCCTACGAGGCCGGGTTCAAGGCCACGTTGTTGGACAATGCCCTGCAACTGAACGCCGCCGTCTTCTATTATGATTACCAGGATTTCCAGGCCCTGACCTTTTCGGGCTTGAGCCAGTTTATCGATAATTCGGACGCCGAGCTCTACGGCGTGGATACGGACCTGGTATGGATGCCCAATGAGAATTGGGACGTGCTGCTGGGGGCGAGTCTCCTCGATACCACGGTGGACCGCGTGGTGGTGCAGGGCACACCAATGACCGACGTGGAGATGGTGCTGGCGCCGGCATTCACCTTCAACGGCCTGGTACGCTATACCCACCCCATCGGCGAGGTGAGTTCGCTGTCCTTCCAGGTGGATTTCAACCACGAGGGTGAACATTATTTCGATATCACCAACAGTCCGCTCTCCGGGGAAGATGCCTATACTGTGTTCAATGCCCGGGTGGCCTACCGCTACAACGAGCATATCAGTCTGGCTTTTTGGGCCAAGAACCTGGGTGATGAGGAATACCGGGTCTATACCTTCGACTTCTCTGGTCCGGGCGGTTTCAACCAGCAGTTCTTCGCGCCGCCGCGGTGGTTCGGCGGCACGCTTAGCTATGAGTTTTAGACGAAACGATCCTTAGCAAAGGAAACAGGGGACTTCGGTCCCCTGTTTTTTCCCGGTTACCTGAGCTTGGAATGGGTTTGTGCGGTTTCCTGCACACTCCCGTCCAGGTGACGCAGGGTGGGACTGAAGAAATTGAATCCGAGGACGATCAGGCCCAGCAACAGGCACGCACAAAACACCGCAAAAGGCGCACCGATCTGCTCGGACAGGAAGGCGATGGGCAGCACACCCAGCGGGGTCAGGCCGAAGGTCAGCATGATGAAGCTCGACATCCGGCCGCGGACGCTGTCATCCACCAGGAGTTGCAGAATCGTATTGTTCAGCGTCTGGCTGGCGTTGGCAAAGATATTGGCGATCAGCAGGGGGATCAAAGCAAGGGAAAATACCGGTATCAGGCTGAACACCGCCAGAAAGATCGCGAAACTCAGAGCGGTCATTATCATGAGGTTGACCCGCCGGGCGTTGTGCGGCATCCGCGCCACCCACAGGGCGCCGATCACCCCTCCTATACCCATGATGGTCATCACCAGTCCGAGCCCGGATTCCCCCACCTGCCAGACCTCATCGGTGAACACCACCAGCAGGTTTTGCACCGGCATGGCGATCAGCATGGGAAACATGCCGAAGACGAGGCACAGCAGTATGGGACGGTGTCCGATGACATAGCGGTAACCATGGATCATGTCCGCCAGAAGGGATTTGCCGTCCAGGCGGCCCGGATGACAGGACGGCAGACGAAACATGCACAAGGTGGCGATCACATACAGGAATATGGATACGGCATAGGCCCCTTTCAGACTGAAGAAATGGATCATGGTGCCGGACAGCGCCGGGCCCAGCACCCTGGCGAGATTACTGGCGCCGGCAGTCAATGCCATGGCGTTGGGCAGGTGCTGCCGGCCCACCACGTTATAAACAATGGCCATGCGCGCCGGCATAACGAACGGAAATACACAGCCGACCAGGAAGGCAGTCGCCAGCAGGTGCCAGAAGGCCAGTTGTCCCAGCAGTATCAAGCTCAGGATCAGGCTTTCGCAGGACAATATCAGTATCTGGCCGATGGCCACCAGGCTCCTGCGCTCCATCCGGTCCGTGACTGCCCCGCCAACCAGCGAGCCGGCGACCATGGGCAAGGCCACCATGAGGTTGATATAGGCCAGGGACATCTCGCTTTTGGTCAGGTCCCAGGCCAGCAGGGAACGCACCAGGAGCAGACCCTGCATGGCGAGAAAGAAACTCAGATGACCTGCCAGCAACCAGCGAAAGGGTACGGAGGCCAGGGATATGAATGCACGCGGGAGTTTTGAGGGGTTCCCGGAGTCTTCGCCGGTTTCTGCTTGGTTCACTTCATTCATGCTGTGGTCCCCGGTGGTACAGGAAGATTGGTGATGAGTCGTGACATCCGCTCCAGGCGTCGACAGCTTTGGATACGGCGTGGAGTGATTCAGTAATCGGTATCCAGGGGCGTGCGGCGCGGTGCATGATACGGTCAGGCACCGGGTGAGTCAATTCGGGCATTCTACCGGGGATCGCAATACCACTATGGGCTACCGCTGGCACTTCGGCAACCTGCGGGATATTATCTTGTAATGAAGGCCCTTGAACCCATTGACAGAACGCAGCGTGCTCAGGTCGTTGCCCTTACCGGGAAATACATCGAACAGGCAAGCCGTATCTTTCTCAGGCACTTTGTGATGCTTCCGGTATTTTTTGATTTATCCGGCCGCCTTGCGGGCATGTACAAAGTTCATGGCAGGACCAGATGCATTCGCTACAATCCCTGGCTCTTTGCACGGTATTACGAGGAAAATCTGGCGGTAACCGTCCCTCATGAAGTGTCGCATTACCTCACCGATACAATTCACGGGAGGCGTGGCATCCGGCCCCATGGCAAGGAATGGCGCGAGATCATGGCCCTGTTCGGCGCTGATGATCAGGTGATCGCGGATTTCGACCTTAGCGGCATCCCCGGTCGTAGCTATCAAACCGAAGATTACAGGTGTGCGTGCCGCAGTCACCGGCTGACGCACATCCGCCACAACCGTATCCGGCGCGGATGGCGTTATTATTGCAAATCGTGCAACACTGAATTACGACGATGAATCACGCACAGGCACGGCCTTCGGTATCATGGGCATGGCCGTGACGGATCTCTTCGGCATCGGCTTCACGGACGTCCAGAACCTCGATATCAAAATATAGAGAAACACCGGCGAGGGGATGATTGGCATCGATCACTGCACCCTCATCATCGACCCGGGTAATGGTGACCACGATACCCTGCCCATTATCCGCTGTGGCCTGGTAACTCATTCCTGGTTTGATGGCCTGTCCCTGCGGAAGCCGATCCAGTGGTATCTTGTGAATATTCCGGCTGTTGCGGACGCCGTAACCATCTTCCGGGCGAATCACGATCTGGAATAGCTCACCCTTACGTTTTCCTTCCAGGGCCTTTTCCAGTCCTGGAATGATGTTGCCGGCTCCATGAAGGTAACGGAAACCGCCATTGGAAGAACCGTCGATGAGGTTCCCATCCTTGTCTTTCAAGGTATAGTTGATCGTAGCTACGCGGTGGATGCCGATCTCCATGTGTTTACCTCCGCTCAATCCCGGTAATCCCTGTCATGATCTCAGTACAAAAGCAATCAGATTTGTTGTCCTACCTGCCAGTTATGCCAGACAGGCAGGCAGGAAGCGGGTGGTCCTTTTATCCTCCCCAGATCAGACCAGGGCTGATCCGGCATGTGAAAATCGGATCCGCAAGATGCTTCGAGGCCATACTGTGCGCAGATTCTTGAAAGCATCAGGGTTACCTCAGGGCTCTGGCTACCGGAGATTACCTCAATCCCTTCCCCTCCGTCCGCCGTGAATTCACTGATTAATTCGTTCATCCGCCTGCGGGTGAAACCGTATTTCATGGGATGAGCCAGTACCGCCTTGCCGCCGGCAGCGTGGATACTTGAGATTAGCTCGCTCATAGGAGCCCACATCGAGCAGTCATTGCCCGGTTTACCAGGACCGAGATATTTCCTAAAAGCCGCCGCGACCGTTCTGCAATGGCCTTTTTCCGCCAGATACCTGGCAAAGTGGGGGCGGCCCAAGATCTTTGTTCCCGCCGACTCCTGTATTTCTGCCAGGGAATGGGCAATTCCGAGCCGGCGCAGTTTAGTGGATATGATCTCTGCCCGTACTACCCTGGCTTGTTTTTGCCTTGCAACGGTCTCCTTGAGGAGACTGTTGCCGGTATCGATATTGAGACCCAGAATATGGACTTCGGCATTTCGCCAGCGACCGGAAAATTCAATCCCGGGGATTAATCTCAGTCCGGTTAACCCGGTCTGCTCCAAGGCATCGTAGGCGGCGAGGGTATCATGGTCGGTGATTGACAACATCTCGATACCATGAGCTCTGGCCCTTTCCAGCAACTCGCTAGGGGACAGGCTCCCGTCAGAAGCCGTAGTATGCGCGTGAAGGTCAACCAACATGGCTGAATTATACCCTGATTAGCTGGGTCGATAGGTAGAATTCGGGCTGCTCCATGCGGCGCCGCCCAGTGGCTGGACAGCATCGTGCTGAACGGACGGACTTGAGTAGCTGGGTCAGCCTGCCTTAACATGCGTTGGTCGACCATATAAACAGGAAAGTCACTTTTACCGTAAAGGTCAGTCATGAGTGGGTGGTATGTATATATGGTGAGATGTGCTGATAAATCTCTCTATACGGGGATCACGACTGACCCGGAACGCCGCCTGAAAGAACATAATCACAATGACAGGTTGGCGGCGGTATATACGCGCCACCGGCGTCCGGTATGCCTGGTTCATCAAGAATATTACCCCGGCAGAGCAGAAGCATTACGCAGGGAATGTGAAATAAAAAAGCTGAGCCGGAGGGGAAAACTGATACTTTCCAGGCAGGTGGAGTAGGCGGATGGAGCTTCCCTATGGAGTCTTAACGAGGAAGACTAGGCAATCCTACTCACGCAGGCTTACATGACCACGCAAGCAGAATACGGTGAGTCGATCCGAAATAACGTCACGAGCCTGCTATGCAGGAGATATCAATGGCGCCGCTTGTTGCGATTGGACTTGCTGGGATCCTCGAACCGAACGCGTAGGGGTTTGCCGTGATAATTTTTTCCGTGCAGCGCAGCAAGCGCGGCACGGGCTTCGTGTCCTTCCATCTCGACAAAACCAAAACCCCTGCATTGTCCGGTGAATATATCCGAAACCAAGCTCACGGAACGTACCTTTCCGAATTCGGAAAAAAGTTCCGTTACTGTTTGCTCCGAAGCATCCGATGGAAGATTGCCGACGAACATTTTCTTCAATTGTGTATCCTCATCTCACAGGAACATATCCCACCCATGCCATGGAGTGAGGTGAAACAGCAAATCACCATAGGAACCGGCAGTCCGCCGGATCCTATGGTTGGCCGGTGCAGAATTGTATCAGGCCGGTGCTACGTTGGTGGCCTGGGGGCCTTTTGCCCCATTCTGAATCTCGAATTGTACAGTTTGACCTTCGTTCAGCGTTTTGAATCCTGAACCCTGTATCGCGGAGAAGTGTACGAATACATCGGGGCTGCCATCGGAGGGCGTAATAAACCCATAACCTTTTGCTTCGTTAAACCATTTGACGGTACCAGTAACCATGTAAATATCCTCTACTAACTAAATTTATGTATTTTTTGCATTGCCGATTAGTGAAGTTGATTACAGGAGATACCGAAATGGAACTTCTGATAATGACTTAGCTAACGTGCAAACGGGATTATATTAACCGACTGTGAGGAGAATTACGAGTTTGCAGTTGCTAATACTTAAGATATTCAATCACCTCTGCACTTGGCAGTCCGTTCGTGATGGCAGAGTAGCTTGGTTTTATGGAATGAGCTTGCTGCCATGACGGTCTGTATGCATTGTGTAATTCTTTAACTATCTTATAAAAAACAATATGTTATAGTATTGCCAGGAATTTCTGATAGATCGTTTACAGGGGCTTCTTAGCCAGGTAATGCGAAGTGACAACTAAGAGAACATTTTCCTTCGATCCCAAAAAGGATCTGCAAGGACTGGTCAGACAGGCCCGCAAAGGAGATAGGTCCGCTCAGCTGACGCTTGCCAATCTCTACGAGAGCGATCGAAAAATCTATGACATAGGCCTTGCAGCGATGTGGTACCTGCAGGCAGCGCAACAGGGTGTGGTCGAGGCGCAGGTACGTGTCGGGGAGATGTATCTTGATGGCAGCGGTATCCATAAGGATTTGCAACAGGCTGTCGTGTGGTTTGATAAGGCAGCTGTTAGCGGCAATCCAGATGGGTTGTCAAATCTTGCCTGGTGCTATCTCAAGGGCTTGGGCGTAAATAAGGATTATGAGCATGCATTCAGACTGTATCTGCAGTCTGCAGAATTGGAACATAACCGAAGTTGTTACAATCTGGGATACATGTATGAATACGGTCATGGTACCCAACGGGATCTGCGTCTGGCGTTTGCGTGGTATCTCAAGGCCGCCACGCTTGGGAATGTCAAGGCACAGCTCAAGATCGGCACCATGTACAGCAGTGGACGTGGGATATCACGAGACCTCATCGAGGCTGTGGAATGGTACCGCAAGGCGGCGGAGCAAGATTATGCAAAAGCCCAGTATAACCTGGCCTTGATGTATGCAGAGGGTAAAGGGGTCCCTCAGGATAATCAACAATCCTTTAAATGGTTATGGAAGGCTGCCGGGAAGGGATATGTGCGTGCCCAGTACAGTCTGGGACTCTGTTTTCTCGAAGGCGAAGGCTGTACACAGGACCTGTCCGAGGCACTTGACTGGCTACTGAAGGCGGCTTCGGGAAACTACACCCGGGCGCAGTACCAATTGGGCAAGGTTTATGCCACAGGTCAAGGTGTGCCGGTTGACCTACAGGAAGCTGCTGGATGGTTTCGACTCGCCGCAAAGAAAGGGC
>MGYR01000046.1:411-10807 GCA_001801825.1 Gammaproteobacteria bacterium RIFCSPLOWO2_02_FULL_56_15 | reverse complement strand
GGATGATGTCGTAGCCTTTAACTGGTTCACCAGGGCGGCAGAGTCGGGTTATCCCCCTGCCCAATATTCCCTGGGCGTGATGTACAGCAAGGGCAGAGGTGTGACGAAGGATTATATCAAGGCGTATGGCTGGTTATTTGCAGCGGCGACAGCAGATGAACCCCATGCCAGGACAGTACTGAAAAAACTCCGGAAAAAGATGAGCCGTGAGGAATTGCTCAAGGGTGGAGTCCTGGGTGAGCGGCTAAGTCTGGAATACGGTTCCTGAAGAAGAGGGATCGGGATGATGAATAAAGCACCCTTGGAGTTACTATTCGCCCCATTTGAGAAAAGGATGCGATCCAAGGATATACCCAAGATCGTGATAGCTAATTTCAAGCATCACTATCTGCAATTGGTAGCGGGGGATACCGGTCTGATTTCGGATGATGACATCCTTCCAGTGACAGGTCTCCCCGATATCGAAGCAATGAGTGATGATTACCGATCGGTCGGTAGTGAGGTGCTACAGAACACGATCATGATCAAGCTTAATGGCGGGTTAGGCACATCCATGGGAATGGAACAGGCAAAATCGCTGATCAGGGTAAAACATGACCTCTGTTTCCTGGATATTATTATCCGGCAGGCGGAATGCAAACAGGTGCCGTTATTGTTAATGAACAGTTTTGCAACCCATGCAGATTCGCTGGTTGTACTCGGCAGGTATCCTGCACTGGACCGTTTTGGACTGGACCAGGATTTCCTCCAACATAAAGTGCCGAAAATAAAGCGATCAGATCTCAGCCCGGTTACCTGGTCTCAGGCGCCGGAATTGGAGTGGAATCCTCCAGGACACGGAGACATATATCCCTCCCTGTTGACCAGCGGCATGCTGGACAAACTGCTGGTGAAAGGCTACAGATATGCCTTTATCTCGAATTCCGATAACCTCGGCGCGGTCCTGGATGAATCATTACTTGGCTATCTTGTGAAAAATCAGTTGCCCTTTCTGATGGAGGTGGCGGATCGGACCAAAGCCGACAGCAAGGGAGGACATCTGGCCCGCAGGTTCGATGGTCAGTTGATATTGAGGGAATCCGCCCAATGCCCGGAAGGCGAAATGGAATCTTTCCAGGATATCGATCGCTATAGCTATTTCAATACCAATAATATCTGGTTGAACCTTGCGTCGCTCAGAGAGGCTATGGCGGCCAGGGGCAATGTATTGGGCCTGTCTTTGATCCGCAATGCCAAAACGGTTAATCCCCGTGATCCTGATTCCACACCAGTGTATCAATTGGAGACAGCCATGGGTTCGGCGATATCGGTCTTCAAGGGTGCAGCTGCGATCCGGGTGCCACGGAGCCGATTCACTCCGGTAAAAACCACGGTTGATTTACTCCTTGTCCAGTCAGACCTGTACAGGTTGAACAAGGATTATCATCTGCTTGCTGCGGATCCGAATAGGAAGAAGATGCCGGAAATCATGCTGGATGATCGCTACTTCAGGCTCATCGATGATTATGAATACCGATTTCCGGAAGGCGTTCCATCCTTGCTGGCCTGTAGCAAACTCGAGATCGAAGGTGATATCGGTTTCGCCAGAGGCGTTGTATTACAGGGAAGCGTTTTCCTGAAGAACGGAGGGGGCAGCCGGGTTATTATTCCTGCGGGTGCAGTGATTACTCAGGAGCAGGACTGGACGGATCGGGCGTCGGAGTGACCTTGGCATCACCAGCGGGCTGTTTTCTTTTCCGTTTATTTCGGGAGACTTTTTTTTGCGGCAGCGTGAACCAGTCCGCTTCCGTGATTTCGTGGAAATAATCAGCCTCTTCAAGCAAGAACCGTGAAGCCGTGCTGGCAATTGCCGCGATCTCCACCCGCACTCCCTCACTTTTCAGGTGCCGGACAAGTTCAACAAAGTCAGAATCTCCGGACATGATAATGATTGAATCCACCTTGCTGGCCAGTTGCATCGCATTGATTGTCAGTGGGATGTCGGCGCTCTTGTGACATGGCCTGACAGACCCGTGATAGTTAACGTATAATCGTTCCTGAAGCTTCTCTGAGATATTTCTACCCTCCCGGAAATAGATGAGCCGGTTCAACCCACGATTGTCGAGCAGTCTGGGGATCAAAGTATCAAAGTTCAGCATGGTCTGTGTATCACTGGTTTTACCGTGAATACTGCGCTCCATATTGTTGCCATCCACCAGAATGGCGACGGACTGGCTGATGGTGACTTGAGATGTGTTTTGTGATGACATGAATCCGTATTTCCCGCATGCTTTGTCAAACTATAATCTTTTTACTCTGCGATCTCCAATGGAGACCGGGTAATTCGAAATCCCATCCATTTTTAGGTCCGGCCAATTGATTGAAGAATCCACAAACGGTTCAGGCGCCAATTCAGAACGCCTCGTTAAAACAAGCTCTGGACGGCACAGGGTTCTATTGCATGCTCCCGATATTACGCTGAAGGGCAAAAACCAGTCTGATTTCCAGCGGGCACTTGAGCGGAATGTCCGCCATATTCTCCTGCGCGCCGGCTACCACTGGAACGCAGGCGCCTCCAGAGGTCGAGTCTGTATTATCGTCCCGGAGAAACAGGAGGCTGAAGTACCACAGGTTCTCTCCTTGATGCAGAAGGTAGCTGGGATTTCTTCCATCGCGGCCACCCGCTGGATCCCTCCTCATCAGATGCTCGATGACAACAATCAGATCAACTGGGAGATCCTGGAATCTGAAATCGTGGAACTTGCCAGTATCTATTTTATAAAGGATGCAAGTTTCGCAGTGAGATTCAACCGGGTCGACAAGTCCCTGCCGACGACCTCGCGCGAGATGGGAGAGCGTCTGGGTGCAGTGATCCTGCAGGATACAGGGTGGAACAAGGTCAACCTCAAACGACCGGACCGCACTTTCTATATCGATGCCTATCCTGATGGCCTCTATCTCTATGCCAACAAACTCAAGGGGGTAGGTGGACTTCCGGTGGGTAGCGGTGGTAGGGTCCTGGCATTGCTCTCGGGTGGAATCGATTCGCCTGTAGCAGTTTTCTCCATGGCGAGGCGTGGTTGCAATGTCGATCTTTTCCACCTGTCAGCGAGCCACCGAAGCTGGCAGGAAGTTGCAGATTCGGTGATCGGGCGACTTGCGCGGGAACTCAGCCGGTACACGATAAAGTCAAGGTTATTTGTTGCTCCTAATACATATTTTGACCTGGCACTGCGTGGGCACCCTTCAGGTTACGAATTGGTGCTTTTCAGGAGGTTCCTGATGCGGATTGCGGAGCAGCTTGCCGGCAGGATCAAGGCCCTGGCCCTCGTAAATGGCGACAGTCTGGGCCAGGTGGCATCCCAGACTCTTGAGAATCTTGTCAGTACATCACGTTGCATTGAGATGCCGCTATTCAGGCCGTTGGTTGGAACCAACAAGGATGAAATTATCAGCATCGCACGAGGTATAGGCACCTATGAGATATCCATCGAACCGTACAAGGATTGTTGCGCGTTGATTGCCGGTAATCCCAAAACCAGATCCATCCATGAGGATCTGCTAACCCTGGAGCGTAAGCTCCTGCCGGACTACAAGCAACTCATCAAGCGGACTATGGAAGATCTGACGTGCCTGGAATTTGAATGCGGGAGCGGGCCATCAGGTTAACGCCCGCGGATATACATCGCTAAGCGGAAACTGTGCTATTGCATATTCGGAATCAACCACAGGAAGGAAAGAGTCTGATGAAAGTCACCATTATTCCCGTTACCCCGTTCCAGCAGAATTGTTCCTTATTGTCATGTGAGGAGACAGGCAAGGCTGCCGTGATCGATCCCGGAGGAGATCTGGACCTTATACTTCGCAGGTTGGAGGAGAGCAACGCAGTCCTGGAAAAGATATTTGTCACCCATGGCCATGTTGATCATGCCGCTGGCGTGGCAGAGTTATCCAGGAGGATGGCCGTCCCGGTGGAGGGGCCGCATCATGATGATCAGTACTGGATTGATGCCTTGGGCGAACATGGCAGGGAATACGGTTTTGAATGGGCAGAGCCATTTACGCCGGATCGATGGCTGGTACAGGGGGACAAAGTGCAGTTCGGTAATGTCATTATGGATGTCCACCATTGTCCAGGACATACTCCAGGTCATGTGGTTTATTATCACCAAGCGATGAAACTGGCCTTTGTCGGCGATGTTCTGTTTTGTGGTTCCATCGGCCGCACGGATTTCCCTGGGGGCGATTATGAGACCCTGATTCGTTCGATCACGCAAAAACTCTGGCCGCTTGGCAATGATGTGCAGTTTGTCTCAGGTCATGGACCAGTATCCAGTTTCGGCCTGGAGCGGCAGACCAATCCTTATGTCAGTGACCGGGAACTCGCCAAGTCTGGAGGTTGGGGTCTTCATTGATTCCGATTACTCGGGATTTTTCAGGATCTCTTCGGTGTCCTGCCGGCGTGCCTCGACGATACGCATGAATTCAAAAGCGACCCGTGGGACGTTTTCAAAATAATGAGTCAGATCCTTGTAGTTGGCGCGCAGCAGGATGCTGGTTTTGACCGCCCGTACGGAAGCGGTTCGCACACCTCCGGAAGAATAACCCATTTCACCGATGGGTTCCGGTGGTTCAACGTAGGCGATATGAGTCCGGGTTTCATCAACTTCCGTCCGGTATACCTCCACTTTGCCTGAAGCAAGTATGTAGAGCGTGGGTTCGGGCATATCCTGAACGATGAACTGCTCACCCATATCCACGGTCACCTCAACAAAGCTGGAACTTAGCGCTGCAAGCTCCGTATCCGATAGTGAGGAGAATACCGGACAGGACCGTAAGCGGAAGATTCGCTGTTTCCGTATAGCGGTTTCCCAGTCTTCGCGCGTGATGTCCCCATTCTCGATCAGGAGCTGACCGATGGTCTTGTACGGTATTTTGTGCTTGAGGATATGCCCCTGTTTCTTGACGGCATTCTGCAGGAGGCCTTTGGAACAGGCCAGAAAGTCACCAATTCGTTTGTCCTCGTACGGTATCTTGTCGTTGTTGCTCAAGTGAAACTCCTGCTGTATGGGTTTGCGATAAGAGATCTACAGATTATATTCATGTGATTTCAAAGGATTCAAAATTAGTAGATTCATCTAGTTGCGTAAGTTCATCACCTACAAATGGGCCCACGGCGTAATCCGCACCCAGATTGATGGCCTCGGTCAGCATGGCTGAATCATTGATCCCGTCTGCGATGATCCGGACGCCCTCCTGCTTCAGGCGGGCCAGCAGGGTTTGTCCAGTAGCTTTTACTGGGACGAGTGACTGCAATTCCGGAATTTTCGTTTGTTGGATGACCAGATAATCGAACAAACCCTTGCTCGTCAGTTCATACAGGTCATCGGTTGGACCAGTAGCGTGCAGAGCAAAACCAAATCTATATGACTTTTTCAGGTAGTGTATCAGTGCTTCGGCCTGTTTTATTCTGGTGGGAATACCTTTTGCCGGGATCAACGGAACAATCGAATGTTCAGGCAGGTGGTCACGAGAACCGGCGAAGTGCTTGCGCAACCAGTCGAAGAGGTGTGAATCCGCGAGAGATGCCTCGCTCAGATGCAATAGGAATACGGTTCTGCGCATTCGGGTATTGATGACCCGGGCAATGGACTCGCGCAGCATCCAGCGATCGACAAACTTCCTGAATGCATCTGTTTCCACGGCCTGCATCACGACATTATTATGCAGAATACTTCCGTCGGTTGTCACCAACTGCAGGGAAATCATGTATAACTCCGCCTCTGTGGCTGAATCACTGAACAGGCTGATCACCGGCTGGAAGGTCTGGACAATCCGGTTTTCATCGAATGCCTTCTTAATGAGCAGAGCCTGTTTGCCAAGCTGTGATTCATCCAGCTTAGCCTCATCCTGAACCAATGCCTCCAGCCGTTTCGAAATTCTGCGATCCATGGGTGTCCATTGCGGGCTTGGAGTCTCCCGCTCCTGGTCTGCGGGTGTTTCCTGACGGACAATCTTCAGTTTGCTATCGGCAGTACCGTTGACGGTTGCAGATTCAGTGGCTGGTGGCTTATCCAGCGGGATTTCCGGGGGAATTGCTGCCACCGGAATAACCGATGGCCCATCTCCGGGCGGGGATTCCACGATACTGGCAAGCAAAGGCTTAGCTTTACCTGGCGACACTGCACCCGAGAATCTGGTGCCATGAATGTGGTAGGAACTGCCAGGTGTGCCGGACGCAATTACACAGGCGGACCTGGCCAGCGAGATAATATGTTCAGCCGTACCGGTGACTTCACTAAGCGGCACGATTCCCATGCTGACATTGTATTGATAGCTACGGTTCTGATAGACATATGGTTTTGCCGCCAAGGATTCACAAAGCTGAAGGGCCCTGTCAGACAATGTCTCCACGGACCCGTTTTGATCCATGATTATGGCGGTAGCCGTGTCACTGAGGCGTGTAATACTCGGGTTTGTGGTTGCCCTCTCCAGCAACTCGAGACAGACTCGCGACAGGTGTCGCAGGACGTTGGTGAGAAAAACGAGCCCGAGTTCATCTTCCATTTCCCGGGGATGATCCAGCTGGATCAGGAGTAGCGCTTTCTCGTCGGCGCTTTTACCCGCCAGTTCGAGGGTGCGGTAGAATACTGCCTTGTTGAAGGCCCGGCTCTGGCTGGTAATTTCCTGGATCCGTGTCCTCTGCTGGTTATGTTTCCTGAAGGCTTCCTGGATCGCACTGGCCAAGCGGTGCTTGTGGGGTTGATCCTTGCGAATGAAATCGTAGACCCCGGCCCGGATTGCCTTGGTTGCAATTTCCTCGGTACCGGCTGCCGTCAGCATGAGTGTCGCCGGAAACATTTTGTTCTTGCGATTGGCTTGGAGGATGTCGAGGCCGGTGAGGCCATGAATAGAGAGGTAATAGTCCAGCAGTAGCACATCATAGGCGGACCAGTCAAAATCATCCCCGGGAACACCGCGAGCCACGGGGTCGTATTCCACTAATTCTGCGTGTGGGAAGGATTTTTTAAGATGGGTGATCAGCAGGCGCCGATAGTCATAGTCATCATCCAGAATGAGGATCCGTCTGATTGTGGGTTCTGCTGCCATGCGGTTGCATCACTCCATACGTTATCGGCACAGCGCCGGTCAGACTATTATAAACTTGATAACTTACCTTAATTTTAAAAAATTAACATAATTAAAGCAATTAGTTAGAGCATTTATCTAGAAGTATATAAGACTTATGTACGGTCGTCATGACTTTCTCTTTCGGAACCGCCCAATCGGGGTTGCGGCCGGTTGCCTATTTCTTTTAGTAGACCACCCGTGCCCATGACCATGATATCGCGTGCAGAAAGTGGTATCTCCGCAGCAAGCCGTTCGAGTACCCAATCGAAGCCATTGAGACTGGGTGAACGGGCACACCCCGGCATTCCGACCACCGGGCATCGACCGTGTCTCGCGAGTAGCAGCAGATTACCGGGATCTACCGGCATGCCAAAGTGCATGATTTCACCGCCTGCCCGGATGATGGCCGTGGGGACAACATCTTCACGATCGATGATGGCCGAGGCAGCAGCCACGATGATCAACTCAACCCGGAGATCCAGAAGCCTGGCTATGGCCTGGCTGATTTCCACGGAATCATGCCGGCACCGAAGTTCCATGGCGAGATTTCCTTGCACCGCGGTCAGTCTTTTTTCCAGTACCCGTGTGGTTTTGTTCAACAGGCTTTCCTGCATCCCAGGCAACCAAGTCTGGATGAATCCAGTTCGCTTGGGTATGAAAGGTGCAACCCGGATCATGGGCGCCGCGGCTTCCGCAAGTTCCACGCAGGCGGCGAGGATGTCGGCGGGGACCGCAAAAGGGATGATCTTAACCGTGGCTACCAGTTGCCCGGGATGAATCACTGAGTATGGCTCCAGTGTGGCCAGGGTTATGGATTCATGGACAAGGTTAATCCGGTCGATGGAATCGCGCCTGATACTGAGCAGGCCATGGACAGCGCTTTTAAGATTGCAGCGTCCCGTAAATGCCTTGTCAGTACTGATATCAGGTCCCGACAGGACTCCGGCCAGCCTGGCTGCCGCCTCGTTTTCACCTATATCTCCGGCATCGGTGACTACCACCGTCAGCATCGCGTATCCGCCAGCTTCGAGCAGTCTGAGGTCTTCCGGTGTAAGGATGTGACCCTTCTTCAGTGAGATACCCGAATCCTTGATACTGTGCGCCAGTATCGTACCTGCAGCCAGGGAGACCGCACGTTGTTCCAGTTTCATTCGTGTTCCGGTTTGTGGAGGCGGTTAATTGCTTCCGCCAGAATGGAAACCGCGATCTCCGCGGGAGATTCGGCCCCGATATCCAGACCTGCCGGGCCGTGGATTCGCACTATTTGCGCTGCCGAAAAACCGGATTCCAACAGGCGTTGGTTTCTCGCCCGGGCGGTTTTCCGGCTACCCAGCGCCCCGACGTAAAAGGCCGGTGAGTTCAAAGCCCGGCATAACGCCGGATCGTCCAGCTTGGGGTCATGAGAGAGGGTGACGACCGCAGTCCTGGCATCGGGGGGCAGTCTTGTCATCGCTTGATCCGGCCAGGCATCAATCAATTCGGAATCCGGAAAGCGGTCTCGGCTGGCGAACGCCCGGCGTGGATCGATGACGAATACCTCAAATCCGCAGAGGCGGGAAAAATCCGTAAGGTACTGGGTGATGTGGACAGCGCCGATGATCAGCATCCGTAGCGGGGGATTGAACGGCTGGATAAATAGATCTTGTTCATCAAGCCTGACCCTCAGGCAGGTGTTGGTTTCCAGGACCTGTCTGGCATGATCCCGGAGGGGATCCGGCCTTGGATCTGTCCCTGGAGCGGAATCACCGACCAGTAATTTCTGCTGTCCCATGCCCAAATTTGTAACCAGCACCACAGCCTGCCGATTGCTCCGCGCCTGGTTCAACTCACTCAGAATAGATTCTTGCATCAGTTCCGTTGGTCCCCACCGACGCAAGGGGTAGTCTCGATGGGTTCCACATATACCTGGATCCTCCCACCGCAGGCCAGACCCACTTCCCAGGCAAGTTCATTACTGACACCGAATTCCAGGATCCGCCCCCGGCCGGACTGCATGACTTCCAGGGCGGCGCTGATGACTGCGGATTCCACGCACCCACCGGATACCGAGCCTTCGAAATGGCCTGCGGAATCCACTACCAGATGGCTGCCAGCCGGGCGGGGCGACGAGCCCCAGGTTTCGATCACGGTAGCCAGCGCGAGTCTTCGACCTTCGCTTACCCACTGGCCTGTGATATCGAGGATGTCACTATCTTTCATGTGGAATGTTTTTGCGGGCATGCACCGTTATACCGGATCTTCATGATTTAAAGAATAAGGATCCGATTATATGTCCACATGGAAACCAGAATGTTGCAATGGGGTTGTGCCAGTTATTTGCACCAAGAACTATTCATCCTGTCTGATGTCATTTACAACAGAAGTTGGCACTGCTGTTTGTGGGGACCAGAATGATAATACTATGAACAATAACCGTATATCACGTACAAATTTTGGTGTTTTTTTAATTTGTATCCGAACCGGAAATGGGTTAATCCTTATGTCATTGGAGAATGCTATCTTGTATCATTACCTGAATCCCGATTCGGTAACGCGGATTTAACACATCCATCTACCCATGACTGCCATTTGGTTTTGATGCTCAATCGAGCGAAACATAGCAAGGTGCGAAGTTGTAATGAAAAGCCAGCTTGAAATCAAGAATGCCGTAATCCGTTTTGCCGGTGATTCGGGAGATGGAATACAGGTCACAGGTTCGATGTTCACGCATGAATCAGCCATGCTTGGCCATGACGTCAGTACCTTGCCGGATTATCCGGCCGAGATCCGGGCGCCGGCGGGCACACTGGCCGGGGTCAGCAGCTTCCAGCTGAATTTCAGTTCCTATGAGATCGATACGCCAGGCGATCAGCCGGAAGTCCTGGTGGCGCTGAATCCCGCGGCATTGCGGACCAATATCATGGATTTGGTGCATGGGGGAACCATCATCCTCAACAGCGATGCCTTTACCCGGGCCGAAATACAGAAAGCCGGTTATGATAACGATCCACTCGTCGATAGCTCGCTTTCCGGTTTCAAAATCTACCCGATCCCTATCAGCTCGCTCACCACGGCGGCAGTCGAGAATACCGGGATCAGCAGAAAGCAGGCTGCACAATGCAAAAACATGTTTACTCTCGGGGTGGTTACCTGGCTGTATGACCGCTCAGTCGATCCAATCAAACGATACATAGACACACGCTACGCCGGGACACGGCCGGAGATGGCCGAGGCCAATAAACTGGCCCTGCAGGCCGGTTATAATTTTGCCGATACCGTGGAACTCTTTACCGGCAAATATCATATC
>MGYR01000046.1:0-383 GCA_001801825.1 Gammaproteobacteria bacterium RIFCSPLOWO2_02_FULL_56_15 | reverse complement strand
ACCGCAGAATCACCGGTAATGAGGCGGCCGCCCTGGGTGCGCTGACGGCAGCGGAATTGAGCGGGCGACTTTTGTTTTACGCCTCCTATCCGATTACACCGGCGAGCGAGATCCTGCACGAATTGTCCAGGCTGCGCCACTTCGGGGTGATTACGATGCAGGCAGAGGACGAAATCGCGGCCATCGGAATGGCCATCGGTGCGGCCTACGGCGGCTCACTGGGACTCACCGGCACCAGTGGACCGGGGATGGCGCTGAAAAGCGAGGCCATCGGGCTCGCCGTCATGACTGAGTTGCCGGTAGTGATAATCAACGTGCAGCGAGGCGGTCCTTCCACAGGGTTGCCGACCAAGACCGAGCAGGCGGATCTCCTGCAGGCCATG
>MGYR01000045.1:385-7652 GCA_001801825.1 Gammaproteobacteria bacterium RIFCSPLOWO2_02_FULL_56_15 | reverse complement strand
TGAAAAAGAAGAATAAGCCGGCCCTACCCGCGAGCAGGGAATTTATCTGGTCAGTGCGCGTCTATTACGAGGATACAGATGCCGGGGGTGTCGTCTACCACACCAGCTATCTCAGGTTCATGGAGCGCGCCCGCACGGAATGGCTCCGGCAACTGGGCTATTCACAATCCGAGCTGCGTGACAGCGAGGGACTGCTCTTTGCGGTCACCCGGATAACCATCAACTACAGAAAGGCGGCTCGCATCGATGCAATACTTGAGATCCGGAACACCCTCCTCAGCCTGGGCGCCGCAAGCCTGCTGTTTCGACAGGAAATCCTGAACCAGGAACAGGACCTCCTCTGTGATGCCGAGGTAAGTATCGCCTGTCTCAATGCGGCGGATATGAAACCCCGCCGGCTGCCGAATTCATTTAGAATGGAACTGAATCATGTCAACTGACCTTTCCTTTATTCACTTGATCCTGAACGCCAGCCCCCTGGTCCAATTTGTCCTGCTCCTCCTGCTTGGGGTCTCGGTGGTCTCCTGGACCATGATCTTCAGCAAATCCAGGATACTGAGCCTGGCGCAAAAATCCGCCAATCAGTTCGAAGAACGCTTCTGGTCGGCCGAGGATCTCGCGCCGCTCTATAACCGCCTGACCAACAAAAAATATATTTCCACCGGCATGGAAAAGATCTTTGAATCCGGCTTCCGGGAATTCGCCAAACTGAAAGCGCAGACCAAGATCGATCCGGAAGCCATGCTGGAAGGCGCCCAGCGGGCGATGCGGGTGGCGCTGAACCGGGAGGTGGAGGTGCTGGAAAAACACCTGGCCTTCCTGGCCACCGTCGGTTCCACCAGTCCCTATATCGGCCTGTTCGGCACCGTCTGGGGGATCATGAACAGCTTCCGGGCGCTCGGCAATGTCCAGCAGGCCACCATATCCATGGTGGCGCCGGGTATTGCCGAGGCACTGATCGCCACCGCCATGGGACTCTTTGCGGCCATCCCGGCCGTGATCGCCTACAACCGTTATTCCGACGACGCGGAGCGATTGCTGAACCGATATGACATCTTCATGGAGGAGTTTTCATCCATTCTCCATCGCTATGCACACAGCTAATGACCAATAACCCATGAAACCGCGGGTGCGAAAAAAACCGATGTCGGCGATCAACGTCGTACCGTACATCGATGTCATGCTGGTCCTCCTGATCATCTTCATGATCACGGCGCCACTCCTCAGCCAGGGGGTCAAGGTGGATCTGCCACAGGCGCCATCCGAACCCATGCCTGCCGAGGACCGGGAACCCGTGGTGATTAGCGTCGACAGTGCCGGTAAATTCTACATCAACTACGGGGAAAACCAGGATCAACCAATTGACCCACAGACCCTGGCCAACCGGGTCAGCGCCCTCCTCAAGTATCAACCGGGGATCCCGGTATACCTAAAGGGTGACCAGAGCGTGCCCTACGGCCGGGTCGTAGAGGCCATGGCCATGCTGCAGCGCGCCGGGGTCAACGGTGTGGGGCTGATCACCGACCCGCCTGCGCAATAGGGGCCGATTTTGCTTACCAGCCTGACACTGCAATCCTCACTCCGATCGGTGCTAATCCATATTGCCGCCGTTCTGCTGCTGGTACTCAGTTTTGATTTCCCCTCCCGGAAGACACCACAGCAGATGCCCCAGATGAATATCGTAGAGGCGGTTGCCGTAGACAGCGCCCAGGTGGAAAAAGAGCTGCAACGGCTGCAGGAGCTTGATACCGCGAAAGCGCAGGAAGAACTGGCCAAGCAGCAGAAACTCGAACAACAGGTCCGCGAGCTGGAAAAGAAATCCACCCAGGCGGAAACCAAGCGCAAGGAAGAGGAAAAACGGCTGGTTGACCTGGAAAAGAAGAAACTGCAGGAACAGAAGGCACGTGAAACAGAACAGAAAAAGCTGGCGGATCTGAAAAAACAGCAGGAGGAGCTGGAACGCAAGCGCAAGCAGGATGAAGATCAGGCACGCAAGGCGGAGGCCGAGAAGCAGCGCAAGGAAGAAGAAGAGGCCGCCCGCCAGATACAGCTGGCGGAACAGCAAGCCGAGCAGCAGGGTCAGGATCAGGCGCTCTTGCAGGGCATCACGGCAAACATCTACCGGAGCGTGGTCAGCAACTATAATGTCAGCGGCTTAGCGCCGGGGCTCGAATGCGTGTTGATCGTCAGGACCGTTCCGGGTGGCGAAGTGGTAAGTGTCTCGATCAGTCAGTCCAGCGGCAACGAAATCTTTGACCGCCGTGCCATCAATGCGGTACAAAAGGCATCACCGCTGCCGCTGCCGGAGGATCCAGCTACCTTTGAAAGGCTTGGACTGCGCCAGTTCCGCCTGCCGTTCCGGCCCCAGTAACCACCAGGATATACAGGATGACGATGAGAAGCCTACTGATACTTTTACTAGCATTGTATATCGGACCGTTGTTCGCAGCGGACGAACTGGAAATTATCATTGATCGCGGCGTCGAAAACACCCTGCCGATCGCCATCGTCCCGTTCAACTGGTCCGGGGCGCCGGAAATGCCGCCGGTTGAGTTCGCACTTACCATCGGGAACGACCTGCAACGTAGCGGCAGATTTGCGGTGATGGAGGAAGCTGATCTGCCTCAGCGACCGGTGCAGTTCCAGGAAGTCAACTTCCGTGACTGGCGGCTGCTGGGCATGGAAAATATCGTACTGGGGGCGCTCAAGGCCCTGCCGGACGGAACATTCGAGGTGGAATTCCGCCTGATTGATGTCTATCGTGGCGCCCAGATCGCCGGTTTCCGCATCCCCGCAACCGCAAAACAGATACGTCGCACCGCCCATCGCATCAGCGACATCATCTTCGAGCGGCTGACAGGCATCCGCGGCGCTTTCGATACCCGCATCGCGTATGTCACGGTACGAAACAACGACGACGGCAGCAAACGCTATCAGATGCAGATCGCCGACGCCGACGGTTTCAATTCCCAGGTACTGATGGAATCGTCCGAACCCCTGATGTCGCCCGCCTGGTCCCCCGATGGCAGGCAACTGGCCTATGTCTCTTTTGAAAGCCGGAATTCCTCCATCTTTATCCAGGACATCATTACCGGCGAACGCACCCGGGTGGCGGGATTCTCCGGCATCAACAGCGCGCCGGCCTGGTCCCCGGACGGTACCCGTCTGGCGATGACCTTATCCCGGGAAGGGGATCCCGAGATCTATATCATGCATCTCGCCACCAGGAACCTGGAGCGGCTCACCCATGACCGGGGGATCGATACGGAGCCGGCCTGGTCCCCGGACGGCCAGAAGATCGCCTTCACCTCCGACCGCGGCGGTAACCCCCAGATCTATGAAATGAGCACCAACGGCGGCCGGACCGAGCGTCTGACCTTTGTCGGCGTTTACAATGCACGGCCCAGATATTCTCCCGATGGCAACAGCATGAGCCTGGTACATGGGCAAGACAACACGTACCGGATAGGTATCCTGGATTTCCGCACCAGCGACATCACCCTACTGACCGGCGCCAGACTGGATGAATCCCCAAGTTTTGCCCCCAACGGCAGCATGATCATGTATGCCACCACCGGCCGGCAGGGATCGGAACTGGCGGCGGTTTCCGCGGACGGCAGCGTACACCAGCGCCTGGCGCTGCAGGTTGGCGAGGTCCGGGAGCCGGCCTGGGGGCCTTTCCCCCCGGAAATGCCCTGATCAAACTACAGACAGTGAACCTGATTGACTGAACTCCATTTCAACCATCCCGCAGGAATGCTATGCTTTCGCAGTCGGCATCCCGACCGCTTTATTTTCTAGGAGACAAGAAAGATTATGAAAACCCGTTTATTCCTGATTGTCCTGCTTACAGTGCTGCTGGGTGCCTGTTCTTCCACCGGCGGCAGTAAACA
Organism: Gammaproteobacteria bacterium RIFCSPLOWO2_02_FULL_56_15; assembly: GCA_001801825.1. Taxonomy (GTDB): domain Bacteria; phylum Pseudomonadota; class Gammaproteobacteria; order Eutrophobiales; family Eutrophobiaceae; genus 2-02-FULL-56-15. The sequence continues at coordinate 3,759 of MGYR01000045.1, read as the reverse complement.
GCAGCCTTCGGCATCCGTAGACGATCGCAGCGGCGCCGGCGACAACGGCGACGTTAACACCTACGGCGCTGGGGAAGGAAGTGGCGCCGGCATGAGTGAGCTGGACGATCCCAACAGTCCGCTGTCCACCCGTATCATCTATTTCGAATACGACAGCAGCGATATCCAGGAGCGCTACCGCGATGTGGTGGAAGCTCACGCCAACTATCTCGTCAACAACCCCAATGTGGTCGTTGCTCTGGAAGGACATGCCGATGAGCGTGGTTCCAGGGAGTATAACCTGGCCTTGGGCGAGCGACGGGCATTGGCGGTCAAACGGCAAATGACGCTGCTGGGGGCCGCTGCATCCCAGGTCAGGACCGTCAGCTACGGCGAAGAACGCCCGGTCGAGTCAGGACATGATGATTATTCATGGGGCCAGAACCGGCGTGTGGAACTCGTCTATTAGCGGGGGCGGAAAACCCAGGAGCAGCACGTGAAAGCCCATCAAGTCATTATCCATTCCCTGACCGCCTGTTTGTTATTGTCGTATTTGCCGGCAATCCATGCCCAGGCCCCGGTCGCTCAGCCCAGGGCGGAATCCGCGGCTCAGCGCCTCGACCGGATTGAACAGTTGCTGCAGAACCAGGGTCTGCTGGATCTGTTGCAACAGACAGAACAGTTGCAACTGGAGCTGGCCCGCCTGCGCGGGGAAATCGAATTGCAGAATCATAACCTGGGACAGCTACAGAGCCGTCAACAGGCCCTGTATACCGACATGGACCAGCGCCTCCAGCGTCTGGAAGGCGGCCCGGCAATCGCAGGAACGACGGCGCCGGGCCAAATCACGGGCCTGCCAAACCCTGCCACCCCACCCCTCCAGACACTGACTCCGGTCTATGGTCCGGATCAGACCATGATGCAGTCACAGGAGCCGACCGGACTGGAGGCCGATACCCTGGAGATAGAGACCCTGCCCACCGTACCAGCCGAGTCCCTGGCGGATTCGGCGGCATCAATACCAGCTCCGGCCCAGGGGGATACGACCATCGCTGCCACTCCGGTGGCAGGGCAAGCTGCGCTCCTCCCGGAAGGCGCGGTGACGAACGAGATCGGAGCACCGGTGATGGAGATGGGCGAAGTGGAGGGCGCCAACCCGGACTTGGTCCGCGCAGACTACGACCAGGCCTTCTCCCTGCTGAAAGCTGCACAGTATGAGCAGGCGATCGTTGCGTTTCGATCCTTCCTGGCAAAATACCCGCGGGCGCAATATTCAGACAATGCACAGTACTGGTTGGGCGAATCCTTCTATGTCCTGCGGCAGTTCGAAAACGCCATCGCCGAGTATGAGAAACTCACCAATAACTATCCTGAAAGCCAGAAATATACCCATGCCCTGTTGAAGATCGGTTACAGCTACCAGGAGTTGGGACTTATCAACGAGGCCCGGCAATACCTGGACATGCTGATCCGGCAATATCCGGACACCACGGCCAGCCGTCTGGCCCAGGCGCGGCTGCAACAGATCGCACTTACGGGGAACCGGTAGGGGGATCTGCCCCACCTCATGTCACCCCTGCCGCAGGAACACGAGGGGGTTAGCGCCCGGCTGAATCGCGTCCTGGTGGTCAATGAGATTTTTCATTCGATCCAGGGTGAAACGAATCTCAGCGGTCTGCCTACGGTATTTATCCGTTTGACCGGCTGTCCCCTGCGCTGCCTTTATTGCGATACGCAATACGCCTTCCATGAGGGCCGCCCCTTGAGAATCGGCGCCATACTCGAGGCGGTGTCCGAATACCGGACACGCCATGTCACCGTGACCGGCGGCGAACCCCTGGCGCAGAAGGATTGCCCGGCCTTGCTCAATCTCTTATGCGATGAATCCTACACCGTGTCGCTCGAAACCGGCGGTGCCCTGGATATCTCGAATATCGACCCGCGGGTCATCCGGGTGCTGGACCTCAAGACACCGGGTTCAGGTGAGTCGCTTCGCAACCTCTACGGGAACCTCGCCTGCCTCACGTCCCGGGACCAGGTCAAATTCGTGATCTGCGACCGCGGGGATTACGAATGGTCCCGGCAGAAGCTCCAGGAATTTCGGCTTCCGGACCGCTGCGAAGTCCTCTTTTCCCCCAGCCATGGGCAGCTTGCAGCCGTGGAACTCGCGGAATGGATCCTGGCGGACCGTCTGCCGGTCCGGTTTCAGTTGCAGATCCACAAATACCTCTGGGGAGAGGCCCGCGGGCACTGACCCCGAGATCACACACCGGAGATAATGGGTGGGTTTCCCCGGTGAAAAAACCGGCTACAATGACCCTTCCGGAGATTGAACAAAACAGACGGAGTACGATCGATGAAGGCGGTTGTTCTGGTATCCGGCGGACTAGACTCCGCCACCACGCTGGCGATCGCGGTCCACGAGGGTTACGATTGCCATGCCCTCAGTTTCCGCTATGGACAAAAGCATGATGCAGAGTTGGAGGCGGCCCGCGCCGTCTGCAGCCTGCAAGGGGCACGGGAACACCGGATCCTGACCATCGATCTGGGAAGTTTCGGGGGCTCCGCCCTCACGGATCATACCATCGAAGTGCCGCTCGAACCGGTCAAGGGCATTCCAATCACCTACGTACCGGCGCGTAACACCATATTTCTTTCCTTTGCGATCGGTTATGCGGAAGTCATCAATGCCAGGCATATCTTCATCGGAGTCAATGCCGTCGATTACTCAGGTTATCCCGACTGCAGGCCGGAATATATTCACGCCTTCGAGGCGATGGCCAACCTGGCCACCCGCGCCAGTGTGGAAGGCGCTGCCTTCCGGATCCACACGCCCCTGATCACGCTCAGCAAGGCGGAGATCATCCGGCTGGGGACGCGGCTGGGGGTCGACTATTCCAGCACGGTTTCCTGTTATCAGGCCGACAGCGAGGGGCTCGCTTGCGGGATTTGCGAGGCCTGCCGGATCCGGCGCAATGGCTTCACCAGCGCGGCTATCCACGATCCCACCCGTTACCGGCCGTGAACCGATCAGGCAGCCTGGCAAGGGAGAGTTGATGGCCACCCTGGGTGTATTCGCGATTATATTCGATGACCGGAAACGGGTCCTGTGCGTGCGCACCTGCTACGGTATCCGCCGCTGGACCAATCCCGGAGGGCGGATCGAAGCGAATGAATCACCGCTGGCTGCGCTGGAGCGGGAGGTACTGGAGGAGACGGGGTATATGATCGCACCCGGCGATCTTATTGGCGCCTATGCCAAACCCTATGAAGACGACCTGGTCCTGTCTTTCAGCGCCAGGATCATCGGGCGGCAAGCCTGGACACCGAATGACGAGATCGAGGAAGTGGCCTTCTTCCACGTCGATGCATTGCCACAACCCATGACCCTGGTC
>MGYR01000045.1:0-354 GCA_001801825.1 Gammaproteobacteria bacterium RIFCSPLOWO2_02_FULL_56_15 | reverse complement strand
AACTGCGGGGTGTCTACCGGGTATTTGCGACAGTAGAGGAAGGCTTCGGTATATAGGGGAATCAATGAGTAAGCCAATCACAGCTCGAAAGGAGGCAAAAACGACCGCCCTGCGCATGATCCCCTATGGGCTTTATGTACTCACCGTCTGCACACGGGAGGAAGTTGCCGCGGCGACCATAACCTGGGTCAGCCAGACCGCCTTCGAACCCACCCTGATCGTCATGGGGATCAAGGCGGATTCACGCTCCCACGCACTGATCAAGGAAAGCGGGGTATACAATCTCAATATCCTGGGCAAGGGGCAGCAAAAGATCGCCTTCAGCTTCTTTAAACCCTCGATCCCCGGGGAAGG
>MGYR01000044.1:8083-8316 GCA_001801825.1 Gammaproteobacteria bacterium RIFCSPLOWO2_02_FULL_56_15 | reverse complement strand
ACACGGAAGCGCCAGGTGCCGTACAGCAGGCGCAGCCGGCAGACCGCATCCGCGGACGCCAGCGGATCGAGCCAAGGCGATACGCCCCGGCACTTGGGGAACATCGCATTCTCGAAGGAGGCCTTGCCGAAGTGCTCCTCCGGATCGAAGGTCCAGCGCTCCTCGCCGGTCGCCGGATCGAGGGCCGCGAGCCGGCTGAGCGCGGAGCAGACGATGAGTGAGCCTTCGATGAG
>MGYR01000044.1:5612-7943 GCA_001801825.1 Gammaproteobacteria bacterium RIFCSPLOWO2_02_FULL_56_15 | reverse complement strand
GCCTGCGTGCCGCTGTAGTAGGACCAGTCCTGCGCCGCGGCCGGCAGCGATGTCAGCAGGGCGGCACAGGCCACGATGCCGGCCCGGATGTGGCGGGTGTTGCCTCGTATCAATATCATGTCACTCCTCCTCCCGATTAATCGCTTGCCGGTCATCCGCTGATGTACCCAGGCAGGGTGGGATGATGGCAGAAACCCCCGATAGCGGCGCTCATTTTGCACTCTATTCTGTACTTGGTCGAGGGTGTACACATTACCCCGACCGGCTGTGGGCCACCGCCGGCCCCGCGTAGCTTAGGTCATCGTTTTCACGAGGGCAGCCGCACAGGCTTCCATTGAATAACGGAGGGGCGTAGAGTAGGATTTCAGGGGCAAAACGGGGGATAAGAACAATGATCAAAGCACCTGTTCCTGGCAACGGAGTTCGGTTGCCCGTAATTCCAACAAACCGACGCAGCCCCTGGTCTTTTGCATCTGCCATGGCTAAAACGCTAAGTCCGCTGCTACTCCTGGGATTTTCCTCCACCTCTCCTGCCCAATCCGCCGGGCAATGGACCGGTCCCGGGGAGCTGTATGGGAAGGTTTGTCATTATTGTCACGATACCCAGGTCGGAGTTCCCCTGTTCGGCAGACAACTGGAGCCTGCCTATATCAAGGAAACCGTGCGCCAGGGCAAGACTGCCATGCCGGCCTTCAAACCATCGGAGTTCACCGATGCGGAGCTGGATGCGCTGATTGACTTTATCCTCCATTCCCAGGGCTCCCCTGTAGCGGAGTGATCATGTGATGCGCCGCCGTGACTTCCTCGCAGCGACAGTGAAGCTCAGCACGGCCGTTGTTGCCTCTATCTTCCCTGGCATACGCGACAGCTATGCCGTTTCCACTCCACGGAACCGTTCATTCAGGCCGATCATCCTGCTGCGGAGCGGGCTGGATACCCCTGTCATGGCTGCTCTGACCAGGACCCTGGCCGACATCGGCGCTCGGCGCCAGACAGAATTGAAAGTAGCCCCAGTAACCACATTTGACCCCGCAGCCTTACAGCATGAACTCCGTCAGTGGCAAGGCACGCGCCTGGTGGGTGTGATGGATGCAGCTACCCAGTTATTGCTGGAAGAGACACTCCGGGATCTCGGCGGCACGATTCTTTGTACGGGAATCCATCGCGGAGATCCCACTCTCATGGGCCCATCCAGGCACCACTTCTCCTCGGCGCCTGCCGCAGCCGGAATCGGCAATGCCATGGCCGCGGTTCTGTCCGCAAGCAGCCATGATTACTGCATCACCGAGACTGCAACGGGTATATCGCAACGAAGTGCGTCAGGATTTAGCAGCATTTCACCAAAACAAAACTGGGCAGAGGCAGTGGGGACCGTACTGGCGATGGCAGCCACGGATACCTGGTGCCCAGGGATGGCAATCCGGGGCATGGCGTCAGGTAGCCTGGCCGGCAAGCTGTTTTTTAACTCTCTAGTGGCCGACATCTGAGTCAGGACAACCTAGACATAACCGTAACGGGACAGGACCATGACAGACTATTCCATTTTGCCCGCTGGCGTCAGCAACAGCGATTTTGACCGTGCCATTGAAAAGTTTCGTGCCGCCATCGGCGATGAACAGGTAATCGTCGATGTCGGGCGTCTGGCGCCGTACCGGAAGATCATGCTGCCTGTGGATGAAATGGACTATGCCCCTTCCGGCGTGCTGATGGCCACTTCCGTGGAAGAGATACAGCGCATCCTGGTCATCTGCAATGAATACCGGATCCCCGTATGGCCGATCTCGACCGGCCGCAATTTCGGCTATGGATCGGCAATGCCCGCTACACGCGGCCAGATGATCCTGGACCTGCGGCGCATGAACCGGATCATCGAGATCGACCCGGTCTTGTGTACGGCGCTGGTCGAGCCCGGCGTCACCTACAAGCAATTGCAGGATTACCTGAAAGAACACAATATTCCCCTCTGGCTTGATGTGCCGTCGCCCGGGCCGATTGTGGGGCCCATGGGCAATACCCTGGAACGGGGCGCGGGCTATACGCCATACGGGGATCACTTCATGGTGTCCTGCGGCATGGAAGTGGTGCTCGCCAATGGCGAGGTCCTGCGAACAGCGATGGGCGGCATCCCCAACTCCAATACCTGGCAGGTCTTCAAGTGGGGGTATGGACCCTACCTGGATGGCATCTTCACCCAGTCCAATTTCGGTATCGTGACCAAGCTCGGCTTCTGGTTGATGCCTGCCCCACCGGTCTACAAACCCTTCGGCGTCCAGTATGACGATCCCGCGGATATCGAGAAGGCGATTGAAGTCCTCCGGCCGCTGCGTATCG
>MGYR01000044.1:4655-5399 GCA_001801825.1 Gammaproteobacteria bacterium RIFCSPLOWO2_02_FULL_56_15 | reverse complement strand
AGGCCTTTGGCAGCACCGGCGGCCGGATTGTCACGGAAGCAGATTTCGGACCGGACAATGTGCTGTTTCAGAGGCAGAAAGACCTGATGTCAGGGCAAATGACCCTGGTTGAATTCGGCGCCTATAATTTCCGTCCCGGCGGCGGTTCGCTGTGGTTTGCCCCCCTCTCCCAGGCCCGTGGCAGCGAGACGATCAAGCAAACCCGGATGGCCAGGGAGATCCTCGGTGAATTCGGTTTTGATTACCTGTGTGCCTACATCGTTGGCATGCGGGAGATGCACCATATCATCGACCTGCTGTATGACCGATCGGATGCGGAGGAAACCCGGAAGGCCTATGCCTGTTTCGACAAACTGCTCACGCGGTTTGCGGAAGAAGGGTACGGCACCTATCGCACTAATATCGCATTCATGGACAAGGTCGCCGAAACCTACGGTCCGGTACAACGGTCCGTTAACCAGAAAATAAAACGGGCGCTGGATCCCAACGGGATCCTGGCGCCGGGAAAATCCGGTATCCATATCTGAATGTCTCCATTCAACAGGACTGCATGACCCGGGGGCAACGGCTGCAACGGACTCCGGGCAGGTTCTATCGAACATTCATCTTGTGATAGGCTTGGCAGGGTAATCCCGAACATTAAGGACGTTGACCTGATGAACCTATCCGCAAACCAGGCACGAAAACAGTTCTCGAAGATCCTGATCTGGACGGTCATTGCCGTCGCCGGCGCCGGCGCCATCG
>MGYR01000044.1:2549-4646 GCA_001801825.1 Gammaproteobacteria bacterium RIFCSPLOWO2_02_FULL_56_15 | reverse complement strand
CCCTGCACCGGGGGGAAACGATCAACAGTCTCTGGTTCATCATTGCGGCGGTGTGTACCTACCTGATCGGCTTCCGTTTCTACAGCGCCTTTATCGCTGCGAAAGTGCTCATGCTGGATGGTTCCCGCGCAACCCCGGCCGAGCGCTTTGATGACGGGCGCGATTTCATGCCCACCAACCGCTGGATTGTATTCGGGCATCACTTCGCGGCCATCGCCGGTCCCGGTCCTCTGATCGGACCGACGCTCGCGGCCCAGTTCGGCTATCTGCCGGGGACCTTATGGATCCTGATCGGTGCGGTCCTGGGTGGATGCGTGCAGGACTTCGTCATCCTGTTCTGCTCCATCCGCCGGGATGGGCGCTCACTCGGGCAGATGGCCCGGGATGAACTGGGCCCGATCGGTGGCGTGGTGGCGATGCTCGGGGTCATGTCGATCATGATCATCCTGATCGCGGTCCTCGGACTGGTGGTGGTAAACGCCATGAAGCACAGCCCCTGGGCTACCTCGACCGTAGCGGCGACCATCCCCATCGCCCTGCTGGTGGGTCTCTATATGCGCTCCCTCCGCCCCGGCCGGGTCCTGGAAGGAACCACCATCGGTGTCGCGCTGTTGCTGCTCGCCGTATATGGCGGCGGCTGGCTGGATGGTGTCGAATCCCTGCGTGGCTGGTTTGATTTCGATGGCCCGCATCTCGCACTGTTTGTAATCGCCTATGGCTTTGCCGCCGCGGTCCTGCCCGTATGGCTGCTGCTGGCCCCGCGTGATTACCTGTCAACCTTCATGAAGATCGGCACGATCGCCGCACTCGCGTTGGCCATCGTCCTGCTGCAACCGGAAATCAAAATGCCGGCGCTCACCGCTTTCATTGACGGTACGGGCCCGGTATTTGGCGGGAAGCTGTTCCCCTTCGTCTTTATAACGATTGCCTGCGGCGCCATCTCGGGCTTCCACTCCCTGATCTCCTCCGGGACTACGCCCAAGCTGATCACCAACGAGGCCGACTCCCGCTTCATCGGCTACGGCGCCATGGCCATCGAATCCTTCGTCGCCATCATGGCGATGATCGCCGCGACGGTGCTCGAACCGGGGATCTATTTCGCCATCAACAGTCCGGCCGGTGTCGTGGGCGCCAACGCAGCGGATGCCGTCGCGACCATCAGCAGTTGGGGTTTCCCCGTCAGCGCCGAGGACATGCAGTCCCTCGCCGCCGCCATGGGCGAGCAGACCCTCTTTGCCCGCACCGGCGGGGCGCCCTCACTGGCCGTCGGCATGGCCAGCATCTTCTCCAGCGCCTTCGGCAAGGGACTCCTGGCCATGTGGTATCACTTCGCGATCATGTTCGAGGCCCTGTTCATCCTCACCACGCTGGATGCGGGGACGCGCGTGGCGCGCTTCATGCTCCAGGACATCCTGGGCAATGTCGTTCCCGCGCTCGGGCGCACGAGCTGGTATCCCGGGGTGATTTTCACCAGCGCGCTCGTGGTCGCCGCCTGGGGTTATTTTCTGTACATGGGGACCATTGATCCACTGGGAGGCATCAACAGCCTGTGGCCGCTGTTCGGCATCGCCAACCAGATGCTGGCATCGATCGCCTTATGCGTCGCCACCACCATCCTTATGAAATCAGGCAAGGCCCGGTATGCGTGGGTCACCGCGGGGCCGCTTTGCTGGCTCGCGATCATCACCTCGACAGCCGCCTGGCAAAAGCTGTTTAACCCGGAGTTGCGCATTGGGTTTCTATCTCATGCCGAGGACCTGGCTACCCGGCTGGCTGAGGGCAGCCTCCCGGAAGCCATGGCACAGCAGGCGCCGCAACTCATCTTCAATGATCGCCTGGATGCCGCACTCACGGCATTTTTCCTGATTACGACCTGGGTGCTGATCATAGAAACCCTGCGGGTCAGCATGCGTATCCTTAAGGGGCGGCCCCATCCACCCACCTCCGAGTCGCCCCACATACCGAGCCGGCTGGTGGAGGAGTGGGTGCGTGACTAGGTTAGCCGGCTGGTGTGCGGGGTTGTGGGCCCTGTTGCGGCGGCTGACCGGCGATGACGCCTACGATCGCTATCTCGAGCATTGCCGGAGAGACTACGAG
>MGYR01000044.1:0-2461 GCA_001801825.1 Gammaproteobacteria bacterium RIFCSPLOWO2_02_FULL_56_15 | reverse complement strand
ATCTCTCAGGAGGTAGGAGGTAGCCTGGATGCAGCGCAGCGAAATCCGGGAAATCATCACACATGCCATACCCCGGATTCCATTACATTCCATCCGGGCTACTTTGCTATCTCGAGCATTGCCACAAAGCCCACGGCGACAACTGCACACCCCTGGAACGCACGGACTTCCACCGGCGCGAAACTGATCGGAAATGGAGCGGGATCAAACGCTGCTGCTAGCGAGCGTAGCCCGGATGCAGCGCAGCGAAATCCGGGAAATCATCACACATGCCATACCCCGGATTCCATTACATTCCATCCGGGCTACTTTGCTGTGACGGATGTTCACCCGGATTTCGCTGCGCTGCATCCAGGCTACAATCCCGACAAACAGCATACAGTCTCGTAGAGTGGGCACGTTTTTTGTGCCCACGGGGGAGAGAACTATCTCCCGGAGATGATGTTTTTCAGGGTATCGCCGCCGGTGCCGGTCTGCATCTCGATATCCTGTTCCATATAGGTCATGGTGCCCGCTTCGGCGCGGACCCCTTCACCCGGATCCAGTTCCACCTCCACGAGTTGCAGATCATCACCGAATATCTCGTAGTCAATGACATCAGCCATAGTGCTCTCCTGTGATTCCAAAAAGAAATTCTGAGCTTCCGGAACGGTTCTGTATACCGGCGCGGGGAGTCCCGTTGCGGGTCCCGCCTGCCTCCCTACAGCGCTATCTATAGCGGTGAGGTCGGTAGATGCAGTATTATAGCGCCAGGAAAATCATTTAGGTTGTCAGGTAACCATCATCCCGCACTGCCGGCGCCCGGAAATTATAGCTCATTCGCTGCATGCGGATTTCAATCCATTCGTGACGGAACCAATATGTCGCTGTTTCATCGAATTTTTCACCTCCCGAGAATACCCAGGAATTCATCCTTGAGAGTATCCCCGTGCCCCATCCGCGCAATTATCGTAGCTACCGTAGTAGGGTTGCTTTCCGCCTGTGGTTCCACGCCGGAAGTCGATTCCCGGATCACCCCCCAACCCGTACCACCTCAGGCGGTATCCATCTTCTACGCAACCAACCGGGCGCCGGACCCGGAACCGGGCGAGTATTTCGGGAGTGAACGCGGTGAACTGTCTTTTGGCATCGCCCGGGTGGGCATACCGCCGAACCACGAAATCGGACGCTATGAGAAACCCTCCGTATTCCGCTTCGAGTGGGATCCGGATGAGCGTAAACATATCTCCCTACGAGATATAGAAGCCCTGGAGCAGACGGTATTCCTGGCCCGCATGCAGGAGGCGATCAGCGCCTCGACCAGCCGGAAGATCCTGCTGTTCGTGCATGGCTACAATGTGGATTTTCCGCTGGCCAGCGAGAGGCTGGCGCAGTTTGCCACGGATCTCAAGTTCGACGGCCCCGTGGTCCTGTTTTCCTGGCCTTCTCAGGGCACACTCACCGGTTATACCCGGGATGAAACCAATGTCGAATGGTCCCAAGTGGCCCTGACCCAGGTGATGACCATGCTGCTCGATAACATACCCAGCGAGCAGATCATTCTGGTTGCTCACAGCATGGGCAGCCGCGCCACCACTCGCGCCTATAAGAACGTGACCAACGAACTGCCAGCGGATATCCATGCCGTCATGAACGAGTTGATCCTGGTGGCGCCGGACGTCGATGCGGATCTGTTCCGCCAGGAATCCGCTCCTGCCCTGGACCGCATGGAGATGCATGTGACGCTCTATGCCTCCTCTGCGGATCGGGCATTGCTGGCTTCCAAGGCCTTTCACGGCTATCCGCGCGCGGGGGATTCGGGCGAAGGGCTCGTGCTGGTGCCCGGGGTCGAGACCATCGACGCCAGCGAGAATACCGGCGGCTTGCTCGGTCATTCCTATTTCGCCGAGGACCGGCGCATCATGGAAGATATCTACGCTATCCTGCAGACCGGGCTCCGGGCGGATCAACGCTTCGGGCTGCGGGCTGTGGAGACAACGGCAGGCCGTTACTGGACCTTCCGCAAGTAAGCGCGAAAGGGGGGCAGCCCCGCCGGGTTTGAGCCCGTGGAAGGATTCACTCCAGATGCCATCTTTTCCTGGCAGTACTATGAGGTATTATGTACCGTAGCTAATTTATGGAAGCTCTGAACAAGGCTAAAAATTTGCCGTGTTGTCATTCTGGCGAAGGCCAGAATCCAGTAAAAACAATTGTCTACTGGATGCTGGTTTTCACCAGCATGACGGTGAAGATACTTATTCAGAGGTTCCTTATATACAGGGCCTGATTTCATTGAACCCGGTACGGATCCTGACGCGACAGGATACCGACCCCTCGGGATAAGGAGCATAGTATGAATCGACATCTACTCATCCAGGCATTGGCTTTCCTGGCCATCCACACCTTGAACCCGGTGTTGGCGCAATCCTCCGCAAAACCGGACGGCGTGATCCCCATTCCCTATGAAAAATATGTGCTGCCG
>MGYR01000043.1:1744-7477 GCA_001801825.1 Gammaproteobacteria bacterium RIFCSPLOWO2_02_FULL_56_15 | reverse complement strand
TCGAACATTCAAGCCGGAACGAGACGGACTTTTCTGCGCCAAGATCTTTGGTCCGATCAAGGATTACGAGTGTCTTTGCGGCAAGTACAAGCGCCTGAAGCACCGTGGAGTGGTCTGTGAGAAATGCGGAGTGGAAGTCACCTTCTCCAAGGTTCGCAGGGAGCGCATGGGTCACATCGAACTTGCCAGTCCGGTAGCGCACATCTGGTTCCTGAAATCACTCCCGTCCCGGATGGGCCTGATGCTGGACATGACTCTGCGGGAGATCGAGCGGATCCTTTATTTTGAGGCCTACGTTGTTATCGATCCAGGGATGACGGAGCTGGAAAGAGGACAATTACTGACGGAAGACGCCTATCTGGAAGCCATAGAACAGTATGGTGATGAGTTTGATGCCAAGATGGGCGCTGAGGCCATCCATAATCTGCTCAGTACGATCGATATCAATGCCGAGGTCACCGAGTTGCGCGAGGCTATCCCGGCCACCAAGTCGGATACCAAACTGAAGAAACTCACCAAGCGCTTGAAGCTCATGGAAGCCTTCCAGCGTTCCGGAAACCACCCGGAATGGATGGTGATGACCGTGTTACCGGTGTTACCGCCCGAACTGCGCCCACTCGTGCCGCTTGATGGCGGTCGCTTCGCCACCTCGGATCTGAATGATCTGTACCGCAGGGTAATCAACCGGAATAACCGGCTCAAGCGTCTGCTGGATCTGAATGCACCGGATATCATTGTACGTAATGAAAAACGTATGCTCCAGGAGTCCGTGGATGCACTCCTCGATAACGGTCGTCGAGGTCGAGCGATTACGGGCACCAATCGATTACCTTTGAAGTCGCTGGCCGACATGATCAAGGGCAAACAGGGTCGTTTTCGCCAGAATCTGCTGGGAAAGCGCGTGGATTATTCCGGTCGATCCGTAATCGTGGTAGGTCCAACTCTCAAACTGCACCAATGCGGTTTGCCAAAGAAGATGGCCCTGGAACTGTTTAAGCCATTCATTTTCAGCAAGCTGGAACATCGAGGACTGGCAACCACCATCAAGGCCGCCAAGAAGCTGGTTGAACGCGAAGGCCCGGAAGTCTGGGATGTACTTGAGGAAGTGATTCGCGAACATCCGGTGATGCTGAACCGGGCCCCCACGCTCCACAGGCTGGGTATCCAGGCCTTTGAACCGGTACTGATTGAGGGCAAGGCTATCCAGCTGCATCCGCTGGTATGTACTGCATTCAATGCGGACTTCGACGGCGACCAGATGGCGGTGCACGTGCCGCTATCGGTGGAAGCACAGATAGAAGCGCGAACCCTGATGATGGCCACCAACAACATTCTTTCCCCGGCCAACGGTGAGCCGATCATCGTACCTACGCAGGATGTCGTGCTCGGACTCTACTACATGACCCGAGAATCCGTATCCGCCAAGGGTACCGGGATGAAGTTTACTGATGTTGACGAGGTTCATCGGGCCTATGAAGGGGGGCATGTTGATTTGCATGCAGCGGTAACCGTACGTATCAGGGAAGTCGTGCTGGATGATGACGGTCAGCGCAGCGAAAAGATCGAGAAGGTCAAGACCACGGTCGGACGCGCATTGTTATCACGTCTGCTGCCGGACGGGCTACCATTCTTCCTCGTCAACCGTCCGATGAACAAGAAGTTTATCTCCCAGCTTATCAATATCAGTTACCGCCAGCTGGGACTGAAGGAAACGGTGATTTTCTCGGATCGAATCATGTACATGGGTTTTCGATATGCGACCCGCGCCGGCATATCCATTGGCATCGAAGATATGGCTGTTCCGGAGCAGAAGGATCAGATCATCAGCAAGGCGGAGAAGCAAGTAAAAGAGTTCGAAAACCAGTACTCATCGGGTCTGATCACGGATGGAGAGCGATATAACAAGGTTGTGGATATCTGGTCAAGAACCAATGACCAGGTTGCGAAGGCCATGATGGATAAACTCGGTACAGATGAAGTAAAGGATGATAAAGGTAATACGGTCAGGCAGGTTTCCTTCAATTCCATCTTTATGATGGCGGATTCCGGTGCCCGTGGTTCCGCAGCTCAGATCCGCCAGTTGGCCGGAATGCGCGGTTTGATGGCAAAGCCGGACGGCTCGATTATCGAGACCCCGATTACCGCAAATTTCCGGGAAGGTCTAGACGTACTCCAGTACTTCATTTCCACTCACGGGGCGAGGAAGGGTCTCGCAGACACTGCTTTGAAGACTGCAAATTCCGGCTATCTGACTCGGCGTCTGGTCGATGTCGCACAGGATCTGGTGGTTACCGAGGAAGATTGCGGAACACAGGAAGGATTGGTGGTTATTCCGATAATTGAAGGCGGTGACGTCGTTGAACCTTTGCGTGAACGGGTTCTTGGCCGGGTACTGGCTGTGGATGCGGTTAAGAAAGGCGAAATCGAGATCACCATTCCAGCCGGTACCTTGCTGGATGAACAGCAGGTGGAACTTCTAGACCTGCATGGTATCGATGAGGTGGTGGTGCGTTCAGCGATCACTTGTGAAAACCGTTACGGCATCTGCCGGCGCTGCTATGGTCGAGACCTGGGCAGAGGCCATCTGGTTAATATCGGGGAGGCCATCGGAGTTGTTGCCGCCCAGTCTATCGGCGAACCCGGAACACAGCTGACCATGCGTACTTTCCATATCGGTGGTGCAGCATCACGAGCAGCGACAGTCAGCAGTATTGAGGTCAAGAACGGCGGCACCATCCGCCTGCACAACGTCAAGCTACTGAAACAGAAAAGCGGTCATCAGGTGGTGGTTTCGCGATCCGGTGAACTGACCGTGCAGGATGAACTGGGTCGTGAGCGAGAACGTTACAAGGTGCCCTATGGCGCAGTTATCACCGTCAGGGAGGGCGATATAGCTGAGTCCGGCACCCAGGTGGCGAGCTGGGATCCGCATACCCATCCGGTCATTACCGAAGTTGCCGGACGGGTCCAGTTTTCACATATTATCGAAGGCGTCACGGTCAGCCGCCATGTTGACGAGATTACGGGCCTGACCAATATGATGATCATGGATCCCAAACTGCGCAGCAGCAGTGCCAAGGATATGCGCCCGGTGGTAACGCTTGTTGATGCCAAAGGCAATGATTTAAAAATCCCTGGAACCGATATTCCAGCACACTATCCGCTGCCACCGAATGCCTTGATCACCGTTCAGGATGGTCAGGAAATCAAGGTGGGTGATGTGATCGCCCGCTTGCCCCAGGAATCACTTAAAACCCGCGACATCACGGGTGGTCTGCCCCGGGTGGCAGACCTGTTCGAGGCACGTAAACCGAAGGAACCTGCGGTACTGGCCGAAATTAGCGGTACGGTCAGTTTCGGAAAAGAAACCAAGGGAAAACAGCGCCTTGTGATTACGGGTCCGAACGGGGAGCATTACGAAGAACTCATTCCCAAATGGAGGCATATCAATGTGTTCGAGGGTGAACATGTTGAGAAAGGCGAGGCCATTGTGGATGGTCCGCCGGCACCCCATGATATTTTGAGGCTGTTAGGGGTTCATGCACTCACTGCCTTTATCGCCAATGAGATCCAAGAGGTTTACCGACTGCAAGGTGTCAAGATCAATGACAAGCATATTGAAGTGATTGTCAGACAGATGTTACGGAAGGTGGAAATCATGGAACCAGGTGATACCGATTATCTGAAGGGGGAGCAGGTTGAGCGTGCCAAGGTCCTGGAAGATAACGAGAAAATCCTTGCCGATGGTAAGACGGCGGCCGTCTGGGAACCCGTATTGCTGGGTATAACGAAGGCATCCCTGTCGACGGAGTCATTCATCTCGGCTGCGTCATTCCAGGAAACCACCAGGGTCCTCACGGAATCCAGCGTCAATGGCAAGATTGATGAGTTGCGAGGACTGAAAGAGAATGTCATCGTTGGCCGACTAATCCCTGCGGGTACTGGTCTGGCGTACCACACCGAGCGTCGGCGTAAATCCGGACAGGGTGGCGCTGACCTCCTGAATGATGAGTTGGCAAACGAACTTGCCTTGGTCCTGCCCGGTGATGGCAGCAACGAAAACAACACGGATATCGAGGCAGCTAACACCGGAATGCAGCAGTCACAGGGTTCTGCAAGTATTTAAATTTAACCCATAAAGTTCCTTGACAGGGGGTCTGGCGAGGACATAGAATCCCGCCTCTTTTGATGGACCGGAAGTCCTCCGGTTCATTATTGTTTTTTGCCTGTATACAGGGCGGATTTTTCTGGTTCTTCGCCCTCTGACAGGCGGGCCCGATACAAATCCATAACAATCACACGCTGTACACACTGGTCGCCAAAAGCCGATCGACCGGTGAGATACTACGTATTGGAAATGACATAGATTATGGCAACCGTAAACCAACTTGTTCGCAAACCAAGGAAACGTCAGCGAAGCAAGAGTAGTGTGCCTGCGCTTGAGGGATGCCCGCAAAAACGGGGGGTCTGTACACGTGTTTATACCACCACTCCCAAGAAGCCCAATTCCGCACTACGCAAGGTCGCTCGTGTCCGCCTTACCAACGGCCAGGAAGTTTCCACCTATATCGGAGGTGAAGGCCATAATCTGCAGGAACATTCCGTTATCCTGATACGTGGCGGGCGTGTCAAGGACCTGCCTGGGGTCCGGTACCATACGGTTCGTGGCGCCCTCGATACATCTGGTGTCAGTGACCGCAGACAGGGCCGTTCAAAGTACGGTGCAAAACGTCCAAAATCCTAACCATCAGGAAATGTTAACGAATTATGTCACGTAGAAGAGGCGCTGAAAAAAGGGCCATGCTGCCCGATCCTAAGCATGGAGATCAGGTACTTGCCAAGTTCATCAATATGGTCATGCGTAGCGGCAAGAAATCTGTGGCCGAAAGGATCGTGTACGGAGCACTGGAGCAGATCAGCGAAAAAACCAAGGTGAATTCTCTGGAAGTCTTCAACAAAGCGCTGGAAAACGTCCGGCCCCTGGTTGAAGTCAGGTCCAGACGTGTTGGCGGTGCGACATACCAGATACCTATCGAAGTCCGGCCCTCCCGTAGCGCGACACTGGCCATGCGCTGGCTGGTGGATGCCGCAAAAAGCCGTGGTGAAAAGAACATGGGTCTGCGATTGGCAGGGGAGCTCCTTGAGGCCTCGGAGAAACGCGGTACAGCGATGAAGAAGCGTGACGACACACACAGGATGGCTGAAGCAAATAAGGCGTTTTCACATTTTCGCTGGTAATTGTTGATCATTATTGTACAGCGTCGGATAGAGGGAATACTGAAGTGGCCAGGTCAACACCGATCGAACGTTATCGCAATATTGGGATCATGGCCCATATTGATGCAGGGAAGACAACGACCACAGAACGCATACTGTATTATACAGGTGTATCACACAAGCTTGGAGAGGTGCATGACGGGGCCGCCACCATGGACTGGATGGAACAGGAACAGGAAAGAGGTATCACTATCACATCGGCCGCCACAACCTGCTTCTGGAAAGGTATGGGTGGCCAGTTTCCTGAGCATCGAATCAATATCATAGATACCCCCGGCCATGTGGACTTCACGATCGAGGTTGAACGCTCCTTGAGGGTGCTGGATGGAGCCTGCGCCGTATTCTGTGCGGTCGGTGGTGTCGAGCCTCAGTCTGAAACTGTCTGGCGGCAGGCGAACAAATACAAGGTCCCCCGTCTTGCTTTTGTAAACAAGATGGACCGTGCCGGCGCGGATT
>MGYR01000043.1:0-1736 GCA_001801825.1 Gammaproteobacteria bacterium RIFCSPLOWO2_02_FULL_56_15 | reverse complement strand
GTGGTCGAGCACATCAAATCCCGGCTTGGCAGTGTAGCAGTTCCGATTCAGTTGCCTATAGGCGCTGAAGATAAGTACAAGGGTGTGGTTGACCTCGTCAAGATGAAGGCCGTTTACTGGGATGACTCTTCCGCAGGCATGGAGTTCGAGGAACAGGATATTTCGGATGACATGCTTGAGACGTGCATGCGCTACCGGGAACAGATGATCGAATCCGCGGCGGAAGCCAACGATGCCCTGATGGACAAATACCTGAACAAAGGTGCGCTTAGCGAAGCGGAAATTAAACAAGGCCTACGACTGCGTACCTTGGCAAACGAAATAGTACCTACTTTGTGTGGGTCTGCGTTCAAGAACAAAGGTGTGCAGACGATGCTGGATGCTGTTGTGGACTACCTGCCTTCGCCATTGGATGTGCCGCCTATCCGTGGCGTACTGGATGACAAGGACGGGACTGAGGCGGAACGTAAAGCTTCAGACGATGAACCATTCGCTGCACTGGCCTTCAAGATTGCAACGGATCCTTTCGTTGGAACCCTTACTTTTTTCCGAGTCTACTCGGGGGTGCTTTGTTCCGGAGATACGGTCTTTAATCCGGTCAAGTATAAGAAGGAACGTATCGGGCGTATTCTGCAGATGCACGCCAACAGTCGTGAGGAAATCAAAGAGGTCCGTGCTGGCGATATCGCCGCTGCCCTGGGTCTCAAGGATGTGACTACCGGAGACACTCTATGTGATCTCAAGAAAATCATCGCGCTGGAAAAAATAGAGTTTCCGGAGCCGGTTATTGCCGTCGCAGTCGAACCGAAAACAAAGGCTGATCAGGAAAAGATGGGTGTTGCGCTCAGCAAACTGGCTCAGGAGGATCCCTCATTCAGGGTGCATACCGATCCCGAAACCAGTCAGACCATCATCAGAGGCATGGGTGAACTTCATCTCGAGATCATCGTGGACCGTATGAAGCGGGAGTTCAAAGTAGAAGCTAATATCGGCAAACCCCAGGTGGCCTACCGTGAAACCATCCGCAAAACGGTGGAAAAAGTGGATGGAAAATTTGTACGTCAGTCCGGTGGCCGGGGCCAGTATGGGCACGTAGTATTGAAGCTGGAACCCCAGAAGTTGGGTGGTGGTTACGAATTTATCAATGCCATCAGTGGTGGAGCCATACCCAAGGAATATATTCCGGCGGTGGATAAAGGGATCCAGGAACAGATGCAAAACGGCATTATTGCTGGCTTCCCCATTGTGGATATCAAGGTGACCCTTTTTGATGGTTCCTATCATGAGGTGGATTCAAGCGAAATGGCCTTTAAGATCGCTGGATCCATGGGATTTCAGGAAGGCTGTAAGCGCGCGAGTCCAGTGCTGCTCGAACCGATCATGAAAGTCGAGGTTGTAACACCGGAAGATTACCTGGGCAATGTCACCGGTGACCTGAACAGGCGCAGGGGTATACTCCAGGGAACTGAAGATTCGTCAGCCGGCAAGATTATCAGGGCAGAAGTACCGCTCTCGGAGATGTTCGGTTATGCCACCGATCTGCGATCCGCGACACAGGGCAGGGCCACCTATACGATGGAATTTGTGAGATACAATCAGGTTCCTCCGAATATCGCTGAAGGGATTGTTTCCAAGAATTGATGATAATATCAGGCAAGCATGAGGTGATTCAAAGTGTCCAAAGCAAAATTTGAGCGAACGAAGCCGCATATCAATGTTGGAACGATTGGTCATGT
>MGYR01000042.1 GCA_001801825.1 Gammaproteobacteria bacterium RIFCSPLOWO2_02_FULL_56_15 | reverse complement strand
TGTGGTCGTCCGCGAGCAGGACGCGTATCCTGCTCACGCGAGCCCGGCCTGATCCGCGATGGCCGTCGCAATCGGGAAGATCGCTTGCACCACGGTCCCTTCCCCGCGCCTCGCTCCGATCTCGAATTGGCCTGCCATGTTCTTGATCCGTTCTTCCATTCCGAGCAGTCCCAGGTGCGACCTTCCGGTCGCGGATCGGGCCGACGCCGGATCGAACCCGCGGCCGTTATCCCGCACGGTGAGGCGCAGCCCTTGGTCGCTACGTCGGACTGACATCCAGACTTCGGTGGCGCCGGCGTGACGCATGACGTTGGTCAGCGCCTCCTGGGCGACGCGGTAGCAGGCGAGTTCCAGGTTGGAATCGTACCGACCGGCAGAGAGATCCTCGTCGAAATGCGCAATCCAGCCCGCCGTGGCGGCGTCGCGCATAATGAGCGAGCGCAGCGCCACCGCGAGACCCAGGTCATCGAGCTGCAGCGGGCGCAGATTGAGAGACAGGTTGCGCACTTGCTCCAGTAGCGCCCCCGCGGTGCGCAGGGCTTCATGCAGATTGTCCGTGGAAAAGGTCAGCTCGCAGCCCTGGCAGGTCAGTTCCATGGCCTGCAGGCGGATTTTCACCGCCGTCAGGCCCTGTCCGATCTCATCGTGCAGTTCGCGGGCAATCGCGCGGCGTTCCTCCTCCTGCACGGTGAGCATACGACGCGACAGCGCCTTCAACTGCGTTATGTATTCCAGGCTCTTTTCTTCAGCGCGAACCTGCCCGGTAACGTCCTTCAGCGTGAAGAGGAATAACTCGATCTCGCCGGTCTGGTCCAGGATCGGCACGAGCCCGAGGTCCCAATACATTGTGCCCCATTCCGGATGGTCGGGGAAGACGAAGGGGCGGGCCAGTCTGCCGAAGATCTTCTTCTCTCTTCTGAATGGCTCCATTTCCTGTTCGAGGGCAGAGGGATAGAAATCGAAGTGGTTGTGCCCCGGGAACGCCGACACTTCCCGCTGGCAAACCTTCGCGTACGACTCGCTCACCCGTATGAAGTTGTAGTCCTTGTCGAGCAGAACGATGCTGTCCAGTGAGTGACGGAAGATCAGGTCCAGCAGCCGGGCCTGTTCCCGGATACGTCTCCCCGAATTCATGCGTTCGGTTATATCCAGACTCAATACAAAAATGCCCTCGGGTACGGGTTGAACACTTATCTCATACCATCCGATGGCGCCGTCGGGGAAAGTGAAGGACACGTCCAATCGCTCGGGCTTCCGCTGCTCCATGACACGTCGATAGGCAGCAAATATCTCGGAGCGTTCCACGCCCGGGTACATCTCCGGCATCGTCCGGCCAATCAACTCCGCGCGCCGCTTATAAACGTGGCTCGCCGCGGCATCGTTGATGTAGAGATAGGTCCAGTCAAAGCCGATGATCATGCAACCTTCCAGCATTTCATCGAGCAGTTGACGGAGTCTCTTTTCAGATTTCTCCATGGCGCTTACCGCCTGTTTGCGCTCAGTGATATCGCGAGCAAATTGGCAAGCGTAATCTTTACCTTGAAATTCCAGATAGATTGACATGATAGCAACCGGGAAGACCGTGCCATCCTTCCTCCGGTGGGTTGCTTCAAATGATAAGTACTTATTCTCCTTGATCTGCTGCCATAAACTTTCCCCGATTTCCCGAGGAAGACCAGGGTCGATATCGTAAATAGTCATCTGTAACAATTCCTCCCTGGAATAACCCAGGGAACGGCAGGTTGCTTCGTTGACATAAATAAACTGATCATCCGGCCCCATCCAGAATGCTGCATCGCCACTACGATCGATGGCAAACTGGGTGAATTGCAGCTTTTCTTTCGTCTGCTTGTTAATTATGATAAACAGCGCTGCTCCCCAGATAACGAATAGCGCCAGTGCGTGATTTATCAACACTTCCTCTATCACGTCACCTTCCGGTGAATAATAAAAACCTGTAAGCATCAGCCCGGAGCACAATACAGCCGTCCATAACGTGGATCTGGCAGCCGGTAAGTAAATGGTCATTAAAACGGGGAATATATAAAGCGCACAGCTCGCTACGCCCAATGAGATATTGAGGGTAATTACATATATCGCAGTACAAAGAACCGTAATTAACCCAACTAAAAATAAACGATTGGAAAGTAATGTGTGCACCCTGATCGTCTCTCCTTACTCAACAGTCGCCGATATAGGCGAACTTCCCCCGGTTTAAAAGTATATCGAGGACAATGATGCATTGTGTATTCATCACTGTTATCAGAAGCTTAGCCAGAATACCTTTGCTTTCCCGCCAATATTCACTTGGCTCTTTTTGTTGTTTTTTAGGAGCTATTCTGCTAAGGCTCACCTCTATTGGGTAATGGGGAAAAATTCAGCAATTTTAAGGTCTTACAACGCGTTGTAAATATTATGCGGGGCCTGTTGTAATTCGGTGGGGCATTCTACCCCCATGGATCTATCATTGATATATACCCTGTTTTGGGTAGGGACACGGGTTCTACCTCACCGTAGCCATTCCGTAGTGCGGAATTTAGACTAAGTCAATAGCCAATACTAGGGAAATACAATTGGACTGCTTAAGGCGTCACTTTTTTTATGAAAGGTCGCTGGCCCTTACATCCGTGGGCGGGGTTGCATGGGTATTAAGGTGATCTAAAACCGGAAGGTGTAGTTGGCCTTGAGAGTGATGTCGGAGCGGGTGGAATGAAAACCGGCCTCGGTGTCGATCATGTTGTAGTTGAACACCAGGTAGACGTTGCGGCCGGCCTCGGGAGTCCAGTGCAGGCGGCTGTTCAGGCCGAGGTTGCCGGAGACATTGTCGAACTGGATCAGGTTGGACCAGGAGAGGGTGTTGCTGAACACCAGATCCGACTGGAAGGTGATGAGGCGGGTGATGAAATCGCCCTGCTTGAGGTCGATATCGTTGTAGTCATACATGCCGGCGAAACCGATGTGCTTGTTCGGGCGCCATTCGAGAGCGGCCTTGACGGCCCACCGGGTTCCGTTGTAGTAGCTGCCGGTCCAGTAGTAGCCCGAGGCCGAAATCGCCCGTCCGGGACTCGTGGAATACTGTATGCCGAGGCGGTTGAAGGTATAGAGACCCGGCGGCAGGATGACCCAGCGAGCAGGATACTGCGAGGGGGCATAGATAGGGTAATCCCTATCCAGCCCTTCCTTCATATGAACCAGGTGGACGATCAGCCGGTCGCCCGGGAAATTGGCGATGTTGATCAGTCGCAGCCACAGTGACTGGGAACTTAAGCCCTCATCAGAGAGGCGGGCGATGTGCTCGGCATCGAAACTGGCCCCGAGTTCCCGGATCCACCCGTCATTGAAACGATGGGTATAACCGACGCCGGCGGCGTACTGGCGGACCCCGGTGCGGTTGGCAAAACCGAGTGCCGGGTGAAAGTTTTGCTGGAGTTCATTGACAGTCACCCCTCCCCGCCATTGGTTCTGGTTCGGCATGGAGATGCCGATCCCCCAGGCGGCGTTGTCCCCGGACAGGCCTTCGGTCTCCGTCTGCTGGTACCAGAGGTTCCCGGTCAGTGTCTGGCCGCCCGGCAGGCGGGTATTCAGATAGCGAAAGTCCACGCCTCCCAACATGGCATCCCGGTTCGAAGCGGGATCCCCCCAGGTCATGATGACCCCGGCGGTGGATTCCTCCAGGACATTACGGGTCACGCGTCCGACGAAGATGTCGGAGGCGTCGACACCAGGGTACTCTCCCTGGCGGATAGCCAGAGTACCGATATTCCACTGACCCAGGCGGCCGCTGATCTTGCCGCCGAATTCCAGGTCCACGGGGTCGCCCGCGGGACTGAGGCCGATGCGGCGGGAAAAGAAAGGTTGCCCGTTGCCGGTCTGCGCAAATTCGAAGATATCGCAGTCCTTCAGAAAGAAGTCCCGCTTTTCGGGAAAGAACAGGTTGAAGCGGGTCAGGTTCACCTGCCGGTCATCGATCTCGGTGGCCGAGAAGTCGGTATTGATGGTGAGGGATCCGTTCAGAGATGGGGTGATCTTGTAGAACACGTCCAGCGAGGGTTCCAGCCGGTAGCGGGTGGCGCCGGACTCGATATTGCGCTCCTGACGCAGGCTGACGGAGGGCGTAATGTCCAGGCCTTTGCCGAAATCCATGCCCTGCATGTTGCCGACTTCCCCCGAGGCTGCCGGGTTCGTCGCGCGGTTGTAGGAAACCCAGGCGTCGCGTTCTTCATTTCGCATCACCACCCGCCACACATTGAGGCCCCAGGTATCATCCTCTTTATCAAAAGCCAGGGTCTTGAAGGGAATCGCGAACTCCGCCGTATACCCGTCGGCCGTGATCTGCGCATCGCCCTCCCAGATCCCGTCCCAGTTCGGGGCGAATTCGGTCGGACTGTTATAGATGCCATCCAGGCGCACGCCATTGGGATTCAACTCGAACATATAACCGCTGCGCTTGTCATTGAAGGGATCGAGGAGCAGGCCCACCCGGTCTTCAAAGATCAATTTGCTTCCCTGGCGCAATACCCGGGCGGTCATGCGTTCCGGCTCCGTATCGAAGGCCCGCACGCCGACATAGAAGGCATCCTCGTCATACATCAGGAGAAAAACCGTCTTCTGCTCAGGTGGTCCGTATTCGTGCGGCTGGACCTGGTGGGCATCCTCGATCACCGCTGCCTGCCGCCACAAGTCTTCATCGAGTCGGCCATCGATGACCGGGGCGGTATCCACGCGCACGGCATCGATCTTCTTCAACCGGATGTCCGCGGGGGGATTCTCGTCCGCCAGCAGGCCGGCAGTACAAGCCATTGCCGAGAGCAGGGCCACAGTGACTTGACAGAGCAGCTTGGTCATTTTAAGGAACATCTAATTAACCGTTGATCCCGTCATGCTGGTGGAAACCAGCATCCAGTAAACAATTGTTTTGACTGGATTCTGGCCGGAGCCTGCACTGGAATGTTGTAATCCAGTGCCAGAATGACGACTGATTGAATTTATACACTTGATCAGAGGTTCCCTAAATCAGTTATCGGATATTGATATCAGTTCATGGCGGATAGCAACTGTTCCCGCAAGCCCACCGTGGGCATAGCGGTTTCGTTGTATACACAGGTGATGAGTCGGCTCCGGACGGAGCCCGGGAAGATCTGCATCAAGATACTTGAACCATGCTGCCGCCAACCAAAGCGGCCGCAATTATAGGCTAATAGATTACAAGCTGAATGGATCGAGATCAATAAGTACGGCAGCCGTGACATGCAGAGTGCCGCAGGGTATGAGTATCATCTCCTGAGCAGACACTACCTGCGAGCACCAGGGAAAAATCGGCCCGCATATAAAGAACCCCCGTTATACCTCAAGCGGGGGTTCGTACCACGGTTCGTGGTAGATATAGTGGGAGACCACTCATTATCAAGTATAGGCAATGCAAGGCGTCTTTTCCGGCCATTTTTTTAGACAGACATGCAATATAAAAACCCGCCTACAGATGAAAAATATCTAAAGCCGGCCAAACCTCGGGAAACGGTTGTAAACCGCAGCCAAAGACCGGCTGGGAAGGGTCATTTCAGGCCATATTTCCGCGCCGCCCGGTAGAAGGCGTGAACATTTTCCGTCCTCGCCTGATCGATGGGGCTGCCGGAGGAAAGGATGAAACCGCCACCTTTCCCGGCGGTGGCGATCAGTTTTTTACAGTACTCCTCAATACTTTCAGGTGTCCCCGCGGCAAGTTGCGAAGCGGGAACGTTACCGGCGATACAGGCGGTGTCGCCCAGGATATCTTTTGCCGCCTGCATATCGGTCCGGTCGAACAGCCAGGCGGTTTTCCCCCTGGGCAGGCCGGCCTCGGCAATGAGGTCGAGACGCTTGTCGTAGCTGCCTTCCACGAAGAGCAGTGGGATCATCCCGGCCTCGATGATACCGTCGAGCTGTTTGCGGAAGGAAGGCCAGTAGAATTCCTTGAATTGTTCCCGGGACATGAACCCGTCCGCGCCCTTGTGCAGGGGAATGAAGGAAACGGGTGGGGCGCCGGGCATGCGATTCGTGATGGCCGTGTCGATGGCGGCCGGGACCACGGCCTCACAGGCTGCGAGCAGCTTCTCGGGGCGGCGGTAGATATCCATCAACACACCCTGGGTGCCGCGCAGGGTGTCGCCGATGATATCGAAGGGCGCGAAGGCGATGTTGCTGAAGAAACCGGAGATGCCCCAGCGTGACGTCAATTCGATATTCGTCTTGCGGGTGAGTTCCATTCCCGCCTTCAGCATCTCACCGGCCTTGAGCAATTTCTCCAGGGCATCCCGGAGCTCAGGGTTGGCGAACGGCATGACCATGCCGATCACCTCCGTCATCTGGATGGATTTGAAAAAGCTTGGCATCCTGGCCAAGCCCTTGAGGTTGTTGAAAACCCGGGGCACGTAACGGCGCATCATGTACCCGGTGGGGTCGTTGATCAGCGCATCGTAATCACCGGCAGGCATATACTCGCCCTCGATGTACTGGAAGGACACATCCTCGGCAAGCGCTCCACCCGGCCACCGGTAGGTATTGTAGCCGAGCAAATCATAGATGGGGCCGGTCGCCGCCATCGTGCCGAAGGCATAGTCCGGGAGGAATTCCTCGATGAAGCGGACGACGGCCTGACAGGCCTTCTCGCTGTTGTAATAGTTATCCGCCTGGGTAGCCCCGCCGAATCGGGCCGTGTAACCGCCCACCAGCAGAAAGGCCGGGGTCTCGTCGGAGCCCTTGAGCGTGAATGCGTCGATGAGGCGCTGGACGCGCTTATGGTAAATTTCCGCGACCTCGGCGGATACAAATGTCCTGCCTGTGCTGGAGAGCCATGCATCCAGCCTGAATTGCAGTTTTTTCTCGGCGGAAAGGGAATCGAAGGAAAGGTTTTTGTTATTGTTTTGCATAAGGATTGCCTGCCTCTAGGTATCGTGATTTATCCCTCGGAGAATGTATGAGTATATGCCGGTGTAGTCAATGTCAACTACCGGTATTGCAGGTATTGCTGCGCCAGTTGCTGTGCCTCTTGCAGTTCTTTCGGAGTCATCCCGGAGGTGATCTCCTGCATCTCGGTCTGGATCATCCCGGCGTGGATTTCGGAAAAAATATCTCCGGGTCGGGCCTGTTCTGTAACATCCATGGCTGCGGCGTTGCGTGCTTGGCGCTCGCGCTCCGCCGCGTAATTGATCTCCGCCGCCTTGAACCAGGCATAGGCCTTGACCTTATCCTGCTTTACACCGTTGCCCCGTGCATACAGCAGGCCCATACGGAACTGGGCGTGCGCATAGGCTTTTTTAGCTGCGCCATCGTACAGACGGATGGCGCGTTTGTAGTTCTGCTTAACGCCGATCCCTTCGTCATACATCAGGCCGAGTTTGTACTGTGCATCGGTGCGTCCATATTTGGCAGCCTTGCTGAACCATTCGAAGGCCCTGGCGTAATCCAGCGGCAGGCCGTTGCCGGCAGCGTACATGGATCCCAGGGCGTACATGGCGCGGTGATCGCCCTTTTCCGCCACTTCCTGAAACTTAGCCGCGGCAGTCTCATAGTCCCCCTTTTTATAGGCTTCGCCGCCTTCCTCGAAACTATCCCCGTGGACACAGGGGGTTGCCCCGACCAGCAGGGCGCCCAGGATCATGATTCGCAACAGAGACATACCCGGTAATTTCAACGCGGCCGCCGGATCACTAGCTTGTTACGACCGGTTTCTTTCGCTTCATAGAGGGCGCCATCGGCCAGTTCCAGGAGGCGGTCATATTCCACCTTGTCCGGCCTGCCATCGAAATGGGCAATTCCGATGCTGACAGTGACCCGGATGCCGTTGATATCGCAGTTGGCGATGCTCCGGCGGATACGTTCGGCAACGATCTCCACATCACGTTGATTGATATGGGGGACGATGATCATGAATTCCTCACCCCCGTAGCGACCAACCACATCGCTCAGGCGGGTTCCCTGTATCATGATGGAGGCAAGCTTCTTCAGGACCTCGTCACCGGTGCTATGCCCAAAGCGGTCATTGACCTGTTTGAAATGATCCACATCGAGCATCATTAAGGAGAGGGGATGCTGGTAACGCATGGCGGAATGCATCTCCTCCTTGAGACGCAGATCCAGGTAACGCCGCTGGTAGATGCCGGTCAGCCCGTCGGAGATGGAGTCCTGGTACAATTCGGCGTTTTCGATGGCGATGGCAATCTGGTTGGCCAGGGCATGGAGGATGACTATGTCGTCGCCGGCGAACGCACCGTGGCGCCGGTTGATGGCCTGGAGAACCCCGAGGGTCCGCTCCTTGAAGATGATGGGTACACAAAGAATATCCCGGGTCTTGAAGCCGCTGGTCTGATCCACACCCGGAAAGAAGCGCTCGTCGTTTTGCGCATCTTGCACGATCAGGGGTACGCCGGTCCGGGCGACATGACTGGCGATGCCCTTGCCCGCCTCGATGCGAATGGACTGGATCTCATTCTTTTTTTCGCCCATCACCACCTCGAAGTACAACTCCTTGGTCTGGGAATCCAGCAACAGCATACTGGCGGCCTCGGTATCCATTAACTGCATGATGGCAATGATGGATTTTTCGCGCACCTGGCGCGTATCCAGGGTGGAATTGATGAGCTTGGTCATTTCCACCAAGGTATCCAGTTGCTGCAAGCGGCGAATTTCGGATTCGTACACCTTCAAGTCCCCTTGTAACGGGCATTCCACCCAGGAGGAAGCTAGCCTCCCGGGCGAGTGCGATCTCCCGGTCTTTCCGATTATTCTGTCTTGATTGTCGCGTCTTCCATGATGACTTCATAGACATAGCCGGCGCCGAAATCCTTGTCGATGGAAATCATGCCTTCGGCTATGACAATGTCGCCGGGCGCAGCCGGGTCCTTGGTGGTGATGGTCAGGTCGGTATCCTTGCCGTCGCTGATATGGATCCAGTCCTTACCCAGGATTGCCGGAGTCAGCTTGACCACCTTGCCGCGCACCCGCACCTTCT
>MGYR01000041.1 GCA_001801825.1 Gammaproteobacteria bacterium RIFCSPLOWO2_02_FULL_56_15 | reverse complement strand
ACCCTGCTGGTGCCTCTGGCCGAGTTGATCGATCTCGGAGCCGAGCTGACCCGTTTGCAAGACGAACTGGGACGCAAGCAGGCCGAGATTGACCGCCTCAAGGGAAAATTGGACAACCGGAATTTTGTGGCGCGAGCCCCTCTGGAAGTAGTGGAGAAGGAACGGCAACGGCTGGAGGAAACCTGTACCGCATTTGCCAGCCTGCAAGTGCAGTATGAGCGTATCGCCGCGCTGGTATAAAAAACCAAAATCGGTCCGACTAACCTAGAGTCTCTGACAAAATTACCCGTGGCGATTTAAACAATTGGCCCTCACCCCTTGCCCTTCTCCCTCCGGGACGACCCCAGGGATGGGGGAGGTAGGACGAAGTCCGGAACCAGAGTCGAGAAGGGTTGGGATGAGGGAGAACGCGCATAAGATATTCTTCCGGTTAGTCGTTCTTAATTCTCGATCAGCGATCGCTCGATCTGCTGCCAGGAACGGCGCCGGCGTTGCGCAAAACGTTTGTCCCGCTGATGCTCGAAGCACTGCCGATAGGCCGCATCGATCCAAGACTGAAACAGCGGGGGTCTCTCCAGGTGACTGCGCTCATTGTCGCGCAGCCAAGCAAGTGCAAGCCGGCGGATTTGTCCCACTGCCGCGAAAATCTGTCTACTCATGCGCTCTGCCCCAGTGATACCCGCTCATGACCGGCCAGATCACACAGACTGACAGGATCCCGGTAACCACTGGCGGAGAGCAGACTGCGAACGGCCGCGCCCTGGTCACAACCGTGCTCCAGGAGCAGATACCCTCCGAATTCCAGAAAAACTCCGGCGGAGGGAATGATCTGCCGGATGCGTTCCAGGCCCCTTTCCCCGCCATCCAGGGCGAGGCGAGGTTCGAAGCGTGTTTCACCCTCATGCAAGGCAGCGTCATCGGATGCAAGGTAGGGCGGATTGCTAAGGATCATGTGGAATGGTTCCTCCGCAAAACCGTTCAGCCAGTCTGCCTGACGTAAATGCACATTCTGGAGATGATAGGCCTTGCGGTTACTTTCCGCTATCGTCAGCGCGGCCTGACTGATATCCGTGGCGTAGACCTCGCACCGGGGCCTTTCAGCGGCAATGGCCAGTGCGATCGCGCCGCACCCCGTACCCAGATCCAGTAACCGCCAGGCTGCCTGTTCCGGAATCCGCTCCAGTGCGGCTGCAACGAGCAGCTCGCTTTCCGGCCTGGGGATGAGAGTGTCGGGATTTACCTTGAGATCCAGGCTCCAGAATTCCCTCCGGCCGGTCAGATAGGCGACCGGTTGCAACATGCGGCGCTCATCGATCATTTTTCGGAATGCCCCAATCATTATTTCTGGCACCTCTCTTTCCGGGTGCGCATAGAGGGTTTCGCGCCGGGCGCCGAGCACACAGGCCAGCAACAGCTCCGCATCCAGGCGTGCGGTCTCCACACCGGCCAGTACCCGATAGGCCTGATGCAGTAATTGGTGAACGGTTTCGCTCAAGACTGCAGGCGTTTACGCATCCGCCAAGGCAGCCAACTGGTCTGCCTGGTACTCATGGATCAGCGGTTCGATGATGAGATCGAGCTGCCCTTCGAGTATTTCATCCAGCTTGTAGAGGGTCAGATGGATACGATGATCCGAAACCCGGCCCTGAGGGAAGTTGTAGGTCCGGATGCGCTCCGAGCGATCCCCGCTGCCCACCAGGTTACGGCGGTTTTCAGCGGTCAGGGCGAGCTGTTTACGCCGCTGTTCATCCAGCAGTTTTGCCTGCAACAGGGACATCGCACGGGCACGGTTCTTATGCTGGGATCTTTCATCCTGACATTCCACCACGGTATTGGTGGGGATATGAGTGATCCGGATCGCCGAATCCGTCTTGTTGACATGCTGTCCGCCTGCCCCAGAGGCCCGGTAGGTGTCGATCCGCAAATCCGCAGGATTGATCTCAATCTCACTGATCTCGTCGATTTCAGGCAGAATCGCCACCGTACAGGCGGAGGTATGGATACGCCCCTGTGATTCCGTATCCGGGACCCGCTGGACACGATGCGCACCGGATTCGAATTTTAACCTGGAATAAGCACCGTTCCCGATAATCTTCAAGATTACCTCCTTGTAACCATCCAGATCGCTCCAGTTCGCGCTGATCATCTCGATCTTCCAGCCCCGCTGTTCGGCATAGCGGCTGTACATGCGCATCAGATCGGCGGCGAAGAGGGCGGCCTCCTCACCGCCGGTGCCGGCGCGGATTTCCAGAAAAATATTCCTGTCATCGGCCGGATCCTTGGGCAGCAGCAACTTCTGAATTTCCACTTCCAATTGGGAGGATTCGGCTTCAGTCTGTTCCAATTCCTCTTCGGCCATCGCACGGATGGCGCTGTCACAATCCTTGAGCATCTCCCCGGCGGATCGCATCAAGGCAAGCTGGTTTCGGTACTTGTTGAAGCAGTTTACCACCGGGCTGATGTCGGAAGCCTCCCGGCTCAGATCACGGAATCTGTTCTGATCCCCGATGATCGCCGGATCAGATAGCAGGGCATACAGTTCCTGCTGCCGGTCAACGAGATGTTCCAGTTTTCGCTGCAGGCTCTCTTTCATAACCAGGTATCACACACGTCAAGGTAAAACCATTCGGATTTCGGTGTAGTAGCGGGGAAGATCCGGCCAGGAACTATTCCTGCTTACCGGATCCAAAATCATTTTCCGTCAGATTAAACAGTTTCCTGGCAGCCTGTAACAATTCCTGCCGGTTGGCCGCTTCGGCGTTACGCAGTTGCGCACTGGGGGCATGAATGATCTTATTGGTCAATGAACGGATGGCTTCCAGGACCACTTTCTCAGGATCGCCGCCCTGTTTCAGTTTCAGTAGCGCGGCTTCCACAACCGTGGTTTGAATCTGCACAGCCTGACCCCGCAGCGCCCTTATGGTGGAAACCGCATCCAGGGAATTCAGCCATTCCATGAAATTCAGGACATGGGTATCGATGATCTCTTCCGCCTGTACTGCCGCCTCCTGACGGTTACGCAGGTTTTCCTCGATCACTTCCCTGAGGTCATCGACGGTGTACAGATAGACATCCTCCAGTTCACCGGCCTCCGGCTCGATATCGCGCGGAACGGCCATATCGACGATGAAGATCGGCCTGTGCTTGCGTTTTTTGATGGCGCTCTCGATGGCTCCCTTGCCAAGGATCGGCAAGGGGCTCGCGGTCGCGCTGAATATGATATCCGCCTTGTCAAGATGGATCGGGATATCCTGCAGAGTGATGGCGAAGGCATTCATCCCTTCCGCCAGCCGCTGGGATCGCTCCAAGGTCCGGTTTGCGATAATCATCCGGTCCACTTTCATTTCATGCAGATGCCTGGCCGCCAGTGCAATGGTTTCTCCAGCACCAATTAACAGTGCAGTGCGCTCGGACAGGTCTCCGAAAATCTGTTGTGCCAGACGGATAGCGGCAAAGGCAACCGAAACCGGATGTTTGCCGATGGCGGTATTGCTGCGGATCTCCTTTGCCACCATGAACGAGTGCTGGAAGAGCCTGCCCAGCAATTGGCCGATACTGCCCGATTCCACCGCCTGATGATAGGCATTCTTCAATTGTCCCAGTACCTGGGGCTCCCCCAGGATCATGGAATCCAGCCCGCTGGCCACCCGTAACATGTGTTTCACAGCACTGGCATCGGGGTGACTGTAGAGGAACGGCTGTAATTCTGCGCGGCGGAACCCATGATAACCGGTCAGCCAGTCGACCAGGCGGTTGAGATCCTGCAGGTCGTGACTGCAGTAGATCTCAGTCCGATTACAGGTCGAAAGAATTGCCGCCTCATCGACCCCACCATGTTTTCTCAGGTCGTGCAATGCATCACTGACAATCTCGTCACCAAACACCACCTTCTCCCGGATATCCAGGGGGGCTGTGGCATGGTTCAGACCCAGCGCAAGTAATGCCATTGTCGTCAATACCTAGTAAACTATCGGAATCGGGTTGCCTATCGACCAATTATACCGCCATAAAGGCCTGTCTTTCAGTATCCTTTGACGACCTTCGTAGGCAGGGATTTCGACCTGGATGCCACTTCTGTAATAAAATACGGTTGAATACCCTGGTCGCGATGGAACGATTCAGCCACCCGGGTTGTCCATTTGTAACTACATGAATATTGCAGGACCCATGACAGATAACTACCTGACCCGTAAACCGGGTAAAGCTCACAGTACACCAGTCCTCTGGATTTCCATACTGCTTTCACTGCTGTTCAGCACCGCCTGTACCAGCGTTGCCGAAAAAGAGCGGCAGGCCGCTGCCGCCACTACCGATAAGGCGGAGCCGCAAACGGAACCCGTCATTGTCAGCGTCGAACCGGACCGACCGAAGCTCGACCTGAACGAGGATATTCTTTATAAACTCCTGCTGGGAGAGATCGCCGGACAACGGGGACACCTCAAAATCTCGCTCGAAAACTACCTGGAACTGGCCAGGCAAACCCGGGACCCCAAGATTGTTGAAAGGGCAACCCAGATAGCAGTATTTGCACGCGATGAGGAGGCAGCCACCGAAAGCGCCACCTTATGGGTGGAACTCGACTCCCATAATCCGGATGCCCACCAGGTTCTGGCCGCAATGGCGTTGCGCCGTGGTGATGTTGATGCCACCCTCGACCACCTGCAACAAATCCTGGACTATTCCCTGGGAGATTTGAATCGAAAATTGTGGCTGATAGCGAGCATGTTGGGGCGCGAGCAGGACAAGCCACTGGTGATGAAGGTGATGGAGCGGCTGTTTGAGGATCGTTCCGAGGATCCACAGGCGGTATTCGCGTTTGCCAATATCGCCGCCCGTATGGGTGAAACCGGACGCGCACTCGAATTGCTGGAGTTGGCGCTGAAACTGGATCCGCAGAATGAAGGCGTGGCTATCAGTTATGTCACCCTGTTACAACGCCTCGACCGTGCTGAGGATGCGCTTGGCTGGCTGGAAAAGCACTTGCCGGAAAGGACTGCCGATGATTTCAGTCTGCGCCTCGCCTATGCCCGTTTACTCACCGATGTGCAGCGCTTCGAAGAGGCCCGCCGCCAGTTCGAGATGCTCGCCGTCAGCGCGCCCAACAATATCGATGTTCTGTATGCACTCGGGCTTTTGTATCTCCAGGCCAACCGCCTGGACGACGCAGAGATCTACTTCAAGCAACTGGTGGATCACAGCGATCGTTTTTATAACGCAAAATATTATCTGGGTCGTATTGCCGAGGAACGTAAGGAATACAGTATCGCCAGCACCTGGTACAGCACCGTAACCGGGGATGAAAATTACTTCGACGCCCAGGTGCGGCTGGTTATGTTGAAAGCCAGGGAGGGAACCATCGACAGTGCCCTGGAGGATCTTCGCGCAATCCAGGCTGCCTCACCACAACAAAAAACCATGCTGATTCAGGCCGAAGCAGATCTCCTGAGCACAGCAGACCGCTACGAGGAAGCCCTGGCCGTCTATGATACTGCACTGGCCGACGGCGCCTACAACCCGGATCTGCTCTATGCCCGCGCCATGACCGCTGAAAAGCTTGGGCGCGTCGATCTGCTCGAGAAAGACCTGCGGGAGATCATCGAACGGGATCCAAACAATGTCCAGGCGCTGAACGCGCTAGGTTACACACTGGCGGATCGTACTCGAAGGTACGAGGAGGCCTACGACCTGATCAAGCAGGCGCTGAGCCTGAGCCCCGAGGATTTCTTCATCATCGACAGCATGGGCTGGGTGTTGTACCGCCTCGGCCGGCATGAAGAAGCGCTCAAACACCTGCAACAGGCCCTCAAGCTGCGGGGAGACCCGGAGATCGCTGCCCATCTCTATGAAGTCCTATGGGTGATGGGTAAGCAGGATGAGGCGAACGAGGTGTGGGAGACCGCAAAGCGTTCAAACCCGGACAGCAACCTGCTGAACCATGTCAAAGAACGTCTGAATCCCTGATTCAAACGCAAGCGCCGCATCGTTTCCCTAACGTTCAACCCATCCCCGTGGCGGGTGTGGTCGGGCATAGACTGCATCCGTACGACCCACCGGCAATTATGCTATAGTCAACGGCTCTGACCTTAGCAATGCCATGGCGATGAACCGTCCGTATACCCTGCCGCTGTTTCTGTTACTGTTCCTGCTCACCGCCTGTGCTTCCCGCCAGCGTATTCCAGAGGAGGGCAAAGCTAATTTGTGGAAAACACAGGAAGCCACTTTGACCCAACTTAAGAGTTGGCGAATGCAGGGCCGGATCTCGGTTCAGATCGATCGGGAGGCCTGGAGTGCGACCTTGCACTGGCGACAGGAAGCAGACAACTATCGAATTAATCTCATCGCCCCCCTGGGCCAGGGCGCCTTCGAACTGATCGGCGGCCCGGATGCGGTGGTCATGCACACTGCTGATAACCGCCTGCTGCAAGCCGACAGCGCGGAGATCTTGATGGAGGAAAATCTTGGTTGGTACGTACCCATCAACGGACTGCAGTACTGGATCAAAGGCGCCCCTGCGCCCGGTTCTGAACCGGGGAAATTGAGCCTGGATGAACACGGCAACCTGAGCACGCTGGTACAGGAAGGTTGGTCCATGGAATATTCCAGGTACTTCGAAACCGGTCCCTACCGTCTGCCTCAGCGGCTGAACCTGGAAAACAGGAAAAAGAAACTCCGGGTTCGCCTGGTCATGCGGGAATGGGTTCCCGAACAATGAATCCTACGGCCTCCCCCGGCACAGCTCCGTTTTGGCCTGCCCCGGCCAAACTGAACCTGTTTCTCCACATCACCGGCCGCAGACCAGACGGATATCATCTGCTGCAAACCGTTTTCCAGTTCCTAGATCACGGGGATACCCTGGAATTTCAGATGCGCGATGACAACCTCATCACCTTGGCGGGTAATCACGTGGATATTCCCGCCGCGGAGGACCTCATCTACCGTGCGGCGCTCCTCTTACAGCAGTGGACGGGGATCAGGCGCGGCGCGGATATCCGTCTGCAGAAACGGCTCCCCATCGGGGGCGGTCTGGGTGGAGGCAGCTCCGACGCCGCCACCACCCTGGTGGCGCTCAACCATTACTGGAATGCCGGTTTGAGCATCCCTGAGCTGTCGAAGTTGGGGCTCACGCTCGGCGCCGACGTGCCGGTATTCATCCTGGGTCGGGCAGCCTGGGCGGAAGGGGTGGGGGAACAACTCACGCCGATTGACCCACCTGAATTGTGGTATGTCGTGGCGCGCCCCCGGATCAGCATCCCTACTGCGGAGATCTTTGCCGCCGGGGATTTGACACGTAATACACCTGCAATCACAATACGCGATTTTCTGGAGGGCGCCGGCGTTAATGATTGTGAGCCGGTAGTCAGAAGGCTTTATCCTGAAGTGGCGCAACTGATTGACTGGCTTGGGAAAAGAGCGCCTTCCAGGCTGACGGGCACCGGGGTTTGCGTGTTTGCCACCTGCTCCGAGGAAGCCCCAACGAGGAAAATCATGGCTGAATTACCGGATCAGTGGCCAGGATTCGTTGCACGGGGTGTCAACCGTTCTCCCCTGGTAGACCGGCTCAAGCTGGAAACCGGGTTATTAGAATGCGAGGGAGCCCGGGCCAAGGCGGCGACTGAGGCTTGAAGATTGGAATACTATTGGGGCGTGGCCAAGTTGGCTAAGGCACGGGGTTTTGATCCCCGGATTCCCAGGTTCGAG
>MGYR01000040.1 GCA_001801825.1 Gammaproteobacteria bacterium RIFCSPLOWO2_02_FULL_56_15 | reverse complement strand
ACAGGCCCTCCCAGTAGCGCCGCTCCCCGGGACGGGCGGGCAGCTCAGGGCTCAGTGGACTGCTATGACTGCCGGACACCGCTTGGCCTGAATCAGGGATCCTGACGAACCCCGCCTGCCGGTCGAACCGGAACCGGCTTGCCCTGCACAGTGCCGATCTCCCGCTCGATCGCCAGCAGCACCTGCAGGGGGTCCGGCGCCTGGATGATGGGTCTTCCGATCACGAGGTAATCACTACCGGCGGCAATCGCCTCCGCCGGCGTCATGGTGCGTTTCTGATCATCCGCTGCGGAACCGGCGGGCCGGATACCCGGTGTCACGAGGCAGAAATCCTTCCCGAATTCCCTCCGGACGACGCTGACTTCCTGCGCGGAACATACCACGCCGTCCAGACCCGCTTCCCGGCAGAGCCGGGTCAGTCGCAGGACCTGCTTTTCCGTCCCGGATTGGATGCCGGTCTCCTTAAGGTCCTGTGATGACATACTGGTCAGAACGGTGACTCCGATCAGCAAGGGTCGGTGCGGCGCCTTGTCTATGGCATCCCTGGCGTAGCGGAGCATTTCCCGGCCACCGGCTACATGTACGTTCAGCATCCATACCCCCAGGGCGGCGGCTGCCTGGCACGCCTTGGCGACGGTATTGGGGATATCGTGGAATTTAAGATCCAGAAAAACATCATATCCATCCTTGATGAGCTTCCTGATAAAGGCAGGACCGCTGCTGGTGAACAGTTCCTTACCCACCTTCACCCGGCAGTGATCCGGATGCAGGCGCTGCAGATGTCGGTATGCCAGGTCCGGATCAGAAAAATCCAGCGAGACGATGATGCGTGATTTATTCACCTTCCACTCCGAACACAGGTTTGATGGTGTTCCAGCATTTACAACCTGGACATTGCCAGTGGAGATTCTTGGCGGCAAACCCGCATTGCTTGCACTTATAAACCGATTTTCCCTGTATCAGCCGCTCGGTCATCTGTCTG
Organism: Gammaproteobacteria bacterium RIFCSPLOWO2_02_FULL_56_15; assembly: GCA_001801825.1. GTDB lineage: Bacteria > Pseudomonadota > Gammaproteobacteria > Eutrophobiales > Eutrophobiaceae > 2-02-FULL-56-15. The sequence continues at coordinate 6,742 of MGYR01000040.1, read as the reverse complement.
ATGGTATAAAGACTGCGTTGCATATCGCCTTCCGCACTTGCCAAGGCATATTCCACCAGCCTGTGGACACCTCTGACTGCAGGCCTCCGGTCAAGTTCGGATGCCAGGTAATGGGCTGCCGCATCCCTGCCTTCCAGCTCTTCTGTTAGATCGGTAAGACAAAGCAAGGGTGTTATGCCACCGATGGTTGCCACAACTTCATGCAGATAATCACGATATTCGTCCAGTTTTCCAATCTCACGGTAGCATTCGAACAGCGGCCCCGTCACCTCCGGAAGATAATCCGGATCCTGTTTCCCGACCTTTCTGTAGGCATCGATGGCAGCGGCAGGTTGGGATTCGATCTTGCAGATCCCTGCCTCGATCAGGCTGGCGCGTGCGCAGTTTTTATCCATATCCAGGGCGTTGTGGAGGTGCTGCCTTGCAGTATGAAAATCGTTATGCTTGATTGCTTCACTGGCCAGTTCGCAATAGAACTGCGCAGTCTCCGATCCGAGCCGATCGCCGGAAACCGATTCCAGCCGACACGCAATCCCAATGGCATTTTGCCAGTCTTTTTCTTGCTGATAGATATCCAGCAATGCCCGCAATGCCTGCTCGGAATAGGCACTGTTATCCACCAGCTCGCAGAACAGCCCCTCCGCCCGGTCCAACAAGCCGGAACGCATGTAGTCCGTGCCAAGCTCCAGCAGGGCAAGTGCACGGTGTTCCGCACTCAATTGGGGTCTTGCGATCAGGTTCTGGTGGATGCGTATGGCACGGTCCACCTCCCCACGCCTCCGAAACAGATTACCGAGCGCCAGGTGTGTTTCCACTGTCTGACTGTCGACCTCAAGCAACTTGATAAACAGGTCTATCGCCTTGTCCTGCTCCTCATTGAGTACAAAATTAAGACCTGCCAGATACTCGGGTGGGATCCTGTTTTGTGATTCGCGCAGTTTAGCTCGCAGACTTTTTTGGGAGGCTAACCAGCCGGACATGGCTGCCGCAGGCAGCATCAGGATTAGTGTAGTGCCCCAGAATAAATCCATTTTCAGGAATCTTTCTCCGGAACGGGACGAAGATTGTTGATCTCGGTTTCGCTAAGTCTGGTCTGCCTCGATAACCTGAAATTATGCCTTTTCAGCCTGAGAATGACAGGCAGGCTGCCAAGAAAACCAAGTATCACGCCGGCAACAAGTGCTGCCAGCAGCCATATGGAAAGATAAAATTCCTTGCTGCCGAGCAGGTAGTCAAGCGTAACCATCCGGTCATTGCGAAGGTGGAACGCAAGACCCAAGGCCATGCATGCAACCACAACGATAATCTTGATCCACAGGGACATAAGTTACTACCTCAACACGATTTTCCTGCTGCGGGGCGATTACGGGCACTGCCTCGGGGCCCGGGGTAGTAACCGGATCCATGCCGCGGCAGGATCAGGACTGGTTATCTGTGCCGGTCCACTTGCTCGCCGGTAAACCGGGGGGAATGGAATCCACTCGTTCCCGTAGTTGCTTGCCTGGTTTGAAGTGGGGGACATATTTCGCGGGTAGGGACACCGGATCACCGGATTTGGGGTTACGTCCAACCCTGGGGGGACGGTAATGCAGGGAAAAGCTGCCGAAACCCCGGATTTCGATGCGTTCTCCATTCGAGAGGGTTTGCGCCATATGCTCCAGGATCGCCTTTACTGCCAGCTCAACATCTTTATATGCCAATTGCCCCTGACGCCTGGACAGGATATCTATCAGTTCGGATTTGGTCATCTTTATGTTTCTATCTTGTTAAAATTAATGACAACCTGATACGTCGATATTGTACGATTCTATTGTAAATGTTGCGATCGTCTCAAATACAGCCTGTTTTTCCGCTTAAAAAGCTATAGCAATTATCCCTGATTACTCTCCAAGTGCTCTTTTAGAATATCGCCGAGTTTTGCACCGCTTGAGGTATTTGGGGCATATTCCCTTACTGCAGCCGTCTCCTCATCGGATTCCTTGGCCTTTACCGATACGCTGATGGTGCGTTTCTTCCGATCAATCGCGGTAATCTTGACCTCCAGTTCCTCGCCCTGTTTCACCACCATACGGGCATCATCGACCTTCCTGTCATTTGAGAGTTCTGATGCCTTCAACTGGCCGTCAATCCCATCGGCAAGCTGGACAGTCACAAACTTGGCCTCGATCTCAAGCACCTTCGCCTTGACAATACTTCCTTTGGGATATTCCGCCACATAATTCGAGAAGGGATCTTTCTCCATCTGTTTAATGCCCAGAGAGATTCGCTCCCTCTCAGCATCTACGGCCAGCACTACCGTTTCCACTTCCTCTCCCTTTCTGAATTTGCGTATCGCTTCCTCGGTTTCATCGGACCAGGAAACATCCGAGAGATGCACCAATCCATCGATCCCGCCATCAAGTCCGATGAATATGCCAAAATCTGTAATGGATTTGATGACTCCGGTGACCCGGTCACCTTTGTTGTGTACGGCGGCGAACTGATCCCATGGGTTGGGCTGGCACTGTTTCATACCCAGGGAAATCCGGCGTCGTTCCTGATCGATATCGAGGATGACCACGTCCACGTCCTGGCCTACATGCACCAGCTTCGACGGATGTACGTTCTTATTGGTCCAATCCATCTCGGAGACATGCACCAATCCCTCAACACCCTCCTCCAGTTCAACGAAACAACCGTAATCCGCGATATTGGTGATCTTGCCATGGAGCCTGGCGCCCTCCGGATAGCGCACGGGCAGATTGGCCCAGGGATCATCGCCCATTTGCTTCAGCCCCAGCGATACACGGTTGCGTTCACGGTCGAATTTCAGGATCTTGACGTCTATCTCATCACCGATAGAGACGATCTCGGCCGGGTCTTTAACCCGTTTCCAGGCCATATCGGTGATATGCAGCAATCCATCGATACCACCCAGGTCTAGGAAGGCGCCGTAATCCGTGAGATTCTTGACTATGCCCTTCACAATCATGCCTTCCTTGAGATTTTCCAGCAGGGCGTCCCGCTCCGCCGAATTCTCGCTTTCGACCACCGCGCGGCGAGATACCACAACATTACTGCGACGTTGGTCGATCTTGATCACCTTGAATTCAATCGGTTTGCCTTCCAGGTAACTGGTGTCTTTTACTGGACGGACATCCACGAGCGATCCGGGCAGGAAGGCGCGAATATTATCCACATCCACGGTAAAACCACCCTTGACCCGTTCGGTAATCACCCCGATTATCGTGGCATTTTCCAAGTGAGCCTTCTCGAGGTTCGTCCATGCCATCAGGCGTTTCGCCTTTTCCCTCGACAGGCGGGTTTCCCCAAAGCCATCTTCCACGGCATCCAGTGCGACGTCCACCGCGTCACCCACGGATACCTCCAGTTCACCTCTCTCGTTGTAGAACTGCTCAATCGGGATTACGCCCTCCGATTTAAGGCCACAGTTAACGATTACAGCATCCTGGCTGACTTCAACAACGGTAGCGGAAATGATGGAACCCGGCCGCATCTTGGATTCCAGGTAGCTCTGTTCAAATAACTCGGCGAAACTTTCACTCATGTATCAATTTACCCAGCAAAAGCCCGGAATACCTGAAGGTAACCGGACATGGTTATGTAAAGTATTGTCTATTGTCTGTTCTTCAACGGAATCTTGTGATAGGTGCTTTGAACCAGCGCCACAACGCGGTTACAGACTTCACCGGCATCAAGATCAGTCGTATCGATGACGATGGCGCCGGGTGCGGGCCTCAATGGTGAAATCTCGCGGCCTGTATCCCTAGCATCCCGTTGCTTTATTTCCGTCGAAAGGTCGTGGAGGTTAACACTAATTCCTTTCTGCTTCAACTGCTTATACCGCCTCTTAGCACGTTCCTCGGGACTGGCTGTCAAAAACAGTTTCAACCGGGCTTCGGGAAAGACTATTGTCCCCATGTCCCTGCCGTCCGCAATCAAGCCGGGCGGGCGGCAAAAGTCCCTTTGCATGGCCAATAAAGCAGTGCGGACCGGCTCCAGTGCGGCGACCCGGGAAGCCGCAGCCCCCGCGGTTTCGGTGCGGATGGCATCCGTCACATCCGCGCCATCCAGCATAACCCGAATGCCTCCTGGCTCCTGTTTGAAATTCAGATCGAGACGGGCTGCAAGCACTGACAGCGACCTTCCATCCTCCAGCGGGATACCCGAATCCAGAGCGGCCTGGGCCAGTACCCGGTAGATCGCGCCGCTGTCCAGCAGATGCCAGCCAAGCCAATCAGTCAGGAAACCGCACAGCGTACCCTTGCCTGTACCGCTCGGGCCATCAACCGTAATTACTGGGACAGCATTCGACATGGAGCACCTGGTATGATTCGAACCAGCCTACTCCGGGTCGTTGTTTCGACCTGGGTAATGCCTGATGAAATCATCCCGGGCCTGCTTGGCCCGGGTAAATATTTCCAGCAACAGGCGGCTGTCATTCCGGGTGATAGCCGTCCTGAGCTCGTCCAGATGGTCCCTGAAGCGGTCCAGCATGACGATGAGGTTGTCACGGTTGCAGAGACAAATATCATGCCACATCTCCGGGTTGCTGGAGGCAATCCGCGTGAAATCCGCAAAACCCCCGGCCGCATATCTGAAAATCTCCTCGGACTCCTGCATATTGGCCAGGCAATCGACCAGGGCGTAGGCCAGCATATGCGGCAGGTGGCTGGTCGCCGCCAGTAGCGAATCGTGGGTTTGAATATCCATTTCCACCAGTCTGGCGCCGGTCAGTTCCCACATCCTTCTGACCCGTTGCAGTGCTTCGGGATCCGTTTCCGGCAAGGGCGTGATGATCACCAGGTGGTCGACAAACAGATCCGGGCTCGCGTGTTCCACGCCGCTTTTTTCCTTGCCGGCAATCGGATGTCCGGGAACCAGATTCCGCAACTGTTCTTTTTTCAGCACCCGGCGCGCCGCATCAACGACGCAGCCCTTGGCGCTACCGACATCGGTGAGAATCGTACCCTCCCTGATCGAATCCCGCATTGCTTTGAGCAGCGGTTCCGTCGTCGCCAGGGGACTGGCCAGGACGATCAAGTCAGCATCCGCAACGGCCGCGGCGACATCGACCGAGCTTTCATCGATGACACCGAGATCCAGCGCCCGTTGGAGGTTTTCCCGGCTCCGCCCGATACCGGTAACCCGCCCGCAGGCGCCTGCGTTCTTCAAGGCGCGGGCCAGGGATCCCCCGATCATCCCGACGCCGATTATCGCCAACCTGTCCGCCAGCATGGATCCCGAATCTTTCACCTGGACAATACTTTTGCGAGCGCTTCCAGAAAATACCTGTTTTCCTCGGGCAAACCGACGGTAACCCGAAGATGATCAGGCATACCATAACCAGCAATGGGGCGAACGATCACGCCCTCCCGCAGCAGACTCTGGTAAAACTCTGCAGCGGGTTGCTGGAGGTCGAGACAGAGAAAATTCGCGACCGAGGGAATGAAATGTATTCCCATGCCGTCCAGCCCTTCCGCAAGCTGTCGCAGTCCGGTCCTGTTGCATTCAATACACTTTTTAATATGCGCCTGGTCTCCCAGCGCGATCTCCGCCAGTTGCAATGCAACGCTGTTGACATTGAAGGGTTGCCGCACCCGGTTCAACAGGTCCGCCACATCGGGATGCGAAACTGAATATCCGACCCTGAGAGCGGCGAGACCATAGACCTTGGAAAAGGTCCGGGTCGCGATCAGATTGGGATAACGTCTGACCCAGGTGATGCAGTCGGGATATCCAGCTTCAAGAACATATTCGAAGTAGGCCTGATCCATCAGGACAATGACATTCTCCGGCACGCGTTGCATGAACGCGTCCAGTTCGTCTCCGCGAAGCCAGGTCCCGGTGGGATTATTGGGATTGGCGATGAATATCACACGGGTCCGGTCGGTGATGGCCGCCGCCATGGCGTCCAGGTCATGACCCCAGTTACGGGCCGGTACTTCGACTGCGCGAGCGCCGACCGCCTGGGTCACGATGGGATAAATGGCAAAGGCATGCCGGGCATACAAGGTCTCATCCCGGTCGGTGACAAAAACACGGACCACCAGGTCCAGGATATCGTTGGAACCGTTGCCCAGTGTTATCTGACGCGGATCGATATGATGGAATCCTGCCAGGGCCTGTTTCAATAGAAACCCGTTGCCATCGGGATAACGCAGCAGGTCCTTGAAACGAGCCAGCCCCTGCAATACCGCGGGACTCTGCCCGAAGGCGTTTTCATTGGAGGCGAGTTTGATAATGTTGCTGAGCCCCAGCTCCCGTTCCAGTTCTTCGATGGGTTTGCCCGGTTGATAGGGCAGGATGCCCGCAACACCCGGGGTGGCCAGGCCAAGCAAATCACAGGTCATTTTCCGTCCTTAGGGTGAATATTCATGGGCCTATAGTACCGCTCGCGGGTACGAGCCCAGCACCTTGACCATCACCGCCGTCTTTTCCAGCTGGCTTACCGCCGCTGCCACTTGTGGATCCAGGATATGTCCCTCCACATCCACGAAGAAAATATAATCCCAGTTGCCTCTGCGGGAGGGTCTGGATTCAATCCGCGTCAGGCTGACATCATGATCGGCGAAACACACGAGCATCTTGTAGAGCGCTCCGGGTTTATTCGGCGTCGTGAAAATCAGGGAGGTCTTGTCCCGTCCACTGGGCTGGGTGTCCTGACACCCGATCACCATGAAGCGGGTGGTGTTGTCGCTCTCATCCTCGATATTGCGCTTGAGGATCGTTAATTCATAGC
>MGYR01000039.1:8749-9380 GCA_001801825.1 Gammaproteobacteria bacterium RIFCSPLOWO2_02_FULL_56_15 | reverse complement strand
TCCTACACCTACTTTACGTGGCGCACCACCAAGGCGGAGCTGACGGAGTACTTCACGGAACTGACCCAATCCGACGCTCGGGAATTCTTCCGTCCGAACCTGTGGCCGAATACTCCCGACATTCTGCCGGAGTATTTGCAGTACGGAGGCCGCCCGGCGTTCATCACGCGGCTGGCGCTGGCGGGAACTTTGGGGGCTAATTACGGCATCTTCGGCCCGGCTTTCGAGCTTTGCGAAAACCAGCCCCGGGAACCGGGCAGCGAGGAATACCTGAACTCCGAGAAATACGAAATCAAGCACCGCGACCTGAACGCTGCCGGGAGCTTGAAAGAGTTGATCGGGCGGTTGAACCGGGCGCGACGCGACAATCCAGCTCTTCAAAGCGACTGGGGCTTGCGCTTTCATTCCGTGGACAACGACATGCTGCTGTGCTACTCCAAGAGCACCGACGATCTGTCCAACGTGATCCTGGTGGTGGTGAGCCTGGATTTCAACTACACCCAGTCAGGGTGGGTCCAACTGGATCTGGCGGCGCTCGGATTAGATCCGGACCGGCCTTTTCAGGTCCACGACCTGCTGGGAAGCGGTCGCTACCTCTGGCAAGGGCCCAGAAATTACATCGAACTCAACC
>MGYR01000039.1:7981-8536 GCA_001801825.1 Gammaproteobacteria bacterium RIFCSPLOWO2_02_FULL_56_15 | reverse complement strand
GCAGGCGTGAACTTTTCGATTTACTCCGAGCACGCCACCCAGGTCGAGCTATGCTTGTTCGAATCTCCCAGCGCCCCACGGGAATCGGCGCGCATCCCGCTTCCGGAGCAAACGGACTTGGTCTGGCATGGCTATCTGCCAGGGGTTTTGCCTGGCCAGCTTTATGGCTATCGGGTGCGGGGACCCTACCATCCGGAGCAGGGGCACCGTTTTAATCCCCATAAAGTTGTGTTGGACCCCTACGCCAAGGCGATCGGTCGCACAATTCATTGGTGCGAGGAGATGTACGGTTACCGGATCGGCAATCCGCAGGAAGACCTGGCGATGGATGAGCGGGACAATGCGGCCTCCGCTCCGCTGGCCGCCGTGATTGACACGGCTTTTACCTGGGGGGACGATCGTCCTCCGCAGACCCCCTGGCACAAGACCGTCATCTACGAAGTTCACGTCAAGGGCTTCACCCAGCTTCACCCGAGCGTTCCTGAAAAGTTGCGTGGAACCTATGCCGGCCTCACTTCGGATGCCGCACTGCACTACTTGAAAGACCTGGGGGTG
>MGYR01000039.1:7582-7906 GCA_001801825.1 Gammaproteobacteria bacterium RIFCSPLOWO2_02_FULL_56_15 | reverse complement strand
GGCAGCCATCTGGGTCCCACCCTTTCGTTGCGGGGCCTTGACAATGCCGCTTACTACCGGCTGGCCAAGGGCAACCCGCGCTATTACATGGACTATACCGGCTGCGGCAATACGCTCAACATGGTCCATCCGCGCGTCTTGCAGTTGGTCATGGACAGCCTGCGGTACTGGGTTCTGGAGATGCGCGTGGACGGGTTCCGGTTTGACCTGGCCAGCACGCTGGCGCGCGAGTTGCACGAGGTGGACAAATTAAGCGCGTTTCTCGACATCATTCACCAGGACCCGGTGCTCTCGCAGGTGAAGCTGATTGCCGAGCCCTGGGAC
>MGYR01000039.1:0-7537 GCA_001801825.1 Gammaproteobacteria bacterium RIFCSPLOWO2_02_FULL_56_15 | reverse complement strand
ACCGAGTGGAATGGGAAGTATCGCGATACGATCCGCCGGTTTTGGAAAGGGGAAGGGGGCGTGGTTTCCGAACTCGCCACGCGGCTTTCCGGCAGCAGCGACCTCTATGGGCAGAGCGGACGCCGCCCGTACGCCAGCATTAATTTCGTCACTGCGCACGACGGCTTTACCCTCCACGACCTGGTCAGCTACAACGAAAAACACAACGAGGCCAACGGGGATGACAACCGCGATGGGGAGAATCATAATTTGAGTTGGAATTGCGGGGCGGAGGGGCCAACTGATGATCCGGCGATTCTGGATCTCCGGGAAAGGCAGAAACGGAATTTCCTGGCCACGCTGTTGCTTTCCCAGGGAGTCCCTATGATCAGCGGCGGGGACGAGATCGGCCGGACGCAGTTGGGCAACAACAATACCTACTGCCAGGATAACGATCTCAGTTGGTTTCACTGGGGTCTGAGCCCGGCGCAAAAGGATTTTCTGGAGTTCACCCGGTATATGATCCGTCTCTGGAGAGAGCAATCCGTACTGCAACGGCGGAAGTTTTTCCAGGGCCGCAGCATTCGCGGCGTCGGCGTCAAGGACATTGTCTGGTTCGACCCGAGCGGCAAGGAAATGGATGACGACGCCTGGAATGCGCATTTCGTCCGCTCCCTGGGTGTCCGCCTCAGCGGGGAGGAAATGGAGGAGGTGGACGACGAAGGCGAGCGCGTGATCGGGGACACCTTGTTCCTGATGTTCAATGCCCATCATGGCGCGATCCCCTTCGTGCTGCCGCCTTCGCCCAAGCCCAAGGAACGGTGGGAAAGGTTACTGAACACGGCAGAACTGGAACCCCACTGGGGGCGACGCCACCTTCTCCGGGATCACACCTACCGCTTGCGGGGACGCTCCGTGGCCGTGTTCCGCCTCAGAAATCCCAGAGCGAAGTCATGAACCGTCCCCCTTCACGATCCATCTTGGCGGAGGTTCCGAGTGAGCGCACCGTTCTTGACCGACTACGATTTGCACTTGATGGCGGAAGGCAAACACTTCCGCAGCTACGAGAAGCTCGGGGCACGTCTCTGCGAAGTGGATGGTGTTTCCGGCGTTTACTTCGCGGTCTGGGCTCCCAATGCCCGCCGTGTTTCCGTGATGGGAGATTTTGACGGTTGGGATCCGGAGACCCACCCGATGCAGATTCGCCCGGAAGCGGGCATCTGGGAGTGTTTTGTGCCGGGCGTGAGTCCCGGAGCGTTGTATAAATACCGCGTCATCTCCAAACACAACGACCATCGCGCCGACAAGGCTGATCCCTATGGGTTTGCCGCCGAGATTCGCCCCCAGACGGCCTCTAAGGTTTGGGATTTGACCGGATATGACTGGCAAGATACTGCGTGGATGGCGGAGCGGGACCGAGCTAACGCGCTCGATGCGCCGGTTTCCATCTACGAGGTGCATTTGGGGTCGTGGAGACGAGTGCCGGAGGAGGGGAACCGCTGGCTGAGCTACCGGGAACTGGCCGATTCGCTGGCCGAATACGTGAGTCAGATGGGCTTCACGCATGTTGAGTTTATGCCCATTACCGAGCACCCTTTTGATGGATCGTGGGGCTACCAGACGGTTGGCTACTTCGCCCCCACCAGTCGTTTCGGCACTCCCCAAGACTTTATGTACTTGGTGGATCGGCTGCACCAGCGCGGGATTGGAGTGATCCTGGACTGGGTTCCCGCCCATTTTCCCAGCGACGAACACGGCATCGGCTATTTCGACGGCACGTACCTGTACGAACACGCCGACCCCCGGCAAGGCCAGCAACCGGATTGGGGAACGCTGGTCTGTAACTTCGGGCGCTGGGAGGTTCGGAACTTTCTCATCAACAGCGGGCTGTTTTGGCTGGAAACGTATCACGTGGATGGTCTGCGGGTGGATGCGGTGGCTTCCATGCTCTACCTGGATTATGGCCGACAGGATGGCGAATGGATTCCCAACCGCCACGGCGGCAGGGAAAATCTGGAAGCGGTTGAGTTCCTGCGCCAATTCAACGAGCAGGTCTATAGCGAGTTCCCCGGCGTGATGATAATTGCCGAAGAATCCACAGCCTGGCCGATGGTCTCCCGCCCGACCTACTTGGGCGGCCTCGGCTTTGGATTCAAGTGGAACATGGGATGGATGCACGACATGCTGGACTATATGTCGCTCGACCCCATCCACCGCTGTTACCATCAACACCGTCTCACGTTCAGCCTTCTGTACGCCTTCACCGAGAACTTCATCCTGCCGTTTTCCCATGACGAAATGGTCCACGGAAAAGGCTCGATGATCGGAAAGATGCCTGGCGACGATTGGCAGAAATTCGCGAACCTTCGCCTGCTGTACGGCTTCATGATGGGGCATCCCGGCAAGAAACTGCTGTTTATGGGGAGCGAGTTCGGGCAGTGGCGGGAATGGAATCATGACAGCAGCCTGGACTGGCACCTCGTGGGCGATCCTCCGCATCGCGGCTTGCAGCGCTGGGTGCGCGACCTGAACACCGTTTATCGGGGCACGTCCGCCCTGTATGAGGTGGATTTTGATGCGGTGGGTTTTGAATGGATTGATTGCACCGACAGCCAGAGAAGCGTGGTGAGTTTCTTGAGGCGGGGCAAAAACCCGGACGATGTAGCGGTGTTTGTATTCAACTTTACCCCGGTTCCCCGCCATAACTACGAGATCGGCGTCCCGCGGGGAGGTTTCTGGAAGGAACGATTGAACAGCGACGCTTTACCCTACGGAGGCGGCGGGCAGGGAAATGCCGGCGGGACGGAAGCGGCACCAGCACCGATGCATGGACGTCCCTATTCGCTAAATCTGACATTGCCGCCGCTGGCGGCCTTGGTGTTCCAGCCCGAGTCTTAGCAGAAGAAAGTGCGAAGTATGGAATGGCAGCCTTCCTTGGGAGCTTGGCCCGTAGATGAGGAGACCCGGTTTCCGGTTTGGGCTCCGCAAGCGTACAAAATAGAGGTCGTCATGGAGGGGCCTTCGTGCAGCAGGGCCGATGATTTCGATGGGGCAGACCTTGCGCCTTTGCCCGGTGGGGCTGCTGTGGGGAGGGTGAGGCAGGGAACTTGAATAAGGGGAGCCACGGATGAAACTCAGGGGAGGCGCGGAAGATCCACTCTGGTACAAGGACGCCGTCATTTACGAGACCCACGTAAAAGCATTTTATGACGCTAATAATGACGGCATCGGAGACTTCGCAGGCCTGATGCAGAAGCTCGACTACTTACAAGGCCTAGGCATCACTTGTCTGTGGCTGCTTCCGTTTTTCCCCTCGCCCTTGCGGGACGACGGGTACGACATTTCCGATTACACCAACGTGCATCCCAGCTACGGAACCCTGGAAGATTTTCAGACGTTTCTGAAAGCAGCGCACGAACGCAACATCCAGGTACTGATCGAGCTCGTCATCAACCACACTTCGGACCAGCATGCGTGGTTTCAAAGGGCGCGGAAGGCTCCTCCCGGTTCGCCGGAACGGGAGTTCTACGTCTGGAGCGAGAGCAATCAAAAATACCGGGAAGCCCGCATCATTTTCACCGATACCGAGAAGTCCAACTGGACCTGGGACGTAGAGGCCAATGCCTACTACTGGCACCGTTTTTTTTCGCACCAGCCGGACCTGAACTTCGACAACCCGCTGGTGCTGGACGAAGTGTTCCAGGTGATGCGGTTCTGGCTGGATATGGGAGTGGATGCCCTGCGGCTGGATGCGATTCCGTATCTGGTCGAGCGCGAGGGGACCAACTGCGAGAATCTCTCCGAATCCCACGCCATCATTCGGCAAGTCCGCACCGTAGTAGATGCGCACTATGAGAACCGCATGCTGCTGGCGGAGGCGAACCAGTGGCCCAGCGATGTGCGAGAATACTTTGGCGACGGCGATGAATGCCATATGGCGTTTCACTTCCCTTTGATGCCCAGAATTTTTATGGCGCTCCGCCTGGAAGACCGGCACCCGATTACAGAAATCATGGGCCAGACACCGGCAATCCCGGATGTCAGCCAATGGGGTTTGTTCCTGCGCAATCACGACGAGCTGACGCTGGAAATGGTGACCGATGAGGAACGGGACTACATGTATCTGGCCTACAGTTCCGATCCGCGCATGCGGCTGAATCTGGGTATCCGGCGTCGGCTGGCTCCCCTAGTGGACAACAACCGACGGCGCGTGGAGTTGCTGAACAGCCTGCTGTTCTCCTTCCCCGGGACGCCGTTCATCTACTACGGAGACGAGATTGGTATGGGGGATAACATTTACCTGGGTGACCGCAATGGCGTGCGAACGCCCATGCAATGGAGCGCTGACCGCAACGCTGGCTTCTCCCGTGCCAACCCCTCCCAGCTCTACAGCCCAGTGATTCTGGACCCGGTCTATGGGTACGAGGCCATCAACGTAGAGGCCCAACAGAACGATCCTTCCTCGATGTTGTCTTGGATGCGAAACATGATCGCCTTGCGCAAGCTTTTCAAGGCGTTTGGAAGAGGCTCGATCCAGTTTTTGCACCCCGCCAACCGTAAGATACTGGCCTACTTGCGGCGCGACGATACCGAGCAGATTCTCTGTGTCGCCAACCTGTCTCGTTTCGCGCAGCCGGTGGAGCTGGACTTAACTTCTTTGGCGGGCATGACTCCGATTGAAATGCTGGGCTACACCGAGTTCCCCACCATCGGCCACACTCCCTATCCTCTCACGCTAGGTCCCTATGGTTTTTATTGGTTTGAGTTGCAGCCCAGCGCCTCTCCGATCGGAGTCTCCGGAATCGAGGAGCATAAAGAAGAATTGGTTCGGGTATCAGTCGAGCATGACGGGGAGGGTTTATTGGCAGGAGATTGTCGAAAGACTCTGGAGACAGAGGTGCTCCCTCAGTTCCTGCCATCGCAGCGTTGGTTTGGAGCCAAGGCCCGAACTATCCAGTCCGTTCAAATCCAGGATGGAGCCCTTCTGACAAGAGAACCTTACCCGGCGACTTTGCTGCTGGTTGAAGTGAGCTACGTGGAAGGAGGCCAGGAGACCTATTTCGTTCCGGTGGTCATCGCGGCGGGCAGCGGCGCGGCTGCATTGCGGGAGGCCAAGCCGGAGTGCATCTTGTGCCAGTTGAGTTTCGGAGGCGAACCGGCCGTCCTGTGCGACGCTTCGGCGGACGAGGCCGCCTCGCTCGCCCTGCTCCAGGCCATCCAGCAGGGCCGGGAATTTGTGACCCCGAAGGGCGTCATTCGGGCGTACGCGGCGAGCACGTTTTCGGAGCTTCGAGGCCCCGAGGCCGCACCCCTAGCGGCAATCCGCGGATCGGCCGAGCAAAGCAATACCTCAATCCTGTACGGAGACCGAATGATTCTCAAGCTGTTCCGGCGGCTGGAATGGGGCCCTAATCCGGATTTGGAGATCGGCCGACATTTGACCGAGAAGATGAATTTTGAGCGGATTCCCAAGCTGGCGGGGGCAATCGAGTATGAACGGCCTGGGGATCCCCCGGCGACTCTGGGCATGCTGCAGGGCCTCGTCTCTCACCAGGGTGGGGCCTGGGAGCGGACTCTGGAGGAGTTGCACCGCTATTATGAAGAGTGCGTGGGCAAGAGGTCACCGGCGCGGAAGTGGTTAGGCGATGGCCGCTCCCTTCTGGATCTCGCCGAGTCCGAGCCTCCTGCCTCGGCCTCGGAAGCCATCGGTTTGTATTTAAGCTCGGCCGGCATACTGGGCAAGCGAACTGCGGAACTCCACTTGGCGCTGGCGGCAGCCTCGGACGATCCCGCCTTCGCGCCCGAACCGCTAACATCAGACGATATGGCGCGCCTGGCCACCGAATTGCGGGAGCATGCGAGCCGGGTTTTCGAGGAACTGAAGGGAAATTTGGTGCGCTTGCCGGATGAGATTATTGACGAAGCCAGTCTGGTCCTGAGCCAGCGGCGGCGCATCCTGGACCGCTTCCGCGATCTGGAGACCACGGAGGTAGGGGCGGTGAAGATCCGGATTCACGGCGATTACCATTTGGGGCAAGTGCTGTGCGTAAAGAATGACTACGTTATCTTGGACTTCGAGGGGGAACCCGCGCGGTCTCTCGCAGAAAGGCGCTCCAAGTACCCGGCCTTAAAGGATGTGGCCGGCATGCTGCGCTCTTTCAGTTATGCCGCCTTTGGAGCGGTTCTGGCCTATACGGCGCGCCGGCCGGATGACCTGGATCGGTTGCGGGACTGGGCCATCCTTTGGGAGCGTTGGACAGCGGCGGCGTTTCTGCGGGCCTATCTCGCCACCGCGGGCGAGGCGAATTTTCTGCCGTCGGAAAAATCTTCGCTCCAGCGACTGCTGGAAGCTTTCATTCTGGACAAGGCGCTGTACGAGTTGCGCTACGAACTCAACAATCGACCCAGCTGGGTGCGCATTCCACTGTCCGGCATCTTGTCGGTCACGTAAGGAACTAGGAAGCCCGGCTACAGGTGGTGGAGTTGCTCCTCGGTCTGGTCCTCGCTCTTTCTGGCCTGCTGCCTTTCCCAGGAACGGCTGACCAGATCCTTGGAGCCCAACCCGACCGCCAGAGCGAGCGCCAGAACGATTCCTCCAAAGAGAATGCCGAACGCCAGGGGTACTATTCCGCCTCCGATACCCAAATGTTGTAGAGTCATCGCTCCCACCAAAACGATCACCAGCCACTTCACGCCCAGGCTGAGCAGGCGCGCCGTTTGAAGCTGCATGTTCACGGCGGTAATCAGAACGCTGCGGGCCAGGAACCTGGCAATCACCACCCCCACCGCCAGGATGAGGAGGGCGATTAGCAGGCGGTACAGGATGGCCAGCAGTCCCATGGTGAACTGCGAAGCGAAGGGCGTGTTCAGGGCGCTGAGGCCGATCAGCAAACCCGACAGGATGACGGTCCAGTACGCGAGTCCGGCCACCAGCAGCGTCGGGCTTCGCGATGGGGACCATTCGGCCGGCTCGGAAAGGCTCCATCGGACCAAGCACTGATCGAAATCCAATTTGTTGAGGGAACGCCGCAGCAACTCGCTTAGGAGCCACGCCAAGAATGCGGACAGCACCAGGATCAGGATGAAGGCCAGCAGGGCGGGCAGGAAAGTTGCGATCCCCAGCACCACCCGCGCCATCGATTGGTCCAGGATTTCTCGGGCTTGCTCCCACATGATTCCTCCTTCTCGGTCCGCGACCGACCCCGAACCGGCTACGGATTGAACCGGTCGGGCCATCTCCATCGAGAGATGAAATAGGGCTTTTGCGCTTCGTAGGCCAGACACAGTTTCTCCAGCCGCGCCTCCACTTCTCGCTCCCCGGCGTTTTCCATTTCCAGAATGAAGGAAGCGCACCACCCCAAATACAGAGGAGTCAGGGCGCGCAGCAGGTGATCCCGGCCGATCACCCGCAACCGGTAGCCCAGGGCAAAGTCGTAAATGACACGAGCCCATGCCTCGTCCGCAATACGGAACTGATCTTGGGGCCGGCTGGCCAGCTTTTTCAGGTCCAGCAAGGTCGCTGGCGGCAACACCAGTCCCCAAATCTCTTGCAGCGTCA
>MGYR01000038.1 GCA_001801825.1 Gammaproteobacteria bacterium RIFCSPLOWO2_02_FULL_56_15 | reverse complement strand
CGATGGAGGAAGGTTTGCGGTTTGCGATCCGTGAGGGTGGCAGAACCGTAGGCGCCGGCGTCGTCGCGAAAATTATTGAGTAGACCATCAACTGTTACTGGTCAATGGTTATTTGTGCTTGGTGTTTAAGTTGTAACCACTGACAGTGCATCTGTTGAAAAGTCCCTATTTTATTGGAAATACAACTGTCGCAGGATAATGATTACTCTGAAGGTGCGCTATGCATCTGAATTAAATGACTATTGACAACAAACGATTGACAACTTAGGCCAGTAGCTCAATTGGCAGAGCGGCGGTCTCCAAAACCGCAGGTTGGGGGTTCGATTCCCTCCTGGCCTGCCAGATATATAAGATACAAGCGCTCGAAGCACCCGAATATAGGGACCGGGCGGAAACCGATAATTGATTATAATGAATTCGAAAACAGAAGTGGCTGGAGGAGTACTGGACACTGTAAAGCTGGTCATTGCCTTAATGATCGCAGTTACGGCTCTTGCAGCATTTTACATATTTGCCGATCAGTCACTGTTATATCGTGTACTTTGGTTGCTTGCTGCCGCAGGTATTGCAGCGGCGGTAGCGCTACGGACCGAGAAGGGACGCTACATCCTTGGATTCTTCCAGGATGCACAGGTCGAGGTACGGAAAGTGGTTTGGCCGACCAGGCAGGAAACTACCCAGACCACATTGTTAGTTATAGTCGTCGTTGTCATTGTTTCCTTCATTCTATGGTTGCTGGATATGTTCCTGGGATGGTTGGTCGGCCTGCTTATTGGATAGTGAATTTTGGTTATGGCAAAAAAATGGTATGTCATTCATGCATACTCGGGTTTCGAGCAGCAGGTGATGCGCTCGCTCAAAGAGCGGATTCAGCAGAGTGGGTTGGCTGACAAGTTCGGAGAGATCCTCGTCCCGACAGAGGAAGTCGTGGAAATGCGGGATGGAAAAAAACGGAAGAGTGACAGGAAGTTTTTTCCAGGATATGTCCTGGTCCATATGGAAATGGATGATGATACCTGGCATCTGGTCAAGGAATCGCCACGCGTTCTCGGCTTTATAGGTGGCACCGCGCATAAGCCCGCACCGATTTCTGATGCCGAGGCGAATACTATATTGCTGAGAGTGGAGGAAGGGGTTGACCAACCTAAACCGAAGGTCCTGTTTGAACCGGGAGAGGTTGTACGGGTTACCGATGGACCATTCTCAGACTTTAACGGAGTAGTGGAAGAGGTCAATTATGAGAAGAGCCGACTGCGGGTCTCAGTGCTCATTTTTGGACGCTCCACTCCGGTAGAACTGGAATTTGGGCAGGTCGAAAAAGAGTAGGCGGACATATACAACCAGCCGGTACGTCGCGTAGTTTCCTCTACAGGCTGGGAGTGTAAGATGCAATCAACAGGGGAGCCTTATCCTTGCATGGCGTTTGAACCCGGAGGAGTATAGAGTGGCAAAAAAGATAGTTACCTACATCAAGCTGCAAGTGGCGGCAGGACAGGCAAATCCCAGTCCGCCTGTCGGGCCGGCTCTCGGACAACATGGTCTTAACATCATGGAATTCTGCAAGGCATTCAATGCCCAAACCCAGTCTATGGAACAGGGCTTGCCGGTTCCGGTTGTTATCACGGTTTATGGTGACAGGAGTTTCAGCTTTGTCACCAAGACAACACCCGCTTCCCATCTCCTGAAAAAGGCTGCAGGAATTGCCAGCGGCAGCAGTACTCCCAACAGCAACAAGGTCGGTAAAGTGCGGAGGGAGCAACTGGAAGAAATTGCCAGGGTTAAGCAGCCGGATCTCACCGCTTCGGATCTCGAAAATGCCGTGCGTACGATCGCCGGGACTGCTCGGAGCATGGGCATTGAAACGGAGGGAGTATAGTCATGGCCAGACTGTCAAAACGCTACCGGGCAATGCGTGAAAAAATCAATCGGTCACAGAGCTATCCCATACGTGAAGCACTGCAATTGCTGAAGGAAACGGCCTCTGCAAAATTTGATGAGTCGGTCGAGGTGGCAGTAAAACTGGGAGTCGATCCGAAGAAATCCGACCAAGTCGTGCGTGGTTCCACTGTATTACCAAAAGGGACGGGTAAAAAGGTCAAGGTTGCGGTCATCACCCAGGGTGCCCAGGCGGATGAAGCACGTAGCGCCGGGGCCGATTATGTCGGCTATGAGGATCTGGTAGAGAAGATTCAGGGAGGAATGATGGATTTTCAGGTTCTTATCGCCACACCGGATGCCATGCCGGTTGTAAGCAGGCTTGGCAAGGTTTTGGGACCCAGGGGGCTCATGCCCAATCCGAAGGTTGGTACGGTTACCAGGGATGTAAAGCTGGCGATAACAAACGCCAAGGCAGGACAGGTTCAGTACCGTGCGGATAAGAACGGTATTATCCACTGTGCGATCGGAAAGGCATCTTTTGATGTCGACTCCCTGAATGAAAACTTGAACGCCCTGTTAGCAGATCTGACAAAAGCCAAACCAAGTACAGCCAAGGGGATATATATGAAGAAAGTCAGTCTGTCCACAACCATGGGGCCAGGTCTGACAGTAGATCAGAGTTCATTGTCGATTTAGTAGTTTTTATATTTAGGGAAAGTCTGAATAAGTCCCTCCTGGACTTCTCAGAGCACGCAAAGTAAAAGGCATGGTTTTTACTTTACTCACATTTTTCAAACACCCGGGTGTTTGAAAAATGCCGGCACCTCCCTGTGCCGGGCGGAATCTCTGAATTAATCAGAGGTTCCTTCAGAGAACGGCAGTCCGGGCTTTGCGGCCGAGCCTGTCTTGTCGCAACTTGAACTTTGGGCCGGTGGATGGATCCACCGGAAGTCAAAGACCGCAGGTGTGTCTCCGCTAGGGACCGTTTTGGTCTCCGATGTGGATGGCGCCTAATGTAATCGCGTATTCGCCTGCGCAGACGATGTGCCCAGCAGGTTTTTCCTGAGTTAGGACATCGTGAAAGTAACACGGGTATTCCCGCAAGGATACGGATTTTAAATCCGTTAGTCGCAGGATATGCCTTCACGGTTATGGAGGGAAATTTTGTGTCACTTAATATCGAGCAGAAAAAGGCGATAGTCAGTGAGGTCGCTGCAGTAGCTGCCAAGTCACCATCGATGATTGCTGCGGAGTACCGAAGTCTTACCGTCGGTGAGATGACGGATCTCCGTAAAAAAGCACGTCAACAGGGAATCTTTCTAAAGGTTGTAAGGAATACCTTGGCCAGACGCGCACTGGAAGGCACAGGGTTCGAATGTATACGGGACAGCCTTACTGGTCCCTTGTTATTGGCATTCTCCAATGATGAACCCGGTTCAGCTGCGAAAGTCATCAGGGATTTTGCCAAGACCAATGACAAACTGATCGTCAGACTGGTAGTCCTTGAAGGTAAGTTATTTGATGCAGCCGAAATTGAAAAGGTGGCAAACACACCCTCCTTGTCGCAGGCCAGATCGATGTTACTGGGTCTGCTGTCCGCGCCGTTGGGCAAATTCGTCCGAGTTCTCTCTGAACCGGAAACGAAACTCCTGCGGCTGTTGGCTGCCCGGCGTGATCAGCAACAGGCTGCGTAATCTCCCACATTAACATTTAAGATATTTACATTCAGGAGTAAGAGAAATGGCTGTTTCAAAAAATGAAATCAAAGAAGCCCTGGGCAAGATGCAGGTAATGGAACTGGTGGAGCTGATCAGTGAACTCGAAGAGGAATGGGGAGTATCTGCGGCTGCTCCGGTAGCTGTCGCGGCGGCGGGACCCGCTGCTGCCGCTGCAGCGGTTGAGGAAAAGACCGAATTTACCGTCATACTGACCGGATTTGGCGAAAACAAGGTACCGGTTATCAAGGTGGTCCGGGCATTGACCGGCCTGGGTCTGAAGGAGGCCAAGGACTTGGTTGAGAGTGTCCCTTCCCATGTCAAGGAAGGGGTTCCCAAGGCTGAAGCGGAAGATGCCAAGAAGCAACTGGAGGAAGCGGGCGCTACAGTTGAGATCATATAGTATCTTTTTCTATCCATATACCCGTGTTATGTCCAAAGGCTGGTGGATCGCCCCACCGGCCTTGAGGCGTTTTTTGTCGCCGATCATAAGACCGCGCGGATTTGAACAGCAGAATTTTGAGATGTGTAACTGATTGAGAGGTTTTTATGGCCTATTCCTACACAGAAAAGAAGCGAATACGCAAGGATTTTGGCAAGCGCCCCAGTATCCTGGAGGTGCCCTATCTGCTCGCTACCCAGATTAATTCCTATGCGCAGTTTCTGCAGCAGGATATCGCGCCCAAGAAGCGGGGAAACATCGGTCTGCACGCCGCTTTCCAGTCAGTATTCCCGATAGTAAGTTATACCGGGCATGCCGTGCTGGAATATGTCAGTTATACACTTGGTACTCCGGACTTCGATGTCAAGGAATGCCAGCTTAGGGGATTGACCTATGCAACCTCCCTCCGTGTAAAGGTGCGCCTGGTGATCTACGACAAGGAGGCCGGGCTGAATAATAAAGTGGTCAAGGACATCCGTGAACAGGACGTGTACATGGGCGAGATACCATTGATGACCAGGACCGGTACTTTCGTAATCAACGGTACAGAACGGGTCATCGTTTCCCAGTTGCACCGTTCACCCGGTGTGTTTTTTGAACATGATAAGGGTAAGACGCATTCCTCGGGAAAATTGCTTTATTCCGCGAGGATTATTCCCTACCGAGGGTCCTGGCTGGATTTCGAGTTTGACCAGAAAGATCTGGTTTTCTGCCGGATTGACAGGCGTCGCAAGATCCCGGCGACCATCCTTTTGCGGGCACTGGGGTATTCGGTACAGGAGATACTGGACCGTTTCTTTACTACGAACTTGTTCCACATCAAGAAAGCCAATATCAGCCTGGAGCTGATCCCTGAGCGGCTGCGTGGCGAAATCGCGGCTTTCGAAATCAAAAAGGGAAAGAAGACGTTCGTCCAGAAGGACCAGCGTATCACGGCGCGCCACATCAGGGAGATGGAACAAGCTGATATGAAACAACTCGAAGTCCCACCTGAATATCTGGTGGGCAAGGTGGTGGCGAAGAGCATCATAGACAAGGAAACCGGGGAGATTGTCGCCGATGCCAACACTGAGATAACGCAACAACTGCTGGAAAAACTGCTGACGATCCCGCAGTTTGATCTGGAAACCCTCTATACCAATGACCTGGATCATGGGTCTTTTATTTCAGATACCCTGCGGATCGATACCACCACGAATCAGCTCGAGGCCCAGATCGAAATTTACAGAATGATGCGTCCGGGCGAACCTCCCACCAAGGATGCCGCCGAAAATCTCTTTAAAAACCTGTTTTTCAGCCAGGACCGCTACGATCTTTCCACCGTCGGCAGGATGAAATTCAATCGTCGTGTGGGCCGCAAGGAAATTACTGGTCCTGGGATCCTATACGATGGTAAGTATTTTACCGATCGGGGTGGAGATCCATACCGGGCACTCGTGGCTCAACTCGGGGACACCTCGGATATCATTGATGTCCTTAACACCTTGGTTAATATTCGCAATGGCAGAGGTGTAGTGGATGATATCGATCACCTTGGGAACCGTCGTGTTCGGAGTGTGGGTGAGATGTCAGAGAACCAGTTCCGAATCGGTCTGGTACGGGTCGAGCGTGCCGTGAAGGAACGACTCAGCCTGGCTGAGTCAGAAAATCTGATGCCCCAGGAGATCATCAACGCCAAACCTGTATCCGCCGTAGTAAAGGAATTTTTCGGTTCGAGCCAACTGTCACAGTTCATGGACCAGAACAATCCACTGTCGGAAGTGACCCACAAGCGCAGGATATCCGCCCTTGGCCCGGGTGGCTTGACCCGTGAACGCGCCGGTTTTGAGGTACGCGACGTTCATCCCACTCACTACGGCAGAGTCTGCCCCATCGAAACTCCGGAAGGTCCCAATATCGGTCTGATAAACTCTTTGGCCGTATATGCCAGGACCAATGACTATGGATTCTTGGAAACCCCCTACAGAAAGGTAGTGGATGCCAGGGTTACGGACCAGATCGAATACCTGTCCGCTATTGAAGAGGGAGATTATGTCATCGCGCAAGCCAATTCCATTCTGGATGCCCGAGGCCGGATAACCTCAGACCTTGTATCCTGCCGGCATCGCAATGAATTTACGTTATCCGCTCCCGACAAGATCCATTATATGGATGTTTCACCGAGGCAGATTGTGTCTGTAGCCGCATCCCTGATCCCTTTTTTGGAACATGATGACGCGAACCGCGCATTGATGGGGTCAAACATGCAGCGGCAGGCGGTACCGACTCTGATTACAGAGAAACCGTTGGTGGGAACGGGCATGGAATATACCGTCGCCAAGGACTCCGGGGTAACAGTGGTCTCGGAACGGGGCGGTGTTGTGGATTCCGTCGATGCCGGACGAATTGTTATCAGGGTGAATGATGATGAAATTCTTGCCGGTGAACCCGGCGTCGATATCTATAACCTGACCAAGTATACCCGCTCCAACCAGAATACTTGTATCAACCAGCGGCCGTTGGTTAAAACCGGCGATATCGTATCGAGTGGTGACGTGATCGCTGACGGACCATCCACGGATATGGGGGAACTTGCCCTGGGCCAGAATCTGATGGTGGCGTTCATGCCCTGGAATGGCTACAACTTCGAGGATTCCATATTGATCTCGGAACGCCTGGTGGAGGAAGACAGGTTCACATCGATACATATCGAGGAACTGACCTGCGTGGCGCGGGATACCAAACTGGGTTCGGAGGAAATCACCGCGGATATCCCGAATGTCAGTGAAGGCGCCCTCAACAAATTGGATGAGTCGGGTGTGGTTTACATCGGCGCCGAGGTGAATGTGGGTGATATCCTGGTTGGCAAGGTGACCCCGAAGGGTGAAACCCAGTTGACCCCGGAGGAAAAACTGTTACGGGCCATATTCGGTGAGAAGGCCTCGGATGTGAAAGATACCTCATTGAGAGTTCCTTCGGGTATGAATGGAACCGTGATCAATGTCCAGGTATTCACTCGCGATGGAGTGGAGAAGGATGTCCGTGCGCTCGAAATTGAGGAAAGTGAGATGAACCAGGCTCGCAAGGATCTCAATGATCAGTTTCGTATCATGGAAGACGGTGTCTACCAGCGGATTGCGAAGAACCTGGTCGGAAAGCTTGTCGATGGAGGCCCCGGAAAGATCGCGGCCGGCGCCAAATTGACCGAAACCCACCTGTCGGATACGCCCCGCGAGAAATGGTTCGAGTTCAGGTTACGGAATGAAACTGAAAACCAGGTGCTGGAACAAGCCTCGCAGCAGTTACAGGTCCTGAAGCAGGACTTCGACCGGCGATTTGAAGAGAAACGCAGGAAGCTCACGTCCGGCGACGATCTGGCGCCCGGTGTGTTGAAGATGGTCAAGGTCTACCTGGCGGTCAAACGCTGTGTCCAGCCCGGTGACAAGATGGCCGGCCGGCATGGTAATAAAGGTGTCATATCCAGTATTGTGCCGGTGGAGGACATGCCCTACATGGCGGATGGCACGCCGGTGGATATCGTACTCAACCCGCTCGGGGTGCCTTCGAGAATGAATGTCGGGCAGGTGCTGGAAACTCACCTTGGCTGGGCTGCGAAGGGACTTGGCAAGAAGATTGGCGATATGCTGGAGAGTCGGAAGATGGAAATCGATCGCCTGCGCAAGTTCCTGGGAGAGATATACAATTCGAGCGGGCGCAAAGAAGATTTGGATTCCCTAAACGACGCCGAGCTTCTTGAACTCGCCGGGAACCTCCGCGAGGGCGTACCTATGGCCACTCCGGTATTTGATGGTGCCGGCGAAGCTGAAATCAAGCAGATGTTGGCGCTGGCTGAGCTCCCCCTGGATGGGCAAACGACCTTATTTGATGGT
>MGYR01000037.1:8229-8683 GCA_001801825.1 Gammaproteobacteria bacterium RIFCSPLOWO2_02_FULL_56_15 | reverse complement strand
CACGTTACCATTCGTACTGGATGACCGTTTTCGGCGCTAACGGCCCGGATTCTCCGCCTCGTATCGCAGCGTCAGGACGTGGAATCGATGAACTGGTGCGCGTGGATGGCCAATGGCTTATTCAATCCCGGGATGTCTCACCCCAAGATTGAGATAGTTCAGTATTTACTAGTCCCACCGGAGGCGCCAAACCACCCCGTGATTCCGGTGGACCCCCACGAAACAATTGCGGTATTCTCCATCCCCCAGGCAATCACGTCTGTCTACCAGTCACCCATCAACCCAGGCGTCGCCCGCGATGCGGCGCCGGATCAACCAGTGAGAGAATGTCATGGCCAAGAAAACACCCGTCAATTCGTCGAACAAAAATACACAACCCAGGCTGGATCGGCGGCGCTTTCTGGAAGGCATGGCGCTCAGCGCCGGCGCCGTCAGCATGCTGGCCGGTGGCCTC
>MGYR01000037.1:0-8147 GCA_001801825.1 Gammaproteobacteria bacterium RIFCSPLOWO2_02_FULL_56_15 | reverse complement strand
CCCAGGCCCCGCAGCTCACCGAGCTCGCGGGCAAGACGGCTTATATCACCGCCTCTTCCGACGGGATCGGCCTCGGCATCGCCCGTGCCTGCTCGAATGCCGGCATGAAGGTGGTGGTGGGTTACCGCAACCCCGAGCGGCTGAAGCAGGCCCTGCCGCTGTTCAAGGAGCCGAATGCCGGGGTGCTGCCCATCCGCCATGATGTGACCGATCGTGACGGCTGGAAACGGCTGCTGGATGAGATCAACGCCAAGTACGGCAATCTCCATCTGCTGGTGAACAACGCCGGCGTGAAGACGATGCGCAAGGCCTCTGAAGCGCCGTTCGAGGAGTGGGATAACGCGGTCGCGGTGAACTTCACTGGCATCTACAATGGCGTGTTCACCTGCCTGCCGCACATGATCGAACACGGCGAGGGCTCGCATATCGTGACCACCTCGTCGATGAGCGGTGTGTTGCCTGGCGCCGCCGCCGGTGTGTACACGGCCACCAAGATCGCGGCGGTCGGCTTGATGGAGGCGCTGCGCATCGAGCTCGAGCGCACCACGGTGGGCACCTCTGCCTATTGCCCTGGATTCGTAAACACCCAGAACGATCCGAATTATGTCTCTGAGCCGCTGCCCGACGGCCGCCCACGGCCGCCCTCCGTGGGCATGGATCCGCTGGTTGCCGGCGAACTGGTATTGGAGGGTGTGCGCAACAATGACTTGTTCATCCTCACCCATCCCGAATTCAAGGACGGGATGCAGGAGCGCTTCGACGCCATGATCGCCTCGGTGCCGGAGGGTGAGGCGCCTCCCGGCCGCCTCGCCGCCGCGGCGCGCGTGACGCATGCGGATATTTATCCACGTGAGATTGCGCATCGCCGGCAGGCCCGCAAGAGTTATCGCGGCTAACTGTCATTTCACATTGTTCTTAAATGCTGTGCTTTAACGCAATTCATAAACGCCGCGCAAGTGCGTAGCTCTTGCGCGGCGGGTGAGCGAAGCGATCGGAATTAATGTAGTGCGTTAGTCGGGCCTTGGTCGCGGCCCATAACGTGGCAGTGGCTCACCGAATTCATAGGCGCCGAGGTCGGGCGCACTTCCCTTGAAACCATCGGTCACATTCGGCAACGCGATACCGGCGTCGATAGCTGTCGCACCTTCGCGCAATCGCAGGTCCACCGAATCCACCGCAACAACCCGGGTAGGATCGGAGAAGTCCGGCATCGGGGCATGGACGAAGATATCATAATCCACCAGCCGGCTGTGGCGATCCTGCCCCGTCTCTCGTGAGTAGGCCTGCAGAGTCGGGAAGGCCCGTTGGGTCAGCGCAATGGGTGTGTTCTGCAGCGGGTCGCGATGCGCCGGATAGAAATTCCGGACTTCCTCGAATGGCGGAGAGTTCCAGGCAAAGGCTTCCTGCGACTCCGGATTGGGACGAAATCCGTTGTAGTCGGAAGAGCTGTAGTTGGTGAATGTGTCCAGCGACAGTAATCGCGGCGCCGTGCCTTGCCCCAGCAGCAGATTGTTGCGCAGATGCACATTGGACATCGGCGTGAGCTGTTTGAACTCCCCGATATAGGTATTGTTCAGGTAATAAACGCCGGAAGGTTCGCCATGGATCTTCACCGGTCCCCACCACGCGTTGTAAACGATATTACGGATGAAGTATACCGGTCCACCGAGCACGGGTTGGGGGCTCATGGCGCCGAGTGGTGCGTTGAAACAGCGGTTGCGCATCACTCGCACATTACGTACGGATCCATCCGCCTCGAAACAGTTATCATGAACGACCGAAACGTCGTTGTTGTAGATGTCTATCGCCACGGGCAATCGCTCTTGCGGGGTATCCGGATAGTTGTCCGGCATACCGTAGGTAGCGTGGTCGATCCCGTCATGGAATCCCCGCACGCGGTTGTAGGCGATAACATGCCCTTGACCATAGATAGAGATGGCATAAAAGGACTTCAGCTTGGCGCGCTCAGCGAAATCCGGCCGATCGGACCACGGCTTAATCGCATACCAGGTGTATACATAATTCAGGTCTTCCCGGCCGAGCATATCGTTGTCGGCAATATAGAAGCCGCTCGAACCGGACCAGTCTGAATGCACGGCCGTACCAATGTTTTCGAAACGCGAATGTTTCACCGTGATGCCCTGCGCACCGGCAATGTCTTTCATGCCTGCTTCAATTGCGGTGCCCGTGTTGCGGAAGCTAATGCCTTCGAAGTAGTGATATTGTGCGCCCATGAGATTGAACAGTACGGCATTACCGTCACCATCGAAGATCACTTCGCCATCACCCGCCGCAACGATGGCGATCGGGCGCTCCGCAGTGCCGTCCTGGGTCAGATAATAGGTGGCATCCCACGGCGTTCCGCAGCAGGTCGTGAACCTCGAATTCAGCTCGTGGGAGTAATGATCGTGCTTGCTGAGGTACACACCGGCGTGAACCTTGATGATATCCCCCGGGCGCACCCGCGGTGGTGAGGCACGACTCCAGTCTCCACCCAGCGAGGCCATGTAGTACGCTTCCAGCAGGCCGGAGAAAGCAGGCTCCTGACGATTCCCCGCGTATCCCGGAGGATAAACATGAAAAATACGGCCGTTGGATGCCGGTTGTGGCTCGGCGCGGGTTCGGATGGCAACCGTCTTCCCGGATCCGCCCTGGACTCCATCCGGGTCCTGTAGCTGCAGCCGTACTTCATATTCCGTATCCTCCTCCAGATCGAAGAGGCTGCCGGCGAACATGTTGGGCGCTGTGTAATCCAGTGATCCTCGCGTGTAGGTCTGCTCATTCTGAAGACGCAGCGGATCGAGTCCTTGAGACCATTCCACCTCGCCTTTTTTGCGATAGCTAATGGAAACCCGCGCATTGCGGTTGTCATCCCCCTCTATGGGCCATGCAATACCAATCGCCATAAGAGTGGGGGGATCGACGATCAGCTCGCCAGTGGTAGTGATGTCTGCCGCCCAGGCGATGGCGGGCACGATGATAAGCAATACCGCAGTGGCGACATATTGTTTCATTCTCTAATCTCCTTTAGACTGAATAAACCGCTGAGATGCCAGCTCGGTATAGTGCACGGTATGCTGGATGTTCTTATGTCCCAGGTAATGCTGCCCCCCCGGGTATCCTGTCCGTTATTGGCGAGTTTGAAGACACAGATACGCTTTCCAACTATAAAACTCATGCAATGGCGTATTTATTCTTACCTTTACGCTTGACTAAATACATGGCTTCATCTGCATTTTTAATTAAATCGTCCGGTGTTTGCCCGTGATCAGGATATAGAGCAATCCCGATGCTGACGCTAATGTACAAATCCTGACCACTAATTCTGAGAGAGCCAGTAAGTGTTGTTATTATTTTTTCAACGGATTTGATAATAGCTGTTTTCTCCCCGGCCTGATTCAGCACGATAATAAATTCATCACCGCCTATACGTGCCACGGTGTCCGTTTCTCGGACACAATGGGTCATTCTCTCTGCAGTTTTAATGAGTACTTGATCTCCGATCGAGTGTCCATGGCTATCATTGATTTCCTTAAAATCATCTAGATCCAGATAGAGAAGCGCAACGGTGGTTTTATTTCGTCTCGCTAACGCTATGGCGTTGGCAACCCTATCCTTACCAAGACGCACGTTAGGTAGGCCAGTCAGCTCATCATGGTAAGCCAAGAGTCTGATCCGCTCCTCCGCCTGTTTACGCTCGGAGATCTCATTTACAAGCGCTTTATTTGTTTCCAGCAATGAAGTAGTTCGTTCCTCTATACGTTGTTCCAGTTCCTCACGGGCCTTACGAAGCTCATCTTCAGCTTGCTTTAGGGATAAATGATTACGGATACGGGCGCGTAATATCGGCAAATCAACAGGCTTCATTATGTAATCGTTAGCGCCCAGAGACAGAGCTTGTACAACATCCTCGTCCCTATCCTTTGATGTCACCATAATGACCGGAAGCTCGGACATTGAATGTTTTCGCCTTACTGCTTTTAACACTTCCAAGCCATCCATGCCGGGCATCAAAATATCCAGCAGCACAAGATCAAATTGATCTTTGTCGAAAAGGTGAAGGGCTTCCTCTCCAGATGCCGCTACCGTTGCGGTAGAACCGGAACTTTCAAGCATTCTTTGAAGGGTTTTTCTCATAGTCGATTGATCGTCGACGATTAAGATTTGCGATCCTTCGAGTGATTGATCACGAGTTCTATACTCATCAAGTGATTCGATAGTCATTTTATAAATTTTATTTGGTGTTACTCAGGGGTCGCCTGCTTAGTCGACACAACTTAACTTGGTCTGAAACCCGTATAAACACTACAACCTAATGTCGCATTACTTGGCGACTCCTGAGTAAATGGGGGAAAGAAATCGTTCATCAAGCACTGTTATGCTAATTAACATAGTACATTTGAAGTACTTATTTTGCTAATTTTGTGAGCGTCCGCACCTAGGACAACCCGGTGGTCTGATATCTGATTATTCGGTCGTCTGCTGTTGGAAGGTAAGCGTCCGTATCTGGAGATTAATTAGCCAGACAGTACCCGCCACATAGCTGATGGCAATATTAATATCAATTGTCATCCATGCTAATAATGATTGGGATTATTTTTAATAAAACGCCTACTATAGGCCATCTACTAGGAAAAGATCCCTATGGAATTAACCCTGAACTGGTACACCTCGAACATCAAAAAAATGTCCATTTGTTGAAGCAAATTGCTATGCCTATGGACGCTCATCATAGTGAAGTTGGATCTTTCGGTTTTCATTTGTTGTACAGCGTAACAGAGAAGCTGGATTCGCTCATGCGAATAGAATCGCACCGAGTTCGAGATCGCGGTAAACATAAACAAATAGAGGAAACACCGTCATGCAATTGTGGATAAAAAGCCATCTCATACTGGTTCTTGCTGTTGCTATCGGAATGATCTTTGCTGAAGTAACGGCAGAAACGGTATTAATCACGGGGTCCAATCAAGGGATTGGGTTCGAATTTGCGAAGCAATATGCCGCCAATGGCTGGACCGTTATCGCCACGCACCGTCGCCTGACGACACCCGATTCGCTGATATCACTGGCAGCGACCTATCCGAAGGTACGTATCGAGCGCATGGACGTGACGGATGCCGAGCAGATTGAAGCTCTAGGCGCAAAACTTAAGGGGATGCCGATCGACATCCTTCTCAATAACGCAGGCTTGGTCAGAACCGACCCTCTGGACAAACCCGGAGGTAACACCAACCAGTTGTTCGGTACCCTTGACTACCAGCTGCTGGACGATTTCATCCACACGAACGTGGCCGGTCCGTTGAAGATCACCGAAACCTTCATCGAGAACGTCAAGGCCAGTCGGCAGAAAAAGATCGTCGCGATCAGCTCGGCAGCAGGCTCCGTTTCCGTTCCGCCATTCATGCCCAACGGCTCTCCCATACCGGATCACTACTGGTACCGCATCAGCAAAGCCGCTTTGAACAGTGCGATGCGCCTGATCAGCGCACAATTCAAGGATGATGGGATAACAGTAGTCATGTTTCACCCCGGCGGTGTTCGGGTGGAAAGCTTCGGCAATCTGGAAATGCCCGGTCTTGAGTCACCCGAAGAAGCGATTGGTAAGATGATCAGGACCATAGATGGATTAAATCTGCAGGATACCGGACGCTTCATGGATAGCGATGGGAAAGATCATCCCTGGTAACGCGAATTTTCGTACATATTACAACAGAAAATTTTGCCCATCAGCGATAATGTCGTAGTCGTAGCCTGTTTGGGATGCATGGTTGTCCGAAAAGAGGACTTCCAGAGTGCGCACTAGACAACCTGTTCGGCGGCCACCTTCGGAAAGCGCTTACAGGCTTCCGCGTAAATACCCGCGGGCAACGGACCTTTTGCCGCCACCTTCACATTATTGAGCAAATGCTCCGGATTGGCGGAACCCACGATGGTGGTCGTCATATCAGGATTGCTGATGGTAAAGCGCAGCATGAATTCCATCGGTGTCATCCCTTCCAGCAGATCATCAATTTTGGTCTGCTGCCAGAGCCGGCGGCGGGCCCGGAAGGCCGGCTGCAGAAAGCCCGGATATTCAGCAATCACCGATTCATCCTTGACCATGACCCCACGCGCCACGCCGCCGCGAATAACGATGCCGGCGCCTCTCTGTGCCGCCTTGTGAATCAGGTCCTCATGCTCGCGTTCAACGACCGAATAGGGGATTTGGAACACATCGAACACATCCATGGCAATTTGATCCTCAAGATGGGGTATGGTGCCGGACATACCGATGAAACGCACCTTGCCTGCTTCCTTGAGCTTCAGCAACTCCGCGACGGAATCGTTTTCTTCCAGTTCGGTGCGTGAGGGACTGACATGAAACTGCACGATATCGAGGTAGTCCGTTTTCATCCGGCGCAGACTTTGCTCGACACCGGCGCGCACATTGGCCCGGCTGAAATCATGGGGTTTGCGCTGATCATGAGGCACCTCCGGTTCCTCGACCGGACAACCGCATTTGCTGGCGAGATAGAATTCACTGCGGCGGTGGGTGATCCGATCGCCGATCAGTTGTTCGGAATAACCGTAATCCGGCGAAGTATCGAGATAATTGATGCCGTTATCCAGTACACAGTTCAGGATCGTGCTTGCCTCTTTGGCGCTCAGCCGCGGAAAGTGATCCGTACCACGAAGTTCCATGGCGCCGTATCCCAGTTTAGTGACAGTAAGGCCAGTGCGGCCCAGGATTGATTTAGGCAGAGTGTCCATCATGGTTTACCTCTTTATTCTGTGCCCCCGATTTGCCTGTACTGTTGATTGATTTGTTCGATTCTAACCCGGATTGCACGGGGATGGCAGTTTTACCCTGATTTTTCGGAATTTCAGTACTCACTACACTAAGATTAAACAGGAAATCAGTGGTTTCATTATCGCCTCGGAGATGCCTATGCAGATTGCATTCATAACGTCCCTCCTCAGAACAATGAAGATAGGTATTTTCATCATTACTGTATGCCTGTCTTTGCATATCATTGCCGCTGACGATAACGAGGCAATGACATCGCCCGATGATGTTTTACCAGTCGAACCCAGGCTACAGGGCTACCCGATTAGTGATGACGAATCTGAGGAACAGGAAGTAACCATAGAAGAAATTACGGTAATAGGGCAGCAACAAATCTTCACCCTGCAACAACAAATCATACAGGCCGAAGATCGTGCCTTTGATATTTTCAACGAACTCAATGATGATGATATGTACGACATACACTGTCGCATGGAGGCGCGTACTGGTACGCTTCTCAAGAAGAGAATGTGTCGCCCGAACTTCTACCACAGGGCGACAGCCGATAATGCATCTGAGTATCTAGCCTTAATAGGTGAATACAGTAATTACGGTGGACCGTCGCCATCTACTAGAAATGTATTTACTTACCGGTTTCCAATCTTCAAAGACAAGGTGAAAGAGTTGGCAAAGGAGAATCCGGAGTTGCTTGATGCGATGCAGGAAATCTTCGCACTCACGGAAGAATTACGAAATAGCAGAGATACTTATCACGGCATGGATGATAAATAATCTTAATATAGCCATCGGCTATGTGGCGGGTACTGTCTGATTAATCTATCTCCAGATACGGCCGCTTAGCATCCTTCATTGAAGCTTAGGTCATCCGCGAAGCCGATTACCATATTACATGGGCATTTTTCGAGTGACAGGCGGTGGCGAAATTGTAGGCCAAAGCGCTTTACAAGATGACCAACAAGATTGAAAATGATCATTAATATGACCATTTGAAGGGGCTTGACCATGAAAACTGCCACAGTAGCTGATGCCAAGTCGCATCTATCCGCCTTACTTGACGAAGTTGAGGCAGGCCAGGGTGTGGTCATTACCCGCCGGGGAAAGCCAGTGGCGCGTCTCGTTCCCGAGCCGCGATCCGGGGGCTTCGACTGGTCTGACTTGCGCAATTGGGTGTCTGCACCGTCAACGTCGGGTTTGACTGTTGCCGAAATGCGCGAGCAGGATCTGCTGTGATCTACCTCGATACTTCGGTGCTGGGCGCGATCTTTTTTCGAGAGCCCGGCGCGGCCGATCTTGTGGCTCGGTTCGAAAGTCAGCGTAAAGAGAGTCTGATGATTTCGGCCTGGACTTTGACCGAGATGGC
>MGYR01000036.1 GCA_001801825.1 Gammaproteobacteria bacterium RIFCSPLOWO2_02_FULL_56_15 | reverse complement strand
CTCTATGGTGTCTCGCAATACCGCTTCAGGTGTGAGACGGATGATCGAGGATCTGACTTTTGGGGAGGGCGTAAAGGACTCTGGTCCGATGGTAAATAGATTCTCCGCCCTGCAACAGGACTGAACCATTACAGAAAGGCGGCCATAGGCATGCGAACCGGGTGTGGCGCAAATGCGTTCAACCACTTCCAGTTGCAGCATGAACAGCATGGATGCGATACATTCCACCTGCGCCAGCAGATGAAACAACAGAGGAGTCGAAATATTGTAGGGTAAATTTCCCACCAGTCTGATCCGGTCTCCGGCGGCGAACCGCCTATAGTCGAAATTGAGTGCGTCAGCTTGAATTATGCATAATCCGGGTTCTGTGTGCCTGCTGCTCAGATGGGATACCAGATCCCGATCCAGTTCAATAACACTCAGTTTTCCAAGCCGTGTTAGCAATGGCGCCGTAAGGGCGCCTTTACCAGGGCCGATCTCTATCACCGGAGTTGGATCACGGGGATCCAGCTGAGCGATGATAAAATCAATTACCTCCTGGTCATGCAGGAAATGTTGTCCGAAACGCTTGCGTGCCCGGTGCATCCTAGACCCTATTACGCCGCTGGTATTCTGAGAGATCGATAGCGCAATTTATTGCGGCCAGGAGACTGGTATCGCTGGCTTTCCCTGTTCCGGCCAGTGCGTAGGCAGTGCCATGATCAACGGAGGTGCGGATGATGGGTAATCCGAGGGTGATGTTGATAGATTCACCAAACCCCAGGGATTTCAGGACCGGCAGTCCCTGATCATGGTACATGGCAACTACAGCATCCACTTGGGCGATACTGGATCGGATGAAGGCTGTATCCGCCGGTACCGGGCCGCGAAGCTTGAACCCTCGCTGCCGCAGGGAATCCAGTTCCGGCTGAATGATGTCCTGCTCTTCGCGTCCCAGATACCCACCCTCACCTGCATGGGGATTCAGGCCACAAATCAGGAGTCGGGGATCATCGATCCCCATTCGGAGCTGTAATTCAGCTCGTGTGATTTCAATCACTCGGCGCAGTAATTCTCGTGTAATTATGGAAGGCACGCGGCTTAATGGAATGTGAGTAGTAACTAACACTACCCGTAAGGAGCTGTTCTGGAGCATCATGACAGGGAAACAATCCCCGCACAGATGAGCAATGAATTCTGTATGGCCGCTGAAAGTGAAGCCCCCAGCATTGATCACGGCCTTATTTACCGGGGTCGTCACCATCGCATCGCAGGAACCATCCAGGCATAGCATGGTGGCAATACGGATGCATTCCAACACATAGGCTGAATTCCCTGCATCCGCCAGCCCGGGCTGTGCCGGTGCGCTTTCCTGCAAGGAAATGATACGCAACGTCCCTGGGCGATGGATCTGTGGTTGGCTGTCCTTGAAGAAGGGTTCAAGTGTCAGGGGTAAACCCAGCAACTTTGCCCGTTGCAGCAAGATGTCCGGTGACGAA
Source organism: Gammaproteobacteria bacterium RIFCSPLOWO2_02_FULL_56_15 (assembly GCA_001801825.1). GTDB lineage: Bacteria > Pseudomonadota > Gammaproteobacteria > Eutrophobiales > Eutrophobiaceae > 2-02-FULL-56-15. The sequence goes on along the minus strand of MGYR01000036.1, from coordinate 6,415 downwards.
ACGGCAAGGATCTCGGCCTTGAATTCACGTTGGACAGCACTGAGGATGAGATCCGGTCCGATACCGGCAGGATCGCCTCCCGTCAGCAGGATGCGGCCGGGTGTTCCTCCTTCATTGGCTGAGTCGGTACTCGACATAGGCGTCTTCGCGCATTTGTCTGAGCCAGGCGTCGTGTGCTTCCTCCAGTTTGCGTTGCCTGATGAATTCCCTGGCGCGCGAGCGTCTCTGATCTTCGGTATTATCGTGATCTCGCCGCTCGAGAACCTGCACGATATGCCAACCGTACTGCGAGGGAAACGGCCTGCTGACCTCACCAATTGCCAGCGCGTTCATGGTTCGCTCAAACTCGGGGACCAGGTCCCCTGGTGTGACCCAGCCCAGATCTCCGCCTTTTGCGGCGCTGCCCGGGTCCTGGGAATGACCTTTGGCCAGTTCAGAGAAATCATCGCCGCCCTGGATGCGAATGTATAGTTGCTCCATTTTCAGTTTTATATCATCTTCGGTATTGACCTCGTCCGTGCTTAGCAGGATATGCCTGGCATGGGTTTGTGTGACCATATTCATTTCGCTGCTGCGGATGTTCGTGAGCATGACGATGTGATAACCGCCGGAACTGGTAATGATATCGCTGATATCCCCTATTTCCATGTTGTGGATAAGATCACTGAAAAGCGTAGGAATCTCTCCGGCCTTGCGCCAGCCCAGGTCACCGCCTTCCAGCGCCTGTTGACTATCCGAGCTACTGGAGGCGACCGAGGCGAAATCCCCGCCACTCTTCAGTTGCACCAGGGCCTGTTCCGCCTTTTCCCTTATTACTTCCCGTTGGCTGGCGGTAGCCGTCTCCGGTATGGAAAACAGGATATGCGAAATCCGGTATTCCTGGTCCCCCTCTCCCTGCTGTTCCTGATTTTCCAGGTAGGTGTCTATTTCCTTTGCGGTGACCATGATCCGGTTGTCCACCTGACGCTGCCTGAGTCGTGTGATCAAAATTTCATTGCGCAAATCGTTACGGTACTTTTCATAGCTGAGATTGTCCTTTTCCAGGATCTCCCGGAGTTCTTTCAGGCTTAGATTGCTCTCCGCTGCGATATTGCTGATCATGCGGTTCAGTGATTCATCATCAACCTTGATACCTGTGTGCTGAGCATCCTGGATCTGGAGTTTGATAATAATCAGATTATCCAGCACCTGTTTCTCGAAGATATCTGTGGGAGGGATCTCTGTGCCTTGCTCCTGTAAGCGTGCGGATATGCGACTTATTTCCTCGTTAAGTTCACTGCTCATTATCACGTCATCGTTGACGATGGCTACAATACGATCCAGCTCAACGCCTGCGGATGCCATTCCGCAAAGTAAAAGAAAGCCCACCAGGGCAGGCTGCATGAAATGGGGGAGATATTTAGAATTCATTTCGGAAACCGGCGATATTTTCAGTTAGAAAGTCTAATGTTTTTCTGCCTGTCCCCGCCAGACCTTTCAGCTCAAATTGCATATATACTCCGTTCTGGTATTCACCATCCAGATTGGTAAGGAAGCGGCGGCCGACGGTGCGGAAACTCCAACAACACCCGTTGTATTCCAGACCGGCAAATATGTCCAGTGAACGATCCGCTGACAAGGCATACTTCCAACTGCCTATCACACTGAATCCTCCGGCCAGGGGCCAGCGTGCGGCTATACTTGTCTGCTCCACATCAAGCAGATTGCTACGCAGGATCCCCGGCGCAGAGCGGCGCACACGGTAGCCCGCGTTCAGGATTTTCTGAGGCGCCGGATTGTAATACGCCTGCGCTACCATCCGTTGGGTCACATCCAGGTTGGGATCCCATTCGATCTCTCCCCGCAGGTAGAGCTCAGAATGCAGCTTTGCCTGGAAGCCGGCAACCACCGGTGAAAGGGCGTCTCTCTGGATCGGTTGCCCGGGCAAAACAACCTCGCGGTCGCGCAGATAATAAATTTGACCAACGTAAAAGCGGACAGTTTCAACTCCACGTTCATCCAGCAGGCGGGAGGCCAGGGACAGGGTAAGCTGATTGGCATCGCCAATCCGGTCTCCGCCGATGAATCGATTATTGTGAAACAAGGAGTCGAAAGAAAAATTGTTGATCCCCGTGTCGAAGACCGGCAGATTGGCCTGATCCTCTTCAGGTATATAAAGGTAATAGATCCGGGGTTCCAGAGTTTGCAGATAGGTACTGTCTCCAAACCGCAGTGGTCTTTCCAGAAAGAGGCCGCCATCTAAATTGAAATAGGGCAGGGCGCGATCCAGCGTTTCCTGATTGGAAGCAGTATCTTCCAGGCCATAGCCTGTGTAGCGCAGTCCCGCGCCGGGACGGAGAAAACCCCAGATGTGTTCCATGGGCCAGGAAACCGATGGTGCTATATCAACCCGGTATCCGTTGATACTGGAAAGCAGCGGATTATCGCCACGGTCAAAGTATACGAATTCGCCTGTCAGGCGGTAGTTGAACTGGTGATTGCGCAGGGGTGAATACGCATTGAATACAATCTGCGGCAGTCTCCGATAGGTGCGTGATGTTGCAGGGAGACTTTCATCGATGGTCTGGTAATCATGTAGGCGGGCAAACATGTTCCAGTTGTCACCCAACCAGGAAAGCTCTGCCCGTCGTTCGAGGAACTGGCTGCTGCTGTTCACCTGAGTTTGACCGAAGTCCTCGAAATAGCGCTTGTCCGAGACATTATTTAAGAGGAGATATAGCTGTCCACGTTGGGCGAGGGACTGGTTGTGTTCCAGAGAGATAAAACTCCGATCCCTGTCGTTGTATTCATTGTCGGAGGGCAGGAATTCAGCATTGAGCGAACTCGTCCCCGTTGCGAACAGATAGCGGTACTCTCCCATGAGCATGACCCCGCTGTCGGTCAGCAGTCTCGGCGTGAAGGTCGCATCCATGTGCGGGGCGATATTCCAGTACCATGGAGTCTGAATCTCCAGACCATTGCGGTTCGAACTTCCGACCAGCGGCATAAGGAATCCGCTGGCCCGTCTGTCGGATAGCGGGAAGGTCAGGTACGGGGTGTAGAAGACCGGAATATCCTTGACTCGGAGAACAGCATGTCTGGCCGCACCACGTTCCGTTTCATGATTGAGTTCCAGCGTCCGGGCGCTGATTTGCCAGGCCGGATCCGTCCTTTCCCCGGTGGATGCAGTTTCTGCACAAGTAGTGTAATCGATATTTGTCCCAATAGATAACGTGTCTGCAACAATATCAATCTTTTCAGCGCCGCCATGTCCCAGGTTGCGGGTAATCAGATAATCCGTCCGGTTAAAGGCCCCTTCGTTGTTATCGAGGTCGAGGTGGGCAGAATCACTGTGCATATAGATGGACTTGTTCCAGTAATGAATGTCCCCATCTATCTCTGCGGTGTTATCCGATTGATCGAGTCGGGCCCGGTCGGCGCGTAATTGATGACCATCACGGGCAAGCTCTACATTTCCCTTCAAGCTTGCCCTGCCGCCCTCCGTAATCTCGGCCTGCTCATCCGCCGTGATATAAATCTCCCCGGTATCCAGCGGCTGTTCCAGTTCAGGCCGGGGGGGCAGCAGTGTCACCGGGCATTCCAATTGCGTATTTCCGTCCAACGCCACAGTGGTCCCAGGTAGTGACAGGAGGGAGAGCACGACAAATAAACTAGCAGCTTTCATGATGTTGTTGTGTATCAGTACAGGCAGGTCTGCCATGATTCTAACCGGCCTGCATCCCTTGAGTTCTAGGCCGCAGTTCCGGGGCGCCATGATACACCCTTCGCGGCGGCCGGTGTAATGTAAGTTGTGGAATTTGTCCCTGCCGGCACTTCACTCCCGGGTCGCCCGGTGCCCACGTATTCAGGCTACACCGGAAGGTCAAGGTTGGCTCATCGAGTGGCGGGACTGGAGGGGATAAAAAAAGGTGTACCCGTTGCCGGGTACACCTTTCGGATGGTAATGTGCCTTGGTTTATAAAGTTTAGAAGTTCCGGCGAACTGTCAGATACCATTCCTGTGGATGTCCCGGCTGACCCTCCAGAGTAGGTTGACCAAATGCCTGGAGGTCGAACTTGTTCAGGAAGTAGGTTTCGTCCGTCAGGTTTGTGACACCCACCGCCGCAGTCCAGTCGCGATCCGGGCTGGCCCACTCGACGCGCATGTTAAGCAGTTCGTAACCATCCGAACAGGATGTGGCAGTATTGGAGTTGGTGCAGATGTCGGTCTGCCCGATGATATCAAAGCGCGGTGTTACGGTGGAGCCGTTGGCCATGCCGAACTCATATGCGACCGAGGCGCTCCAGTTCAGTTCAGGGACGTATACAGGCGCATTACTGATGGGGTTGATCACGTCCTCCGAGGACCAGTCAATCAAACCGAAGATACCAGACAGTGTCAGTGCCTCGGTCGGATTCCATTGTCCCTCCATCTCGACGCCCAGGATCTCCCCCGGTTCGTTGATATAACGGGTCAGGGAGGTGGTTGTCATACAGGTATTGCCAAGACTGTCCGTGACCGATCCCGGTGTTCCTACAGGCACGGTATTGTAAGTCGAGGTGCCTGCTATCAGAGTGCATTCTGTGCCGCCCGCGGCGACAATGCGCTGAGAGTAGTCGATGTAGAACCCGGCGACATTCAGCCGTACCTGGTTGTCGAAGAAATCGCCTTTGACCCCAAAGTCATAGGATTCGGCTTCCTCGCCTTCCACCGGCAGGAATTGCGTCACCTGGAAGGGCCGTGGATTGAAGGCTTGTGGACGGTACCCGGTGGCTGTGGAGGCATAGAACATGATGTCGTCCGTCAACTGGTAGTCGAGGCCGAACTTGTAATCCCAGCGGTCCTCGCTGGTATCCCGGCTGGCTCTTACGATGGTGTTGTCGAAGTCGGCAGCCTTGCTGTCCTCCGACCAGCGGAACCCGGCGGTAAAGGCCAGTTGCTCGGTGATATCGAACACACCATGTCCGAAGAACGCATCACTGCCCGTGTCCCAGATGTTGAGGCTCTTTACCAGAATGCCGTCATGCACGGTAGGATACGGGACGGGGATAATGGCATTGGTCAGGCCGGGGAAGCTCACCGTCTGGGCGCTGTCCACGTGACCGTCGAAGTGGAAATACCCCAGGGTGTATTCCAGTCGGTCATTGTAAGTCGTGCCATTCAGGCGGAACTCCGCTGTGAAGGCATCCATCAGGGTCACCCCGTCAACCATCTGGATATTCAAAGGGGAGACATCATGGTCGTTGGCGAACCGGCTGGAGAATTCCCGTTGGGAGAAGATGGCCTCCACACCCATGGTTTCGGAAAAGTCCCACTTGATGTTACCCGCGAGGCCCCAGGACTCCATGGTGGATTCCGGTGTGAAGTTCAGACCCACTAGCGGATCGTCAAAAGTGGCATAGCTGATAAAGGGGCTTTTAGGCACGAAACGACTATCGAACCGGACACCATAGATCCCGTTCGCGATATTGTTGTTGTACACGTTATAGGGGCCAATGACATTCGCGCCCAGCAAGGTGTTGGCCGGGGCTTCGGAGTTATCATCGGTATAGTCGCCGGTTACGGTGATATCGATGTCCTCATTGGGCACCCAGCGCAACGCACCGCGCATACCCTGGACATCCTCGCCGCCGTTTGTCCCCAGGATGCAGTCATTCAGCCGGCTGACGCTGCGCTGAGGGATGTTGCCTGCGACCGAGGGGTGCTTACAGGCAAAGTCCACGCGATTCTGGTAGCCCTCACGATGTTTCGATACGCCTGCCACCCGGGCGTAAAGCCCTTCGGTGATGGCGAAATCATAGCTTGCCCGCAGATCGACACGGTCGTAGGAACCACCCGTGACCTGGATGCTGCCTGAGTTGTCGCCTTCCGGACGCTTGCTCACCAGCCGCATGGCGCCACCGATGGAGCCGCGGCCGAAGAGGGTGCCCTGCGGTCCGCGCAGAACCTCGACACGTTCAAGATCCATGAGGTCCATTATGGAACCCATGACGGTGGGGAAATAGACATCATCAACATAGATGCCCACGCCCGGCTCAAAGGCAAAATTGAAGTCGTTCTGACCTATGCCGCGGATGTAGGCGGACATGGAGTTGCCAAAGGCGCCTTGCACCCTTCGAAATGATGCATTGGGGATGTTGTAGGCGACCTCGAAAGAAGAATTCAGCGCACGCACCTCAAGATCCTCGGCGCCAAGCGCAGTGATGGCGAGAGGGGTCTCCTGCAGATTTTCCTCACGGTAGCGGGCGGTGATGATGACTTCCTCAAGGGCGCTACCCTGTGCATATACGGGTGCCGGTGCAGTCACTGCGGTTGCCAGGAGCATCGCCGGAATCAGACCCGGCAGGCCCTTAATCCCTGCTGCGGGTTTCTGCCTGTTAAGTAACAAATTCTTCATAGTTTCCTCCAGATTGAATGACCGGTCCGTAGATTCAGC
>MGYR01000035.1:2283-8302 GCA_001801825.1 Gammaproteobacteria bacterium RIFCSPLOWO2_02_FULL_56_15 | reverse complement strand
TTCAAAGAGGATATCCCCCGGTTGCACCGTGTCACCCTCCCGGACGGTTTGCCGGATGATCCAGCCCGGCTGAGGGGCAGCAACGTATACGAATTCCGCTTCAATATAGCCGCTGAGCGCGGGTGTATCCGTTCCGGTTTCACAGGCGCAGAGGATCGAGCACAGGAGCCACAGAGGCAAGGCGCGGAAAGTGCCGGTCCGGTAACTCACTTGCGTCGCTCGGCAGGCACGGCGAGTGCCTTCAGTACCATGGCTTCGTGGGCAGCGAACAGTCCTTCCACATCCAGTACGGAGCGCCGGTCCTCCTCGAATATCACGATCCAGATCGCAGAGAAGATCACTGGAGCCACCAGCAGCCGGGCCGCATGTTCCGGAGCAGGCGTATGAATCTCTCCGCTCCGGCAACCGCGTTTCAGCAATGCGGTCAGGGCCGAGAACAAACGGTTCAGGACATTTTCCCGATAATCCCGGACCACCTCGGGAAAGGCACGGGCATCGCTGATCAATATCTTTACCATCTTCGGCATTTTCGATTCGCGGATGACGGTCGGGATGTATTGAAAGAGTGCGTGCAGAGCCGCCTTTATATTTCCGGAGCGCTTCAGGGTCTGTTCGATATGTTCGATCTTCGGCAGGGCGATGCTGGTGACCAGGGCGGTAAACACCTCTTCCTTGGAGTTGAAGTACAGGTATACCGTGCCCTTGGAGATCCCGGCGCGCCGGGCGATATCGTCCATCCGCGCCGCGCGAAAACCGGATTCAAAAAATTCTTCCAGCGCCGCATCCAGGATGAGATCGCGTCGTTGGTCCTTGGCTGCTTCGGATATCGCCCGTTTCATTATCGGTGATGAATAAATAACTGACTGGTCAGTCAATTATACTAGCAGTTTCGATCCTGATTTCAAGCGGAAGCAGTGAACGTAGCCTGGATGGAGTGAAACGGAATCCGGGATACAGTCGAACGCTGGACCAGCACCGGCGCAAACGTATTGCGGGCGGGACGTATTGACAATATATCCGAGAGATTGTGCAAGTGTTGCAATCGTCAACAGTAATCGTTATGGCGTATGAACCCCGGATTCCGTTTCACTCCATCCAGGCTACACTCGCTCTATCCTGATTTGCTCTTGTCTGATAGACGTTTGTAAGCATGTTCTCTGTGCTATAATCTTACTGGTAAGATTAATCTGGACAGGAGTAAAACAATGGCACCATTAGCGACAACAAAAATGTCTTCCAAAGGACAAATTGTTATACCGGAAGAAATCAGGAGGCGACTTGGATTGAAAACAGGGGCGCAGTTTATTGTGGTAGGAAATAATGATGTAGTCATTTTAAAGTCGATAGCTCAACCATCCATGACTGAATTTGATCAGTTGATCTCTGATGCCCGGAAACAAGCCAGAAAAGTTGGCTTGAAGAAGACAGATATTGCATCAGTAATTCAAAAAGTACGAAAACAAAAGTGAAGATCGTACTTGATACAAATGTATTCATATCTGGAGTTTTCTTTGGTGGCCTACCAAGATAAATCCTTTATATAAAAGCATATAAAAAGTTAACTTGTGAATTATCGAACCGGTGCATTGGCGTACATCGTCCGGCAGGCGGGGCGTTCCCGGATCCGCGCCAGCCAGTCCAGGATATGGGGAGTGGCCTGCGGGTTGATCAACTCGGGGAAGCCGCTATCCATCGTATGGGCGATGGCGAAATTGCAGATATCGGCCAGGGTATAACTGTCTCCCGCCAGCCACGGGCTCTGGCTCAGCCGGGCTTCCAGCTTCTTTACCGAGTAGTCGATCTTGCGCATCTCCTCTTCCAGTACCTTTTTATCGAAGCCATTACGTGCATTTCGCCACTTGAGCTGCTGCTCCTTCAAAGGGATACGCGCGACCAGCCGTTCGAATTCCTCCTCTGATACACTGCGGGCAATTCCGCTGATGCGCCGCTCCCACCCAATGGTGGAAACGCACCAGCAGAAATATTCATCCACCCATTTGGTCCAGATGCGCATTTGCGCACGCTGGTAGGGATCCTCCGGCCGCAGGCGGGGCGTTCCCGGAAAGAGATCCTCCAGGTATTCACAAATCACGGTGGATTCCGTGATGATGCGTCCATCATGATCCAGCGCCGGCGCCTGAGCATTGGGGTTGATCTGCTTGAACCAGTCCTCGTGCTGCTCGAATCTGGCAGGGTTGAGGTAGCGGGACTCGAAATCCAGACCTTTTTCATAAAGCGTCAGTAGTGGTTTGAGCGAATTGGCGGAAGGGCCGAAGCTGTAGAGAGTAAGCATGCTTTTGAGCACCCTGTAATTGGAATGAATGATTGTAAAACTGAGGTAGCTCGCTGCCAAACCATTTATTCGGCCGTGAGAGTGAAATATATCTACGTGGACCGACCATTAACACGGCCTGATTCTAATGCAGGATTTCCGTGTGCTGCCGTCCATGCAGGAAAAAACTTGTGATCTGCCTGCCGCTAAGGACTATATGCCCCTGGTATCGGTCCGTACCATCTTCACTTACCTCAAAGCGATATCTCCGGCAGAGGACGGGCAGGCCATGGGATCCCTTGCGGAGCGTCAGAGATTCCAGCACCACGGTCTGATCGAGGAATTGGTAACCCGCTTCTTGGCAGGTCTGGTGACAGAAGCGCAGGAGATATTCACGGGTGCGCAGGGTAGCCGCCCACAGCCAGACAAGCAGCAACAGCAGGCACAGATACAACAGATAATTCATACTCTATATTATCATGCTCCAGTAGCTACCCCGGGACCGGCCGAACAGAAACTCCGTGGCATGGGTGCAGGTATGGCATCCTGGCATCGCAAGGTTGATCATTCGCCTGCATCCCCGGCAAGATAGGGTGCGAATAACGGGGTGTAACTCTCCGTGAAGCCCTCCCCGGACCGCGTCAGGAAATAGGCGGCGATCCCGTTCTGCTCGGCCAGGGTCCGGGCCGGCTCTGTCCCCAGTACCAGCAGGCCGGTGGCCAGGGCGTCGGCCAGGGCGGCGGATTCATGCAGCACGGATACCGAGGCAAGCTGGTGTTCAATCGGATGTCCTGTCCGCGGGTCGATGATATGGGCATAGCGTTTGCCATTGCGGACATAGAAATTGCGGTAGTCACCGGAAGTTGCCATCCCGGATCGCCGTAGCTCTATAATCCTCTTCACCGTACGGACCCCGCTGTCGGGTTTTTCGATACCGATGCGCCACTCCTGGCCGCTGCCGTTATGTCCGCTGGCCCGGATCTCACCGCTCACATCGATCAGGTAGTTCTCCACCGGGACGGCATCGAGGGCGTCTGCGACCCGGTCTGCGGCGTAGCCCTGGGCGATTCCGGACAAATCAATGTACAGATCCGGCTGTGTTTTCCGGATGCTGGAGGTAGCTGCGTCCAGCCGCAGCTTGAAATAACCTGTTTTCTCCGCTTCGCGCCGGATCGTCCCCTCATCCGGAATGGTTTCCGGGACTTGCTCCGGTCCGAAACCCCAGAGATTCACCAGTCTGCCCACGGTGATATCGAAAGTGCCGTTCGTGATACGGCTTACCTCCAGCGCCAGTTGTAGAACGGTGAAGAGCTCCGGGGAAACCGGGATCCATTCCAGGGACGGATTGCTGTTCAGCCGCGAAAGCTCCGATCCCGGCAGGTAGGTGGACATGCGGGTATCGACGGATTCCAGTATGGCGGAGATCTTCTTCCCGAGCGACGCAGTATCGATCCCGTCAGCGGGAGGGAGGAGCTTGACGGTGTAGCCTGTCCCCATGCTGATGCCGCTGAACTCCAGCGTGGCATCCTGCGGCTGGCTGCCGCAGGCGCTGAACAGCAGCAGGCAGGAGACCCGGATCATGAATCGGATCGACGGCCTCAGGGGGACGGCCCTCGGCTCCAAAACCCGGCGTGCTGTGGTACAGGACACAGCGCTACTCCGTGGCGGATGGGGCAATCAATGGGGCGTTGGCAACTACAGGGGAGGAGGTTGCTCCCGAGGGGCCCCGGGTTCCGGCGGGAGCAGGCCTGCGCGGTGACAGGACCACGGCATTCCAATGCGTGCTCTCGTCATGGCACGGTTTGATTGGGGGTTTGTGCATTGCGTTTGGTTTCCAGCGGTATGATGTTGCGCAGCTTGGCCCGAAATTCATTGGTGATGGCGCGGGCTTCGCTGCGGTTGCCTACCACCCTGGGCGTGATCAGGATCAGGAGTTCAGTCCGGACCAACTCATTCTTGGTGCGGCCGAACAGTTTGCCCAGTAGTGGTATTTTGTAGAGGCCTGGAATACCGCTCTCGGTGCCAGTCTCGTTATCCTGGATGAGTCCGCCGAGTACGAGGGTCTCACCGGAGTTGATGGCGACCACGCTTTCCACCATGCGATTCTGAATCGTTGGCGCATCAATATCTGAAGTGGTCGTGCTGACTGCCGAACTGACTTCCTGGATGATTTCCATGGTCACCAGTCCCCCGCTGTTGACGCGGGGTGTCACGGTAAGGGTCACGCCGGTCTTGCGATACTGGATTTCATTCACGGTGGAAAAGGGGTTCACGTTGCTTATGGACTCGATGGACTGGGACTGGCGGGTCGGTACCGGAATCTCGTCACCGACATTGATGGTCGCGGTCTGATTATCCAACACCATCAATGAAGGGGAGGACAGCACATTCACATCGGATTCATTCTGCAGGGCGTTGAGCGCCAGATTCACCCCGGCAACATCCCGGATCACATAGGAAAAGGAAGGGACCTGGCTCTGGATACCTACCGATCCCAGATCCAGTGCCGCCACACCGGTCTTACCCTGGTTGATATCCAGACGGTTTTTGAAAAACCATTCCACTCCGAAGGACAGGTCATCCCTTAGCGTGACCTCCAGGATGCTGGCCTCGATCAGGACCTGCAAGGGCACCACGTCCAGCTTCTGGAGCGCGGCCTCCACCATTTTGTAATCAGCCGGGGTCGCGAGCACCACCAGGGCGTTGCGCACATCATCGGCGATGATCTGGATGCTATCATCGGTGGGCAGGACGACGCCTCCTTCCCCCTGGTACACCCGCGCGACCGGCTGCGAGGGTTGTTGCTCTTGCGCTGGGTTCTGTTCCCCCGGGGCCTTGCCCACCTCGACCGGCCGGAGGCCCGGCGCCAGTTCGGCGGCCCGCTTTTCGGCGCTGCCCTGGCTGCCGCTGAACACCGGGCCCAGGATCTCGGCCAGATCCACGGCCTTGGCGTTCTGGACATTGTATACATAGAGCCGCTTGCCCACGTATTGACCGGGTTTGTCCAAGCGCTGCAGCCAGACCTCCATCTCCCGCTGAGCGGCCGGCGTCGAGCTGATGATGAGAATGGCGTTGAGCCGCTCCAGCGCCACGGTGCGCACCAAACCATCCAGCAGGTTGGTGGCCGCTTCACCTTCGACGGCCTGCAGAATGGCATCCAGTTCCTCTTTCAGGGTCTTGGGTTCGACATAGCTGAGCGGGTACAGGCCCGTGGACATGCCACGCATCCAGTCTACGTCAAAGATCGCCACGGTTTCCCGGATCAGGACCTGTTCCTGGCTGGTGCCTGACAGCATAAGCAGATTCCGCTTGCTGTCGATATTCAGACCGGCGGGGTCGGTGAGAAAGGGCTCGAGGATCTTCTGCATTTCCAGTGCTGCGATATATTGCAGGGGGATGATATTCGCCGCGAAGCCCGATTCAGCTCCGCTGCCATCCAGATCCGGCGCCAGGTTGCCCCGGACTGCAGCCTCCCGCGGTACGATCTTGTACAGACCTTCGGAACGCACCGCGGCAGCCCCGTTCATGGCCAGTATTTCCTCAAATATGGGCATGAGTTGTGCCTTTTGAACCGGCGTCGTGGTCTGGATTGTCACCGAGCCGCCCACCCTGGGGTCGATGAGGAAACTCTCCCCCAACACATCACCCAGGATCACCTTGATGAATTCCCGTAGATCCGTATCCTGAAAATTCAGAGTGATATCGTCATCGGAGGAAGTAGCCGCCACGCTTGCCCCGCGGTCGGGG
>MGYR01000035.1:1669-2093 GCA_001801825.1 Gammaproteobacteria bacterium RIFCSPLOWO2_02_FULL_56_15 | reverse complement strand
AGAGCAGCAAGACGATGGCGCAGTACCGGGTCGCCCCAAGTATTACCGGAAAAGTCCTCATACCGTTTGTCAGTACCATGCCGATCTTGATGCAGCTATTTCCTAAGGTCGGATAAGTTTTCAAGGAAGCTCTGAACCAGTCTTGATTATTTCCCATTCGTCCTTCCGGCGAAAGCCGGAATCCAGTCAAAGCAATCGGTTACTGGACGCCGTCTCGCAACGGGGTGGTGACAATTGAGAGTTTTCTTAATGATGAATCCATAATGCCATACAGGACAGCAACAGGCTAATACTTATGGATCAGAACTGTGAGGGGCCGGAATCTTTCGCGCCAGAAAGGATTGAAGGCTCGCCAAGGTTCCACCAGAAGGGGATTCCCGTATACAATACCAGCAACCATTTTTGAGGAAGTAGAAAGATGCCA
>MGYR01000035.1:1375-1642 GCA_001801825.1 Gammaproteobacteria bacterium RIFCSPLOWO2_02_FULL_56_15 | reverse complement strand
GGCCGCACCTATGAAGTCAATCACCCCATGGCCAGGACCATCCGCAACTGGGCCGAGTTGTGCGAGACCGGCCGCCTGGACCCGGAAGAGTTACCGGGCGAAACACCGGTCCGGAAGGTGATCAGCGCCACCGGTGGCGTCATCAAGAGTTCCACCCTGAGCAACCCTGAAGCTCCGCCCTGCCAGATGGGAGGGGGTTGTCCGGGCGGCAACTGCGGATTTTAATCAATTAATGGGGCCGGAGTGATTTATCTTCAGGCAGTGGTC
>MGYR01000035.1:0-1312 GCA_001801825.1 Gammaproteobacteria bacterium RIFCSPLOWO2_02_FULL_56_15 | reverse complement strand
TGCGCGACCAGTCGAAAGGTGACCAGGTGTTCGGCATTGAGGGACGGCTCAATGCCCAGCGACAGCGCGCCATGCTCCTTGAGTTGGACCGTTTCACGTTGCACGTGGATCGCCGTGCTGCCTTCCTTCACGTAAGTGCCGTTGGTGCTGTGGTCCTGCAGGAAATACTTGCCCTGGTGCGATTCCACCGTGGCGTGCCGCCGCGATACCAGCGCGTGATCGACCTGCAAGCCGCAGTCGCTCTCCCGCCCAATCACGCACTCGGCCAGCGTGCTGCCGACCACCACGTGGCTGTCGCGGTAGCCCAGCTGCAGCACGATCTTGAGCGTCCTGGACACGGCCGGCGGACGGAATGCCGTGAGCTTCTGTCGATCATCGGGCAGCAGGTAGATGTCGACGGGCTCCGGCCTGCCCTTGATGGAGACCTTCTTGATCAGACGCAGTGGCAGCGTCGCCGCGCCGCTGCACTGCGCCTGAGCGGCCGCGCTCATGATGATCTCGTTGCGCTTGGCGATGTCAGCCAGGCGGGCCGCCACGTTCACGACATCGCCGTAGAGCTGGTCGCCCTCGAGCAGGAGCGGCCCGCAGTTGATCCCGGCGTGCATGGCCAGCAGCCCGGTGTCGATGGAGTTGCGGATGGCGATCGCCGTTGCTATGGCCTGGTCGACACCAGGGAAGACCGCCAGCAGCCCGTCGCCGCGCAGTTGCACCACCTGGCCGCCATGCTGCCGGGTGAAGTGTGAGCAGGTGTCCAGATACTGCGCCACCGTCACCTGGGCCTGCGCGTCGCCGACCTCGGCGTACAGCCGCGTGCTTCCGATGAGATCGGCGAACAATACGGCAGAGTTCATGTGCTGGTCTAGTATCATCGGCGAAATCAAACTACCTCTCTCATTTGCCTCGTAAAGTATACAGATCTCAACCAGGTAGTTTTATTATGGCGCTTTACTGCTGCGTCCCGGATCCCAGCACCGTAGATCCTATGAAGAAGTCGAGTCGGTTGCAAAGTAACCTGTAAAATGAGTTTTCCGAAAACATTTATGAGGAGCAAGCAATGCAACCGACTCTAAAGCAAGATTGTACACTGGACGCTGCGGTATTGGCAGTGTCACTGGAATTGGCGAAGGGCAGCTGGAAAGTGGCCTTGCACGATGGCCGGCGGGCGAAGCCAGCGGTACATAGCGTGGCGCATGAGCAAGCCGCGGGCCGCTTGGTGGAAGTGGTGCAGTTGGTCGAAGCGACGAAGTACAAATGGCGGCTGGGCGCAGCGACGCGGGTGGTGGTGATCTACGAGGCGGGGCAGGATGGTTTC
>MGYR01000034.1:8155-8343 GCA_001801825.1 Gammaproteobacteria bacterium RIFCSPLOWO2_02_FULL_56_15 | reverse complement strand
AATGACCAGGCCGCCACTTACGCTCAGCACCTGACCGGTAATGAAGGAAGCCCGGTCGCTGGCGAAGAAGAGGATGGCATCGGCGATTTCCGAAGGCTTGGCCAGGCGGCGTAACGGCGTCATGCGGATGAAGGCCTCGCGGTGTTTCTCGGGTACCGCGGCCAGCAACGGGGTATCCGTCGGTCCCG
>MGYR01000034.1:0-8132 GCA_001801825.1 Gammaproteobacteria bacterium RIFCSPLOWO2_02_FULL_56_15 | reverse complement strand
TTGTAACGCGCCACCTCGCGAGCGAGGCTCTTGCCGAAGGCGATAACGCCTCCCTTGGCTCCGGAATATACTGTTTCACCCAGGCTGCCGACACGGCCCGCATCACTGGATACGAATACGATCCGTCCGGACTGTCTCTCTATCATGCCATCGAGGAAGGCACGGGTGAGATAAATAGGGCCAACGAGATTGAGTTTCAGAACCTTGTCCCAGAAGTCCGGGGTATTCTCCATGAAGGGCTGGATCTTGCCCCAACCGGCGACATTGGCGAGGACATCGACACGGGATACCTTAGCCAGCACGGCGGCCTTGAAACTGTTAATGTTTTCGGGGTCGGTCACATCCAGGTGAAAGAAATCCGCCTTCTGTCCCTTGTCGCGGATCGTCTTGACCGTCTTTTCACCGCCTTCATCATTGATATCCGCCACAATGACATGCGCACCTGCTGCAGCGAAGGTCTCGGCGGTTGCCTGCCCTATACCCGATGCAGCGCCTGTCACCACGGCCACTTTATCATCTACTCTCATTGCAATACTCCTTAAAAGGATCCTAACGATCGTTGTGATAGTACCTGTCTGTTCTGTATGAATACCGGTTGGAACCGGTGTATGCCTTCCCGAGGCGCCACCTGAATGCAGTGCGTGTGAACCCGAATACCGACTTCCGGTGCAGAGGATTGTGACATCCGGATGGGCTGGATCCGGGTGGGCGAGCGCCGGGATGAATGATCATTCAATCTTTGAATGAATGATCATTCATTCGAGGTCACTTGTCAATCAAAAAACCCGGCACCCTCGCCCGCTGTCCTGCTGCATTCGCGCTGGAATGAACGGGCGCCCTAGAAGGGATAATGCTGCTGACCCAACTGGATGGTGATCCACTTCAGTTCGGTCATCTCATCCATGGAATAGCGACCGCCCTCCCGGCCGAAACCGCTGTTTTTAACCCCGCCAAAAGGCACATGCGGTTCATCATGGATGGTTGTGCTGTTGATGTGGACCATACCGACTTCCAGTTTGAGCGAGATGTCCATGGCCTTCTGCAGGTCATTGGTAATGACTCCGGAGGACAGACCGTAGGCCGTGTCATTGGCGATGCGCAGTGCATCCTCACTGTTCCGGGCCGCCATCACCCCGATTACGGGACCGAAATTCTCGATATCGTAGCAATCCATCTCCCTGGTGATATCCGCCAGCACCGTCGGCTCAAAGAAATTCCCTTTGTACGAACCGCCGATCAGCACTCGCGCCCCTTTCTTCCTGGCGTCCTCCAACTGCTTCGCGATGAACTCGCACTGGCGCCCCTGGATTAGGGGGCCGATGACGGTGTCGTGATCGCGGGGATTACCCATCTTCAGGGTCTTCACCTTCGCCACCAGTTTTTTCAGAAAGGACTCATAGATCGGCTGCTCTACGATCACCCGGGTACCGGCCATACAGATCTGCCCCTGGTGTATAAAGACCCCAAAGGACGCAGTGTTCACGGCATAATCGAGATCGGCATCCGCAAGCACGATCAAGGGATTCTTGCCGCCCATCTCCAGGGTGATCTTCTTGAAATACGGGCTGGCCTTCTGCGCCAGGGACCTGCCCACAGGCGTGGAGCCGGTGAAGGTGACCAGTTTGACTCGCGGGTCACTGGTCAGCACATCTCCGGCGAGTTCTCCATCCGCGGGGATCACATTCAGGACTCCGGCGGGTAATCCGGCCTGTTTGAAGAGATCCGCCAGCTTGAAACAGATCACCGGGGTGTGTGGAGAAGGTTTGAGGATCATGGTATTCCCGGCGGCGACGGCGAAAGCAACTTTTTTCATGGCCAGGATCAGGGGGAAATTGAATGGTGCAATCGCGGCAACCACACCCAAGGGCTGGCGGATGCTCATGGAGATCATCCCCGGCATATCCGAGGGCATGGTTTCTCCAAAGGTACGGCGGCATTCCCCGGCCACGCTGCGTAACATGCCGACGACGAAACCCACCTCAAACATGGTCTTGCCGAAGGGGGCTCCCCCCTCATCCATCAGCACCTCGGAGAACTCCTGGGTGCGGGACTCCAGGATATCCGCTGCCGTACACAGGATCTTCTCCCGTTGTGCAGGCGGGGAGTGTTTCCATTCCGCAAAGCGCCGGTGCGCCACAGCCAAAGCCTTGTCCAGATCCTCTCTCGTCGCCTGATGGATCCTGGCATATACCGTCCCGTTTGCTGGATTCATATCGTCTTCGATGATCCCCTTGCTGGAGGCTACCCACTGGTCATCGATATACAGTTTATATTCGTTCATATGTGCTCTGTTCTCCTCTGACAGGACTGATCTTTGATAGGTCTTGGCCCGGGGGGGCCGCGGTCCGGATACTCTATGACTTTCCTACTGACATTTCCATTCCGGGATGAAACCCAACCGGTTTGTGGCACGGTGAAGGTTGTGGCTATTTGTATTTCAGGATCCGTGGCCGGCTGTTATGAAGCACTACTATGCAATATAATTCAGACTAGAGGTGATGCATGCATAATATTGCAATATTCCACAGGGCGGTTCTTCTGGATGGATAAACCACCCGGAGAGGAGCTGAAGGGAGAGGATCCCGGTGCAGAACTCGCGGTCAAGGTTGGCCTGCGGGTACGAGCCGTCCGATCCCGAAGGGGGCTGACCCGGAAACACCTCGCGTATCACTCCCAGGTCTCGGAGCGCTATCTTGCCCAACTGGAGAGTGGTGAAGCCAATATCTCACTTTCCTTGCTATCGCGCATCGCCCGGGCGCTCGGGGTACGGGTGGGCGAATTCCTGCCGCTGGATGAGGGCGCCCTGGCGCTCTATGAACCCTTGCATGAACTCGTCTGCACCCTGTCCCCGGAAAAGCAACAACAGGCCTACCTGTTGCTTCGAAATACCTTCAACCGGGATCGATCCGCGCGCCGGGGTGTGGCCCTGGTCGGGCTGCGCGGCGCCGGCAAGAGCACGCTGGGTAACCTGCTGGCCAGGCATTACCGGGTGCCTTTCATCCGGCTCGATGAGATGATCGCCCAGCTCTCCGGCATGGATATCGGTGAACTCATCTCGCTCCGTGGCCAGGAGGTCTACCGCCGCTTTGAACTGCAGGCGCTGGAACAGACCATTGCCGATTACCGGCAGGTGGTGCTCGAAACCGGCGGGAGCCTGATCTCCCAATGGGAGACCTACAGCATACTTCGTGATCATTATTATACGGTCTGGTTACGGGCGCTCCCGGAAGACCACATGCGGCGGGTCATGGCGCAGGGCGACCTCCGGCCCTTCGCTGGCAGCACCAGCAAAGCCATGCAGGATCTCAAACTTATCCTCGATGAACGGGAAGCCGACTACGGGCTGGCGGATTATTCGCTGCTGACGTCCAGCCGGTCGATAGAAGAATGTTTGCAGGAACTGGTCCGCTCCTGCCAGCCGGTCCTGACCACGCAGGATCGCCTCCCGAGGACAGACTGAATAACTGAACCCCCAACATCTTGCGGAAGCGACTCTTTGGGAGTAAGGTCAAAAGATGATCAGCCCCGTACGAAACGAGATTAACCTCCGCAATCTGCGACTGTCGCCGCCTCCCCGTTTCTGGTTGCTGCTGTTGGGGTTAATCCCCTTGATCGCCCTTTGGACTTCCCTGTTTACGGTACGCAGCGACTCGGTCGCGGTCGTCCAGCGTTTCGGAAAATATGTCCAGGAAGTGCCGCCGGGGTTGCATCTCAAAATACCCTTCGGCGTCGATGTGGTGACAGTTTTGCCGGTCAAGCGGCAGCTCAAGCTGGAGTTCGGCTTCGCGACGCCCGGCGCGTCGGACCCCTACCAGGTACCCAGCGATCCGGAAAAGGAAACCCAGATGGTCACCGGGGATCTCAATGCCGCACTCGTGGAATGGGTTGTGCAATACCGTATCGCGGAACCGCTCAAGTTCCTGTTCCAGATCCGCGATCCCAGAATGACGTTAAGGGACGTATCCGAGTCGGTGATGCGTGAAGTGGTGGGAGATCGCACCGTCGATGAAGTCCTGACCATCGGGCGGCAGGAGATCGAGGTGGGCGCCCTGGCGCAGATGCAATCGCTTGCGGCCAAATACGAGCTCGGAATCAGCATCGATCAGGTGCAGCTTAAAAACGTCAATCCGCCACGACCGGTGCAGGAGTCGTTTAACGAGGTCAACCAGGCGCAGCAGGAAAAGGAAAAGCTGATCAACGAGGCGCGGCGCGAATATAACAGGATCATACCCCTGGCGGAGGGTGAGCGTGACCAGCGCATACGCGAGGCCGAGGGCTACCGGCTGAAACGCGTGAACGAGGCGGAAGGAGATGTCGCGCGTTTCAATGCCGTGCTGGCTGAGTACCTGAAGGCGCCTGAAGTGACGAAGCGCCGTATCTATCTTGAGACGCTGCAACAGGTGCTGCCGTTGCTGCGCTCGAAGATCATCCTCGACGAGAAAGGGGCACAGATCCTGCCGCTTCTGCAACTGAATCCGGAGCAGACTGGTCAACCATGAAGGCATTGCGCAAGACTGTGCTGTCGGCACTGGGGCTCGCCGCTCTCATTGCGTTCTATGCCTCTTTATACACGGTAAATGAGATAGAACAGGTCATCATCACGCAGTTCGGCAAACCGGTCGGCGACCCGGTAACCACTGCCGGTCTGCAAGTGAAGATCCCCTTCATTCAGGATATCAACCGGATCGACCGGCGTATCCTTGAATGGGACGGCGCCACGACCGATATGCCTACCAAGGACAAATTGTACGTATCGGTGGATATGTTCGCGCGCTGGCGCATCACGGACCCGATGCAGTACTTTCTCCGCATGCGTGACGAACGCAGCGCACAGTCGCGGCTGGACGACATCCTCGGCAGCGAAACCCGCAACTCGGTCGCCAAGCATGAACTGATTGAAATCATTCGCACAACGAAGGATCGCGTCCCTTTGCAGGATGAGTTATTGAGCAACACGGAAAGCACCGTCGGCCTTCTGCTCCCCATAACCAGAGGACGTGAGGCGATTGAACGGGAGATATTTGCAGCCGCCGTGCCCAAGATAGGCGTGTTCGGCATCGAGTTGCTGGACATCCGCTTCAAGCGCATCAATTACAACGAGAGCGTCCGGCCGAAGATCTATGACCGCATGGTTAGCGAACGGCGGCAAATCGCCGAACAATTCCGATCGGAAGGCAACGGCGAGGCGGCGCGTATCAACGGCAACCGCGAGCGCGACCTCCTGAGGATACAATCGGAGGCGTACCGGAAGGTGGAGGAGGTCCGCGGCGAAGCCGACGCCAGGGCTACCGAGATCTATGCCAAAGCCTACAATCAGAGTGCGGCAGCGGTGAGCTTTTACGAATTCACGCGCACGATGGAGGCCTACAAGGCGATCATCACCAGCAATACGACGCTGGTCCTCTCCACCGATAGCGACCTGTTCAAATTCCTCAAGGGCGTCGATCCCAAATCAGGGACAGAGTAAATTTAGTAAGCATGTAGTGCGTTGCCTGGATGTAGCGCAGCGAAATCCGGGGTCATTCGTCAAAATGACTTTCGCGCTGACTGCAATACCCGCACAAACACGTAGCCTGGATGTAGCGCAGCGGAATCCGGGGTCATTCGCCAAAACGATCACTCGCGATGATTGCAATACCCACACAAGCTCCCAGATAGTTCGTCAATATGTCCCGCACACGATGCGATTAAGCGGTATTGGACTTTATCCTGAATTCCGCTGTGCTACATAGGGCTACATTTACTGCCCAAGGGATCCCGGAACACCAGAGTGTTGGCTGCCCTCTTCAAGCCATGCGCGCTGCTGTAGCTCTGCGAGACAATCACCACTCCGCCGATATACCGCCGGTACTGATAACTGCCGTTCGGCTGAACGAGCTTCTCCACACTGCCGAGATACAGGGTGGTGGTCTCCCTCCAATGTCACTGTTGGTCCGTTTATAGCGGTTGCTGTCCGGGCCGTAGACAAAGGTCGTGATGTGGGTGCCCTTGGTGAGGGTCTAGGCCTGTTGATCATAACGCGGGTCGCCTGGACCATTGGTCAATGGATTCTTCCCGCGCGATAACGGACATTAACCGGATAATGCTTAATCTTCAGTTGAATTTATAATCAGGATGATTAGAGGTTCATTCATTTTAGGATTTCTCCCCTGATTTACCTCGATGCCATCTTCAACCCCATCTCCATCTGAATCAGTTAGTTTAGGATCACTGCCATGTTCAATTTCATCACCATCAATTAGCCCATCTCCGTCAGTATCATCCTGTAACGGATTAATTCCCAAATCAACTTCCTTTCTATCTATGATACTGTCTCCATCACTATCAAGACCAAAAACTGATAATGCATCTCTGTCAATTACATATAGAAAATCATCATCTTGTGATTGTGTGTAGTTACGAGTGTCGAAGAAACGACTGAGGGCGCCTGAAACCGTGTTCCGTTGATACAAGTTAGAGAAGCCGGTCCCGAAAGGAACACACGCAAATCTTCCATCACTGCTTATTATTGGTTCGCTCTGAGGCCAATCAAAATCGTGAAATAAAGAATCAAAATTACCTATAATTGCCTGTCCCGTAAGCTTATCGAGATCCGCGAGCATGATATAACCAGGACAAGTGTTCCACTTAGTTCTGAAAGCGATTTGCTGGTTATCCGTAATAAAAGCGATGGCATCATATTCAGCGGGGAAACCGTCGTGTTGGTGTCTTGACTGGTTAAGCTGAAGTTTACCCGATGACTCATCACGTTTAAACTCCATAAAAGTGATGTCGTTTGTATCTCTAAACTCTAAACCGCCGATCAAATATAAATATTTGCCGTCAGGTGAAAATTTCATATATTCCAGATTATTTGCTTCATCTGGAATAACTATATCTTCTGCAGGTGTTAGCTGTCCTGTTGATGAATCGCGGTTAAAAATAGATATTCCAACGCTTTGCACATTTAAAAGAAAATGATTAAATGAATAAACATGACGGCCATCAGTAGAAGTAATGAGATCGGGATAATTGCCCGGGTTTCCTCCGATCAGCCCATCCAATTCGAGCATTCCGCTTTCAACATCTCGGGACAAACCTCTTATGAGGCTCCCTGTAGGAACATAAGCTCCATAAATCGGTTCAATGGTAGAGTATTCACCACTGATATAGATGTGTTTGCCGTCGGGTGATATGACCAGGTCCATTGGAGTATTTAGATCATGCTGGCCGAGAATCAATAGGAATCAATAGGGTCAGTGTCGATTGATTTCATTATTTCTCAGAAATCTATCGGATCTCCTGTCTCCACCCCGCGGCATGGGAGATACCTTCCGCTCCAATCGGCTACCGATTTTTACCTTGAAATAATCACTCCCTAACACCCACTCCTTCTGGGTCGCATCCCGGATCTCCGATAAAGCGCTGTCAGAAAGATGTGCGTTGAATAATGCACGATAACTGGTTTGACGTGATTCATCCGTTCGACCTAAATCCCTATATTTTTCATGTGGCGACAGGATGGGGTTGGCTTGACCCAAGGCATTGTGTCGATAACTCGACCAGGGATAATCAGCGGGGTGTTCCACCATCTGGGCGCGAACCGGGTTTAATTCAATATACCGGTAACACGTCAGTAAATATTCCTCGGTATCGACGAGGGTTGCCTTATAGCGGCCTTCCCATAGAGTGCCGGTACGGCCGTAGGTGTGATTAAAATATTGGACATAATACCGGCCTAACATCTGAATCATTCTGCCTATTCCTATTTCATTGGCAGGAGAGATCAGAAAATGAACATGATTGGTCATCAGGACGTAGGCGTGCAGGGCACAGCCATGTTTCCCGATGGCTTCCTGCAAGCGGCTTAGGTAGCACCGGTAGTCCTGTTCAGTGTAGAAGATCGGTTCACGGTTGACGCCGCGAATAATCACGTGTTGCGGTTCTCCGGGAAGGACAAAACGGGGTTTGCGCGGCATAAAAACATCCTTGTATTGTTGTATTCCATGATGGTTGGTAAGTGATTGCAACATAAATTGTATTCTATTTTTCAATCGACACTGACCCTTTTGATCTTTCACTGACCCTTTTGATCCTTTTCAATCGACACTGACCCTATTGATCCTATTTTTCAATCGACACTGACCCTTTTG
>MGYR01000033.1:7408-8368 GCA_001801825.1 Gammaproteobacteria bacterium RIFCSPLOWO2_02_FULL_56_15 | reverse complement strand
CACCGGGACGGATCACGCCACCCATCTCCGGCAAACCTGAACCCTCAGACAGCGCCTGCGACAAGGAATGTGGGGGTTCCAAGCCCAGTATGTGGTAGAGATTACGTACATGTGTCCGGAACAGTTGTTCAAAATCGCTGACGGTTTTCGCTGGGTTGTAAGCGCCGAACCACCAGAACCAGTCCGACCCCTCACAGGCAGCCAGCTGCCGTTCGGCGCGGATACGGTCCGCGGGTTCGATTTTATCGATCAGTTCATCATAGACCCGTTTGACATCACAGAGGATGTTCCAGGCGCGGTTTTTATCTATATCACCCACCCAGGTTGAAAAGGTCCCGAAGACCCAACTGCCGGCGACCAGCCTTGCAAGCTGTCCCGAATTATGATGCTGGATCTCCTGATAGGTGGACAGGCGGAGACGGGGGTGTGCAACGAGCCGGCGATACAGAGCAGAGAGAAAATAATAGGCATTTTCAGGATAATATTCCCACGCATTCTCTCCATCCATGATGATGGAAATCACTGTGTTTGCAGGGTCCGCGCATGAGTTAGCGATGTTCTCAATCCTCCGTACGAGATCCCCGGCTGCATCATCGGCATGCCACCCGGCGTAAGTAAAACCGATGAGATCGGAAAGGGTGTCATCCCGGGCGAACAAACGTAGATTTAAACCCGGCAAAGTATAGCCGCGATAGATTGAAGCGGCATGATCATTCCCGAATGAGGCCTGGATGCTGTTGCGTAAAACCTTCTCTCCGGTAGCAATCCAGCGGAAACCGGTTTGTTCCATCAGCTGGGCCGTCGCCAGACTCACACCACCTTCGGCCGGCCAGCAGCCATCCGGTTTTCTCCCGAAATAATTTTTGAATACATCAATACCGTGAGTAAGATGCCATAGTGACCGCTCCCGCCCGCCGGGATAGGTATCCAGTGCGGGTAGTGCGATATCCTGCACGGCCT
>MGYR01000033.1:6601-7396 GCA_001801825.1 Gammaproteobacteria bacterium RIFCSPLOWO2_02_FULL_56_15 | reverse complement strand
GGAAATCCTGCAATAGCGGGATCATGGGATGGGTATAGGGTGACATGGAAAGCTCAATCTGCCCCGTTTCCGCCAGTCTGCTATATCTGGACCGCAGCCCGGTGATCAGTTCATGCATGATTTCAAGCAGCATTCTCCGCTGGTGCAGGGTAAATTCCACTCCCTGTTCGATGAGTTTCTTTACCCGGGAATCATTGCGCCGAACGGTTTCCCCCAGCCAGGCAAGGTGATACCAGGTCACCAAATCGGCGAGGAATTGATCGCTGATATACGAGCTATGTTCGAGTTCGAGGATCACCAGCCGTGCGATCTCCGCCAGTTTGGCATAGGGATAAAATCTCTCTATCTGATTTTTCTGATGGGAACGAAGGCATGCCTTGACGATATTGATTCGCTGACTGGGGTCAACCGGAAAGACGGGATTGTCGAGTACAGCGAGGAGTGGATCTCTAACCGGCCGACCGTGCTTGAGATAGCCGCCGATCTGTTGCTCATAGATTTGCAATTGTTCAATAAGGATAGGGCTGAAATTGACAACGGCCTTGGCTCCAGGTACCGACTCCAGATGGGCGGCCATGTCAACGTAATCCCGGATGCCGTGCAGGTAAGTCCAGGGCAACCGGAATTCATCCCGCAGGTGATCACGGTAATCCGGCTGGTGCATATGCCAGCAGAGCACAAGCTTTACGGTACTGTCAGATCCCATAACGGACCCTTTGTCCCAGCATATCCGGGCACACGAGCACGATACCGTTCGGGGTCACGTGGAAGCGTTCCTTGTCTTCCTGGCTGTCT
>MGYR01000033.1:0-6574 GCA_001801825.1 Gammaproteobacteria bacterium RIFCSPLOWO2_02_FULL_56_15 | reverse complement strand
TTGCAATCACTGTCGATGATAGCCCTTCTGATACGGCAATGCCGCCCGATCACTACGCCAGGCAACAGGACGGAATCCTCTATGACGGAAAAGGAATTGACCCTTACATTATTGGACAGCAACGAATGCCGCACCAGGGAGCCGGAAACGATACAGCCGGCGGAGACCATGGAATCCACCGCCATACCCCGGCGATCATCATCATCAAAAATGAACTTCGCAGGCGGCAACTGATACTGATGGGATCGTATTGGCCATTTCTGATCATAGAGATTAAGTGGTGGTGTGATGCCGGTGAGTTCCAGATTGGCCTGCCAGTAGGCATCCACGGTACCGACGTCGCGCCAGTAGCCGAAATCGCTGCTTCCGATATCGCTGAGCGGACAGACGAACACCCGGTGATCCTTGTATATGGATGGCAGGATGTCCTTGCCGAAGTCGTGGCTCGAATCCTTGGATTGGGCATCCTCCTTTAATATATCCATCAGGAAATCCGCTGAAAAGAGATAGATACCCATGGAGGCCAGGGCGACATCATTCCTGCCGGGTTTTGGCTGCGGGTTGGATGGCTTTTCCTGAAAACCGGTAATCCGGTAGGAATCATTGATCTGGATGATCCCGCATTGATCCGCTTCATCAAGCGGAACATCCACACAGCCGACTGTCACATCAGCATCACTGGACAGATGAGTGGAGATCATCATGCCATAATCCATCTTGTAGATATGGTCCCCTGCCAGCACCAGGATGTAGGATGGCTGGTGTTCCTGGATGATATCCAGATTCTGGTAGACGGAATCCGCTGTCCCCTGGTACCAGGAGGCAGATTCATAGCGTTCCTGGGCGGGCAATAGTTCGATAAATTCTCCGAATTCATCCCGGGAAAAAGACCAGGCCCTTTCTATATGACGGATTAGCGAATGGGATCGGTACTGGGTCAGCAAGCAGATTTTATGGATACCTGAATTGATACAGTTGGAAAGTGTAAAATCGATGATCCGGTATTTGCCCCCAAAGGGTACAGCCGGCTTGCTGTGTCGAGCCGTGAGCCGGTTCAGCCGGGTACCGCGTCCACCGGCCATGACCACTGCCAGGGTTTCACGAATAATCCTGTCAACCGTGCGTCTTTCCTGTCGTTTCAATCTCTGGGGTCCTTATCGGTTGTTCGGGCTGACTGTGGGTCCGGTACAAGAGGACCACCGTGTTTATTCTGATTCACAGGGTAGCAGTGGATCAACTGTTTTCAAAGTCCTGCAGGCATGGGTCGTAATTACAGACAACAAGCGATGGATTAAATGGTAATATTACGCGTATGTATATCGGCAGAATGTTCCCAGCCACCTGTCATGCGCCTGGTCCCCGTGGCGCCTGTCGTGTCCTCTCGCACTGTACAATGCACCCTCTGCCGGGCGTTTGCTCCGTACTGATAACCAATCATCGCTACTGTCAGTAAAAAATACACCGGAGTTCAGTGCCGTTATGAATGAAACGCTACTGCTCGCGGATGTCGGGGGAACCAACACCAGGCTCAGCGTCATGGACCTCGCTGCTGATATGCTGCATTCACCCAATATTATACAGAATCGGGCGGCCAGGATATCCCGTAAGCAGTCATTCCTTGATTTCCTTGCCAACACGCTATGCTCCCTGGAATCTTCTCCATCTCTTGCAGTGCTTTGTTTTGCGGGGCCTGTGTCGAACGGAGCGGTATCCATGACGAATTGGGATGAGGTGCCGGATATCTATCTGGATGAACTGGTGAGGAGTGGACTGCCCGCCGAGGCCTGTACGTTGATGGTCAACGACATGGACGCTGCAGCTGCCAGTCTTGTGGCGCATCACAGGAAGCTGGCATTGCTGGATCTGATCACGCTATCTGCCGGCTCCGCTGAAGCGCATGCTGGGAATCATAATTCGGTGATCATCATCCCTGGTACAGGTACAGGCGTTGCCGGCCTGATTGAGGATATCTTGCCCGGTGGCGGGAAACATCTGGTCACGGTGTCATGTGAACTGCAACATACGCCGATACCCGAGCTTGATGAGATGCAGGCGCGTGTGCTGGGCGTCATGCGATCCGAGTATCCGGAAAGCAGGCCATCCTGGGAGGATTTCATCTCGGGGAAGGGGTTGGAACATATCTATTCCTGCCTTCCGCACCGGAACGGAGGGTCTGAATCCAAATCGCCGGAAGTCGTGACAGCAGAGGAAATCGCGCGCCGCGCCATCCATTCAAAGGATGACCGTTGCCTGAACGCGATGGATATATTCTATCGTTGTGCGGGGAGTCTGGCGCAATTGGTGGCTCTGGGATTCCAGGCATTCGGGGGTGTTTATCTGGCCGGAGAATCAACCCGGTACAATCTGGACTTCATCAGGCAGAGTGGATTTATGGAGGCCTTTCATGAGAACGGCGTACGACGGGACTGGATAAAAAAATTTCCCGTATACCTGACTGCTACAGATGTCAATCTTGCAGGTACCGCCATGATTGCTGCACAGTATGCGGGTTTATTATCACATGCACTCCCTGATGGCCACCGCTGATGCATCGGACTATTGGTATGGCTAAACAGCCCCATACCGTTGATCTGGATCGGCTGCTGCGTTCTGATCACCATGACCCCGCGTCGATCCTGGGAAGGCATTATGTGGGGAATTCTGCGGTCGCCAGAAGTCTGGTTCCGGGGGCGCAAGAGGTGATCCTGAACGAGACAGGGGAAACAATGCAGCGCTATGGTGGATCTGACTTATTTCAATGGTATGGACCTCCGGGCAGCATCCCCGAACACTTCAGTATACGGTGGCTGGACCAGCAGGGTAACGCTCACACCTGCTATGAACCGTATACTTTCCCCCCGCAAATCAGCGATTTTGATCTGCACCTGTTCCAGGAAGGCCGACATCAGCAAGCCTACCATTTTCTTGGCGCGCATCGTGTCTCTGTAGATGGTGTAATGGGAGTCCACTTCGCAACCTGGGCGCCGAATGCCGGACGAGTCAGCGTGGTCGGAGATTTTAACTGCTGGAACGGCCGGGCGCACCAGATGAGTGTACGCGGAGGTAGTGGTGTCTGGGAACTATTCCTGCCGGGCGTGGAATCAGGCAGCAAATACAAATTTGAAATTAAAAACCGGGATGCCGGCACTATCCTGTTGAAGGCGGATCCTTACGGCAGGGAATTCGAGAGACGACCGGCAAATGCCAGCATTGTGCCGCCGGACGATCATTGGCAATGGTCCGATGACGAGTGGATCACGGAGAGGCAGATTCACGACTGGTTACATGAACCGATGTCAATCTATGAAATCCATCTCGGTTCATGGCGTCGTGACAATGATGGCGGATTTCTCAATTACCGGGAGATCGCAGGACAACTGATCCCTTACCTGGTGGAGACAGGATTTACTCATGTGGAGTTACTGCCGGTGACTGAGCACCCCCTGGATGCTTCCTGGGGCTACCAGACCACCGGATTTTTCGCACCCACCAGCCGTTTCGGGAGTGGTGATGATTTCCGATTTTTTGTGGAATCTTGTCACCAGAGCGGTATCGGTGTGATCCTGGACTGGGTGGCCGGTCATTTTCCGAAGGATGACCATGCCCTCGCGAGGTACGATGGCACGACACTCTATGAACACGCCGATCCGCGACGGGGGGAACACCGTGATTGGGGCACTCTGATTTTCAACTACAGCCGCAACGAAGTGAGAAATTTCCTTATCTCCAACGCCTTTTACTGGATCTCGGAGTTTCATATCGACGGGTTGCGGGTGGATGCAGTGGCCTCGATGCTGTATTTGGATTATTCCCGAAAAGAGGGTGAATGGATTCCGAACCAGTTTGGCGGCAATGAAAACCTGGAAGCGATAGATTTTCTGCGTGACCTCAACAGCCGGCTGTTGGGTGCATATCCCGGAGTGGTGACCATAGCGGAAGAGTCAACCGCATGGCCCCAGGTAACCCGGCCCCCTTGGCTAGGTGGACTCGGGTTTTCCATGAAATGGAATATGGGCTGGATGCATGATTCCCTGCTGTATTTGAGCAAGGACCCGATCCACCGGCATTATCATCATGATCTACTCACCTTCGGACTGCTTTACGCCTTTCATGAGAATTTCATACTGCCGTTTTCCCATGATGAAGTGGTCCATGGGAAAGGGTCGATGCTGCGTAAAATGGCTGGTGACGAATGGCAGCGTTTTGCCAATCTGCGCCTGTTGTATACCTGCATGTTCAGCTACCCCGGGAAGAAACTTCTATTCATGGGTAACGAGTTCGCGCAATGGAAGGAATGGTCTTCCAGCGACTCCCTGGACTGGGAGCTCCTCGGTATCACCGCGCACGCCCAGATTAAATCCATGGTCTCAGCGCTGAACCAACTCTATGTCGAGCAGGCGCCCTTGCATTACCATGATTTTGAGCAAAGTGGTTTTGAGTGGATAGATTGCCATGATGCATCCCAGTCCGTTGTGAGTTACCTGAGACGCAAGGATGAATCATTTCTTGTTGTCGTGCTCAACTTCACTCCTGTACCCCGTTATGATTACCGTTTTGGAGTTCCGGCATCAGGCTTTTACCGGGAGCTGTTCAACTCCGATTCCCGGTACTACGGGGGCAGCGATATCGGCAATGGTAATGGTGTTTCCAGTGTGCCTATCCCCTGGATGGGTCGCCCCTGTTCAATCACCCTTGAGCTGCCACCCCTTAGTGGCTTGATCCTGGAATGCCTCCCGTGCAGGAACCTGCCGGAATGAACAAACGCAGTCGCACACCCGGACCAGCTAAGGGAGGCGCAGTAAAAATGCGATCCTCCAGTAAGTCTCTGCAAGATGGGAAAGTCAAAGGTGAAACAACGCCTGTAAGCGTGTTGTTCGCGGTGAGCGAAATCTATCCCTGGGTCAAGACGGGTGGGTTGGCTGATGTGGCCTGTTATCTGCCCCAGGCGCTGCGTGAGATCGGGATGGATGTCCGTGTGGTGGTCCCTGCCTATCGCTCACTCATGGCGCAGATACATGATTACCGGGTATGCACGGAGACCCGGCTGCCGGAAGCGGGTATTCGCTACCGGTTGCTGGAGATCATGCTGCCCGACAGCCAGGTACCTGTTTATCTGGTGGACATACCGGAATTATATGACAGACCCGGTGGGCCCTATACCGATCCCGGTGGAACCGAATGGCCGGATAATGCCCTGCGTTATGCGCAGTTTTGTCGGGTAATCGTGGCCATGACGCTGAATCAAGCCGGGTTGCACTGGCATCCCGACTTACTGCACTGCAATGACTGGCATACCGGGTTGGCGCCCGCTTTGCTCAAGGCCGGAGGCAGCAACCAGCCGGTGGTGTTCACCATCCACAACCTGGCCTACCAGGGCAATTTCCCTTACGAGATCTTCCGTTTACTGCGCCTGCCTGCCGGATTCTGGTCCTCGGAATCGATGGAATTCTACGGCAGCATGTCCTTTATCAAAGGAGGGCTGGTATATGCGGACCGATTGATTACCGTCAGTCCGAGTTATGCCCTTGAAATCACTACACCTGAATACGGTAATAGTATGGATGGTCTCCTGGTCCATCGGCAGGAGACCCTTTCAGGGATTCTGAACGGTGTCGATTATCGGCACTGGGACCCGCGGCACGATCCCTTCATCTGGCATCACTACTGGACCGATAGCCTGGATATACGGAGACTCAACAAGCTCGAGTTGCAGGAGGAACTGGGTCTGGATCGGAATCCTGATGCCGTCCTTTTGTCCCATATCAGCCGCCTCACCGGCCAGAAAGGGATTGATCTGATTCTCTATGGCTTGACCGACCTGTTGCCTGATCGGAATGTACAAATGGTAGTGCTGGGTACCGGTGAGTCGGTCTACGAAACCGGCCTGCTGACGGCGGCCAGTGCCAGATTGGGACAGGTGGCAGTTTGTATGTATTTCAATGAGGGGCTGGCGCACCGGATCCAGGCGAGCGCAGATATACTCTTGATGCCTTCGCGGTTCGAGCCCTGCGGTCTAACTCAGTTGTACGCCCTGCGCTACGGCAATATTCCAGTGGTATGCACCACGGGTGGACTGGCGGATACCATTATTGATGTCAATGAACAGACCCTTAGCGCTGGGACGGCATCGGGATTCCGGTTTCCTGATCCAACCACCAGCAGTTTGGTAACCGCGTTCAGACGGGCCCTGGACATGTGCCGCAGTCCCGGTCCCGGCTGGCATAATCTGCTTAGATCGGCTATGCAAAAGGATTTCAGCTGGAACAACAGTGCCCGCAGATATGCCGTACTCTATGATGAACTGGTCAGGGTTTCTCCATCTCGACCAGCTGTTCAATCACATCGAACAATTCCTTCTGACCCTGGGCCTGTGCCGGGCTGGTAAGATATTTCCCGTTGACAATCACGGTAGGGATGGAGGCAATCATGTACCTGCGCCCCATTACTTCCGCCTGGCGGACCTTGGTTGTGATTTCAGCGGAGTTAAATATCCGGGTGAATTCATCACCATCCACTCCCTGCTCAATGAAAAATTCTTTCAAAGGTCCTTCTGTGAACAGTTGCCGTTGGTCCT
>MGYR01000032.1:5689-11468 GCA_001801825.1 Gammaproteobacteria bacterium RIFCSPLOWO2_02_FULL_56_15 | reverse complement strand
AACGTGCTCGAGAGGATATCCCGGAACCCATAGCAACGAAAAAGTATAGTGGTAAATTCATGGTGCGCGTACCACCCAAGACACATCAGATGCTGGCACTTGAGGCAGCGGAATCAGGCGTGAGCCTCAATAGACTGGTTTCAAGCAAGCTGTCTCAAAAAGGCATATGACAGCGTTGAGCGTTTCCGAAACCTGAGACTGGTCCCAGCCTCACTGGAAACTACTCCTGCGTTACCAGTATTTCCGCCACCCATGGCGGTCGCGCCGGTATGACATAGCACCTGCGTCATTTTCCTCGTACCCATGCTCTGCGTGGGTACGCATAGCTTCCTCTTGCTGGTGCGGCGGGTTTGAGCGGATACTTGCGGTTTGGGATCTTTGATTAAGTGAGGGCTGACATGAACTGGAAAGATCGCATTGAAGTGAATCCGGCGGTGCTGGTTGGCAAGCCGATTATCATGGGTACGCGGATTTCAGTGGAGCTGATTCTGGATCGTTTGGCGGACGGGTGGACGATGGAGGATGTACTGGCCTCTTACCCCCATGTCGGCCGGGAAGATGTGCTGGCGGCCTTGAGTTTTGCTTCGGAGTTGTTCAAGGAAGAGACCTTCGTGGCCGTGGGGAAAGTCAACACATGAAGGTGCGCTGGCTGGGTAAACGAAAATAGCTGTAGACACTCCAGGAATAGTAGTCGGCGATCCAGGTACACGCATATACTCTGGCGCAGGAGGTGAACCATGAGCAAAGTAGAAATGCTCGAACGACAGATCGAGGACTTATCACCGAACGAGTTGTCCGAATTCAGGCGGTGGTTCCTGGAATTTGACGCGCAGATCTGGGACCAACAGATTGAAGTCGACGTAAAGACCGGTAAGCTCAACGCTCTTGCGGAGAAAGCGCTTCGTGAGCACGCAGCCGGACAGTCGACCGAACTTTGAAGCATTTTGCGACCACGGATTTCTAGGCTTGCTATCGGAATCTTCCACTGGAGGCAAAGGTACAGGCCGATAAGTCATTCTTACTTCTGAGAGGTGACTCGAGGCATCCTTCGCTTCATTTCAAAAAGGTCGGAAGGCTCTGGTCAGCCCGAGTTGGATTGTCCTATCGCGCAGTGGCCGTTGAAGCAGCTGACGGATTGCTCTGGATTTGGGTCGGTACGCATTCTGAATATGACAAGCTCATCGGCTAATATGCACTTGGCGCTTGGAGCAAGCCGGCGACGCTGCCAGTAACCTAAGCCCGACCGGTGTTATCGTCAGGCCTGAGCATGACGTAGCACCCCCGTCATCCCGGAGCGCTACAAGGCTTATCCGATGAGATAGTCTCCTCCCCCCTTAGTAAACGGCGTCGTAATGCGCCATGATGGAGATGTGTACCACAACCATCAATGATTCAGAGAGGAGAAGACCATGAATAAGATTACGACGATTGGACTGGATTTGGCAAAAACTATCTTTCACATTGTGTGCCTGAACGTGCATGGCAAGGTGGTCCGGAAGTAGCGGCTGACGCGCGCCCGGTTATTGCCCACCTTGGCCCAGTTGTCCGCCTGCCGGGTGGGGATGGAGGCCTGTGCGGGTGCGCATTACTGGGCGCGGCAGCTGCAAGCCCTGGGACACCAAGTCACGCTGATCCCACCGCAACACGTCGAGCACTTCAACTGGGTCGTGGATCGCTTCATCCTGCAAGGCCGCACGCCGACGCGGGAGATCCTCGCGACCCTCGCCTTGAATTTCTAGAGGAATCAAAGGGGCTGGAGGGAGCGAATATCTCCGTGACCGTGGGCAACCAGACCGCGACCATGACGACCGTGGCAAATGGCGTCTTTAAGGCCCTGGCGGAGTAGGTATAGACGCTGCCGTTTTGAGTCTGAATGACGTGGTCGCGTACTTTCTTGCTCTGGGAAACTTTAAAAACTATAATACTTAGTGTTATATATGGATTATAAGTGCAATGCTAGGGAATGCGCGACAAACAAGAGTTTTCAAGAACAAATGGTTTGTTCGCTTCGCCAGGCAGGAGGGGATTGAGGATGCTGCTTTGTGTGAGGCGATCAGCAGAGCCGAGAAGGGACTAATAGATACTGACCTGGGTGGTGGCGTGATCAAGCAAAGGATTGCGCGACCGAATGAAGGGAAGTCAGGCGGATTCAGATTGATTGTCCTGTTCCGGTCCAGAGAGATAGCGTTCTTCGTATACGGTTTCTCAAAGAATGAGAGAGACAACATCCGCTATGACGAGCTGAGAGTTTTTAAAACATTGGCGGACCAAATATATGACTATGACAGAGCCGCCCTTGCTAACGCATTGAAGTGCGGTGCAATTGTAGAGGTGAAATGCGGTGAAGAAGTATCGAAGTGAGGTCCTTGGAGCGATCCATGAGACCGCATCTGATCTTTATGAAGCGGGTGTCATGAACAAGCAAACGCTGCGTAAGTTCGACGAGCTATGCTTGACCCCGATACGTCCGATGCAACCGGCGGAAATTCGTGCACTCCGTAGGCGTGAGCACGTGAGCCAAGCTGTCTTTGCGATGCACCTGAATGTTTCAAAGGGAGTGATTAGCCAGTGGGAGCGAGGTAAGAAGCATCCTGCCGGACCATCACTCAAACTTCTGACACTCGTTCAGGAAAAGGGCCTGAATGCAATCGCCTGAGTGAACCTAAATCGAACTCCATGTGCTCATCACCCACGGAACAATGTTTTCAGCGCTGCTGTGGGCTGGGTTTTCTGATTTCGGCCTTGGTTTCCGCCGAGATATAGGCGGAAACTTGTGTTATTGTGGACATGGCAAACTTTCTTAGCGGCTGCGGTAGGTGATGCGCCCCTTGCTCAGATCATAGGGGGTCATTTCAATGGTGACCTTGTCACCGGTCAGGATACGGATGTAATGCTTGCGCATCTTTCCTGATATATGCGCGGTAATGACGTGTCCATTGTCCAGTTTTACCCGAAACATGGTGTTGGGCAGGGTTTCCATGACGGTTCCCTCCATTTCAATCTGATCTTCTTTTGCCATATGCCTTTTACGTGTGAAAAAATCAGCGCGATCTTGCCTTAAATCCCCGCAACAAGCAAAGCCTGTCCACTACGCCTGGTGGAAATAGCAACAATACTCCCAACCGAGGATTTGCAATCCGGCAATCAGCCGGTCTGATGACGCAAGGTGTTGTCGGTAGCAAGGGGTGGTTCAGGGTGCCAGCCGTTATTGTAGAAATACTCCAGCGGCTGGTAGTCAGTCTTGTAAGTCATCTTGTTGCAGTTTCGGATCCAGTACCCGAGATAGAGCCAATCGAAACCGAGCCGTCTTGCCTCGCTGATTTCGTGGAGGATGGCAAATTTGCCCGGGCTGTATCTTGCGAATCCGGTATCGAAGAAGGTATACACCGCGGACATCGCATTCACCATGAAATCCGCCACGGCGACGCAGACCAGCCGCTCATCCAGGCGCATTTCATAGAACCAGGTCTGGGACCAACTCGAAGTCAGGAATTCCATATAGGTCTTTTCGCTCGGATTGTCCATGCCGCCGCCACTGTGCCGGCTGTTGATGTAGCGCCGGTACAGGGCAAAATGTTCATCATTGAACTCTGCAGGGAGCCTGTGGATTGCGAGTCCGCGGTTGCGCCTGAGCGTACGCTCTTGATTTTCCGAGGCGCTGAACCTCGCTACCGGCACCCGGACGGGTATGCACTGATGGCAGGTATGGCAATGCGGCACATACAGATGTTCACCGCTGCGCCGGAAACCACAATCCGCGAGCGCGGCATAGACCCGGGGATTCTTGGGAAACTGGGGATCGGCGAAGAGCGTTACGGCCTCCTGTCCCGGGAGATAGTTACAAACATGGGGCGGGGTGGCGTAGAAGGCCAGTTTCCGACTCATGGTCATGGCGAGGCCAGCCCTTCCTGCCAGCCCGCAAAGGCCTCCCTGTCACAGTATTGATCGAGGATATTCACAAAGAGTTCCCTTGGTATGGGCACCGCACCCAGGCTGTGCAGGTGACGTGAATACACCTGGCAATCAATAAGGCGGAAGCCACCCTGTTGCAGCGCCTGGCAGAGTCCCGCCAGGGCTGCCTTGGAGGCATCGGGGCGCCGGCTGAACATGGATTCCCCAAAAAAAATCCGGCCGATGATGACTCCATAGAGCCCTCCCGCGAGTCCATTCTGATCCCAGCTTTCCACAGACAGGACATGGCCGCCCTCATGCAGCCGGGTATAGGCATCGATGACCTCGGGTGTGATCCAGGTGTCGGTCTCCACCTGCTCTTTGCGGGTACAGGCGTTGATGACTTCCCCGAAGGCCTGGTTACAGGTGATTCGATAGCGTGCCTGGCGCAGGGTCTTTTGCAGGCTGCGCGAGACCTTAAGCTTGTCCGGTTCGAGTACGCAGCGGGGATTGGGAGACCACCACAGGATCGGCTGCCCGCTGCTGAACCAGGGAAAAATGCCCCGGCGGTAGGCGACCAACAGTCTTGCGGGGGAAAGATCGCCACCGATGGCCAGCAGGCCGTCCGGGTCCCTGAGTGCGCTGCTGACGGGCGGGAAGTCCTTCGCAATGACTTGATCCGCCACCCAGAACAACTGGTTTGCGGAGTTAGCGGTTGCGGTGCGTGTCATAGACTGTTCCGGTCAATGTGCCAGATTTACTCTCCATACACTGTCTTGTAGGGCAGGTGCAGGTTCAATTCCGCGATATAGGCGTCGATGCCCCGGGTTTCCCGCCGCAGGAATTCCTCGATAGCCTTGCGGAAACCCTGCTGCCGGATCCAGTGGCAGGACCAGGTGGCTACCGGCTCGAATCCACGGTTCAGTTTATGTTCTCCCTGCACGCCTGCATCCATCCGCTCCAGTCTGTTTTGGATACAGTACTCGATGGTCTGGTAGTAGCAAAGCTCGAAATGCAGCTTGTCGATATACTCTGAACATCCCCAGTGACGGCCATAGAGTGTATGCTTGCCCAGCATGGCAAAGGCGCCGGCCACCGGTGTCCTGCCCCGGCGCGCCATTACCAGGAGCGTCTGCCGGGGCAACAGCTCGCCCAGCACGTAAAAGAACTCCCGGGTGAAACGCGGACTGCCCCAGCGGCGATGGAAGG
This sequence comes from Gammaproteobacteria bacterium RIFCSPLOWO2_02_FULL_56_15, assembly GCA_001801825.1. Taxonomy (GTDB): domain Bacteria; phylum Pseudomonadota; class Gammaproteobacteria; order Eutrophobiales; family Eutrophobiaceae; genus 2-02-FULL-56-15. The sequence goes on along the minus strand of MGYR01000032.1, from coordinate 6,368 downwards.
TGGAACAGTAAAACTCATAGAAAGTATCCCACTCCGCGCAACTGACGCGCCCCCCCTCCAGAATTTCGATCTCGATACCCTGTTCCTGGACACGCCGCCGTTCCCGCCGGATCTGCTTGCGTTTCTTGGAAGACAGACCGTCCAGGAAATCAGCAAAATCCCGGTAGGACCGGTTGCGCCAGTGAAACTGTATACCCTTGCGACGCAGCATACCGTGAGCAGCCAGCAGATCCGCCTCGGGTTCTTCAGGAAACAGGCAGTGCAGGGAGGACAGCTGCGAGGACTGCACCCGGTCAATCAGCGCGGCGATCAGCACCTCTTGAATGCTTGCCGTAAATACCTCCGTAGGACCACGGGTCAGCAGGCGCGGACCGCGCACCGGTGTGAAGGGGATGGCGGAGACCAGTTTGGGATAGTAGCGACCGCCGGCGCGTTCATAGGCGTCCGCCCAGGACCAGTCGAAGACGAACTCTCCGTAGGAATTGGTTTTGACATAGAGCGGAATGGCGCCGACGAGAACATCATGGTCGTAAGTAACGAGGTGGGCAGCTTCCCAGCCATGACCATCAAGGCAACCCAGACGCTCCAGCCCATAAAGAAACTCATGGGACAGAAATGGACTGTCCCCCTGGTCCAGACGGTTCCACTCCTCGGCGCGTATTGTATCCAGGCCATCCAG
>MGYR01000032.1:0-5680 GCA_001801825.1 Gammaproteobacteria bacterium RIFCSPLOWO2_02_FULL_56_15 | reverse complement strand
GCGCAGCCTTCTACTCTGGTTGAGTACGGAATCCGTAAATTTCTCCAGATGTCTGCGCAGTGGGGATCAACGGGGCGCCAGTACCCGGTACTCCTGGCCGATGGCCCGGACGATTGCGCTCCTCGATCCGCCCAGTGAAAAAACGGTTTCCCGGTAATCACCGTTATTCAGTGCAAAACGGAACCTGACCGCAACGCCATCCATGAAAGAGCGCAGGGTGGCGGAGGCGATCTGCTTGTTCTCGACGTGGCCGAGTATGTACTCAGCCCGGACCGCCGTGGAGATACAGGGGGCGTCATGGATCGAATGGTTTTGGGGGGTATCCTTATCTATCTGGAAGGTGGGACAGGATTTGGGCGCCAGTTGCTGCAGACCGTCGCTGAGGCTGAATCGTGTGCGAATGGCGTTACCCGGATCGCGGTAGATATCCAATCGATAACCTTCTCCATTGATGCAACTGGCGAAGGTGACCGACTGGTCCGTTCCCGTATCCGTTATTGCCTGGACCTTCCACTCCGCGAAGACCGGAGCGGAGAGCAGGACCGCCAGCAGTGTCGTCCACATCCCGGTGAGTCTGTTGTACACACTACAACCCTATCTACAACGAATCCGGGACGGTTTCATGAGGAATCTTCCTGCCCCCGGGTATAGACCGGGAATGGCGAGATTTTTCCTTCTTTCGTGGTGACTTCCATGATCTTCGCGGCGCCCTGTCTATCGACTTCGTCGATGCGTATAACGGCATGCAAGGGGATATAGGTGCGCGTGACCCCACTGAATTCGGATTTCAAGTTCTCTTCGGAAGGGTCAACCACGAGGGTGGTTTTCTCGCCGAAGATGAGTTTTTCAACCTCGATGAATCCGAACATATTGCCCTGGTGCACGCTGTGTGCATAGATCTCGAAGACCTTGCCCTGGTTATGGAAGATGATCTTGTATACGGGTTTCCTTGCCATAGAAAGTGATTTACCTCAGAAAGTACGGCAATCTTAACATACTCCACCTGCAGGCATAGGATCTGTGGTAGCGCATCCAGAAACTATGGAGCGATCCTGGTGATGAACTCATCCAGCCCCTGCCTGTAACTGTCTCCGCTCAGCATAAAACCATCGTTGTGATCCCCGCGGATGCGGAGAAACTGTTTTGGCGGACGAGCGCGGTCAAACAGGGCCTCGCCGAATTCGAAGGGAATGATTTCATCCTCCGGACTGTGCACGATCAAGACCGGGCAGCGGACATTAGAGATTCGGTCGATACTGGGATAGTGGATCCGGATGATCCAGCGGACCGGAAGAATTGGGTAGAGTTTTTCCGCCAGATCCGCAATGGAGGTAAATGCGGATTCCACGACCAGGAGACCGGGCGAGTTCTGCTCCGCGAGGCTGATGGCGATGGCTGCGCCCAGCGAGCGACCCATCACGATGATCTCCCCCGCTTGTACCCCCCGGGTTTCCGTCAGATAGGTCCAGGCGGCGTCCGCATCCAGATAGGTGCCCTGTTCGGTGGGCCGTCCTTCACTGTTGCCATAACCGCGGTAATCGATAATGAGCGCCGCAAGACCCAAATCATAGAGGAGTCGGAGGGTATCCAGCCGGTGCGAGATATTACCGGCATTGCCGTGCAGGAAAAGCACCGTGGCCCGGGGTGCAGGGTGGGGGACATACCAGCCGTGGATGGTCAGCTCATCCCCGGTTTCCAGCCATACCTCCTCGAAATCCAGGCCGATATCCCCAGGTTCAAACACCAGTTCTTTCTCCGGGTAATAGATAAGGTGCGATTGGAAAAAGTACGCAAGCAGAACAATGCCCAACCAACTGGCCACAATAATAAATGTCAATGAGAGGAGCATGCGTTTCACCAGGCTCATGACCGGGCCCTCAATGTATTACAATGGGATTATACTGCATAGGCGTGGGGCATACGGACGTGGAACCGTAGTAGACTGTCATAGCAGGCCATTCGTGTTAGAATTCTTTCTTTAAAACATTACACTATGGGTGTTTTTAATTAAACTGGTTTAAGAATGGCCCAGGCCTCGAAAAAGAAATCTCCCGCGGAACCCCTGTCCGCTACACTGGTGCGTAACGTCAAGGAAATCAGCACTATCACGCTGGGCGCGGTATCGATTTTCCTGGCGATCGCGTTGCTAAGCTACCACCCGGACGATCCGGGCTGGTCGCAGGCTGTAACAGTGGATCGGATCCATAACAAGGCCGGCTTTATCGGGGCATGGATCGCCGACATCCTCCTCTACCTGTTCGGCTACCTCGGCTACCTCTTTCCCCTCATCATGGTATTTGACGGCTGGCGCATCTTTCAGACCCGTGCGAATGCAATCCCGGTAGACTACTTCAGGCTTGGGATCAGGATCCTGGGATTCCTGATGCTGCTCGCCGGCGGTTGCGGTCTGTGCTGGTTGCACTTTGCTGCCGGTGGGCATCTGCCATATGGAATCAACGGCGCCGGGGGAATCTTCGGGAATGCGGTCGGGTCCGTCATGAAACTTCTGGCGGGACCATTGGGTGGCACTCTGGTACTGCTCACCATGCTCCTGGTCGGGATCACCATCTATTCCAGCCTGTCCTGGTTGTGGTTGATGGATGCCATCGGGCGCCAGGCGCTGGCGCTGATGGAACGTCTGCAGGTCTGGAGTCAGCGTTACAAGGATAACAGTGAAGGCAGGAAGGCTCGCCGGGAGCGTGAAACCGTAGTGCAAAAGGATAAGGAGAAACAACTTCACCGGCCACCCTTGCGCATCGAGCCGGTCATCTCAGGCTTTGAACCAAGTGCGCGAGCCCAGGAAGAAAAACAAGAACTGCTGTTTGCCGCTCCCGCAGACTCGGTTCTGCCGCCCCTGAATCTCCTGGACCCGGCGCCGCCGCCCAAGGGTCAGTATTCCCGCGAATCCCTGGAGGCGATGTCCCGTCAGGTGGAGTTGAAACTGAAGGATTTCGGCGTGGAAGTGTCCGTGGTGGCGGTACATCCCGGCCCGGTGATTACCCGTTTTGAATTGCAGCCGGCCCCGGGTGTCAAGGGCAACCAGATCGCCAACCTCTCCAAGGACCTGGCCCGCTCCCTGTCGGTGATCAGTGTCCGGGTCGTCGATGTTATCCCCGGCAAGTCCGTCATCGGGCTGGAGATCCCGAATGAGAATCGGGAACTGGTGACCCTGGGGGAGATCATCAATACGCGTGAGTATGAAAATGCCCCATCCCGACTGATCCTGGCACTGGGCAAGGACATCAGCGGTCAGGTCGTCTTAACCGACCTGGGTCGGATGCCGCATCTACTGGTGGCGGGGACCACCGGCTCGGGTAAGTCCGTGGCCCTGAACGCCATGATCATCAGCATCCTCTACAAGGCTACCGCCCGGGAGGTTCGCATGATCATGATCGACCCGAAGATGCTTGAACTGTCTGTCTATGAAGGGATACCCCATCTCCTGGCGCCGGTCGTCACGGACATGAAGGAGGCGGCGAATGCGCTGCGCTGGTGCGTGGCGGAGATGGAGCGGCGTTACAAACTGATGGCGCCCATGGGAGTCCGGAATATCAGCGGCTTTAACAAGAAGGTCAGGGACGCGGCCAAACACAAACAGCCACTGCGGGATCCCCTGTTTGTACCAATGACGGAAGGCGCCGTGGCTCCTGAACTGGAGGCACTGCCCTTCATCGTGGTCGTCGTGGATGAATTGGCGGACATGATGATGACGGTGGGCAAGAAGGTGGAAGAGCTGATCGCCCGCCTGGCGCAGAAGGCGCGGGCCTCGGGGATTCATCTGATCCTGGCGACCCAGCGGCCCTCCGTGGATGTGATCACCGGGCTGATCAAGGCGAATATACCCAGCCGGATCGCCTTCCAGGTGTCTTCCAAGGTGGATTCCCGGACCATACTCGATCAGATGGGCGCGGAAAGCCTGCTCGGGCATGGCGATATGTTGTTTCTTTCCCCCGGAACCGGTATCCCGGAGCGCGTGCATGGGGCCTTCGTGGACGATAACGAGGTGCATCGCGTGGTCCAGCATATCAAGGGCCAGGGGGAACCCGACTACCAGCACGAGATCATCCGTGGACCGGGTGAAGGCGGGGCCGACCCTATTCCCGGCATCGAACGATCGGGTAATGAACTGGATCCGCTCTATGATGAAGCGGTGGCCATCGTCACCGAGAGCCGCAAGGCCTCGATCTCCTATATCCAGCGGCGTCTGAAGATCGGCTATAACCGGGCGGCACGCATGGTGGAGGAGATGGAAGCCAGCGGACTGGTGGGACCATTGGAGACCAATGGCAACCGCGAGGTGCTGGCGGCGGCGCCACCACCGGCGGACTGAGCGGATGGTCAAGCGAATGGTTCCTGCTCCCAGAATCCGGTACCACAATGCGTATCCTAAGGAAGCGCCGAACAATTATCTTCACCGTCATGCTGGTGAATACCAGCATCCAGTAAACAATTTTTTTCACTGGATTCCGGTCGCTTCGGACTCCCTGTCCTCGGCTTGGGCCTCCTGCGTCGCCCTACCTCCTGCATCCATGCAGTCGTCACGCGACATTTCCCACTTCCTGTGGGTTGCCTTCGCCGGAATGACGACTCAACAATTTCTTAGACTTATTCATAGCTTCTCTAAGTGTTCCGGCATCGGCAAAGGGCTCACCCTGATCTTCGGCCTCGTCCTGTCCGCTGGTGTGCTTGCCGGTGAGTCCGAGACGAGGTTGGAGCGGATCCTGGGCGAACTGGAAAGTTACAGCGCCGCATTCGAACAAACCCGCCTGAACGGCGCCGGCGAGACCGTGGAGACAGCGATCGGCGTGGTCTATTTGCAACGTCCAGGCAGGATCCACTGGGCTTACTGGGAGCCCTATGTCCAGTTGATCATCAGCGATGGCGCCTCAGTGTGGATCTACGAGGAAGACCTGGAGCAGGTCATCATCCGGGATGCCACGGATTCCATCGAGGACTCACCGGCTGCCGTACTCGGCGGGAATGTCAAGATCGATGAGCATTATATCGTCCTCGAGCTGGGAGTAGAGGAGGGCGCCGACTGGCTGGAACTCACACCGAAGGACCTTGATGCCCAGTACGAATCCATCCGTTTGGGTTTTGTCGATAAACAATTGAGTGGCATGGTCCTGCAGGATGGTATGGGTAACCGGACCAATATCCGATTCCTCGACACGCAACGGAATCCCGCATTGGCGCCTGAACTCTTCCGCTTCACGCCTCCTGAAGGTGTGGACATCATCGATAACCGGGTGAATCAGGCGGGCGAGGCGCCGGTTCCTGAATAAGCGTTCCGTGATGAATGGACAGCAGGATTATCGACCCCTGGCCGATCGCATGCGGCCCCGCACGCTGGAGGAATTTTTCGGTCAGCCCCATCTGCTGCAACCCGGGAAACCGCTGTACACTGCGATACGCTCGGGTCGCCTGCACTCCATGGTGTTCTGGGGACCGCCCGGCACCGGTAAAACCACCCTGGCGCGGATCATTGCCGCGTCCTGCCAGGCCCAGTTCCTGGCGATTTCTGCCGTGCTTTCCGGGGTCAAGGACATCCGTGAGTCCATCGAGCGGGCCCGGCAATACCGGGTGGCGTATGGCAAGGATACCGTATTGTTCGTGGATGAAGCGCACCGTTTCAACAAGGCCCAGCAGGATGCCTTCCTGCCGCATGTCGAGGACGGCA
>MGYR01000031.1:2697-8484 GCA_001801825.1 Gammaproteobacteria bacterium RIFCSPLOWO2_02_FULL_56_15 | reverse complement strand
TGATTCATCGCCTGTTCGAGGATCGTCAGTTGGCTATCCTCCAGTTTGCAAAATTCATCAATCTCCCGTCCGGCGAGCTTGCAATTGGCCTTGCCGGCACGGTCGATTTGCCGATCAAATGCCCGGCATACCCGTCCTTGTATAGCCCGACTGCTGTCTCCCTGCACCTTTGCGCCGCTATAAAGCAGGTCGGATGTCACTGGGGGAACCTCTATCTGAATATCGATTCTATCCAGCAGAGGTCCGGATATCCGGCTACGATAACGACGGACTTGTTCCAGCGAGCAACTACAGCGTCCCAGCGCATCACCCAGGTAACCACAAGGGCAGGGATTCATGGCCGCGACCAGTTGAAAGTCTGCAGGAAATTCGGCCTGCCGGGTGGCGCGGGAGATCAAGATACGACCGGATTCCAGGGGTTCACGCAGGACTTCGAGTACGCGTCGGTCAAATTCCGGTAATTCATCGAGGAATAGGACACCGTTATGGGCCAGTGAAATCTCGCCTGGCCGGGGCGTACTCCCGCCACCCACCAATGCAATGCCCGAGGCTGTATGGTGGGGCGCGCGAAATGGCCGCCGATGCCAGTATTCGGGGTCGAATTCATACCGGCTGATCGATTGAACGGCGGCCGTTTCCATGGCCTGTTGCTCTGTCATGGGAGGCAGGATACCCGGCAGCCGCTCGGCCAGCATGGTTTTCCCACTGCCCGGCGGTCCCGTCATCAACAGGTTATGGGCGCCGGCTGCGGCGATCTCCAGGGCACGCTTGGCGCGATATTGGGCACGAATATCCGCCATGTCCAGGGTGTGCTCCCAGGGTTCGCTCACGCAGGGCGTGTATTGACGTTGTTCTATCTGCTTAGCACCGCGCAGGTGCGCAAATACCTCCATGAGACTGCCTGCCGGCAGGACCTCCAGACCCTTAACCAGGCTTGCTTCATTGGCATTGGAAGTGGCCACGATGAGTTTCCTGCCGGCTGACCTGCATGCGCTCGCGACAGGAAGGATTCCCCGGACTGGGCGTAGTTCGCCAGTAAGGGAGATCTCCGCACTGAATTCAAAATTGCGAAGCATTGCAGTGTCAAGTTGATTATTGGCGGATATGATTCCCAGTGCGATGGCCAGATCATAGCGACCGCCTTCCTTCGGGAGGTCGGCGGGCGCCAGGTTTACGATAATTTTTCCCAGTGGATAATCGAGATGATTGATCAAGATCGCACTGCGCACTCGATCCTTGCTTTCTTTGACGGCCATCTCGGGCAGGCCGACGATGGAGAGGCCCGGTAGACCTCTGGAGATATGGACTTCAACAGTGACCAGGGGTGAATTAATACCGGCTAGCGCGCGGCTGTAGACAATGGAAATACTCATTGGCATCGTCCCTTATGCGTTGATGATCCATCAGGTTATCCTTATCCCGATTGCTGTGATCTACTATTAAGAAATCTCTGAATAAGTATCTCACCGTCATGCTGGTGCACTGGAAAACTGCTCCTGCGTTTCCAGTATTTCCGCCCTCCATGGCGGTCAATACCAGCATCCAGTAGACAATTGTTTTTACTGGATTCTGGTCGCGACGGACTCCCTGTCCTCGGCTTGGGCCTCCTGCGTCGCCATACCTCCTGCATCCATGCAGTCGTCTCGCGACATTTCCCACTTCCTGTGGGTCGCCTTCGCCAGAATGACAACCCAACTATCTTTAGACTTGTTGAACTTCCTTAATTTGTGTCTTTTGGCAGGTGCTGTTCCAGTTCCCCGATCTTCTTTTCCAGCTCATCCACCAGTAGCCGTGTCTTTGCGAGCAGTGCGCTCTGGATATCGAATTCTTCCCGGGTAACCAGATCCATCCGGGCAAATGCACCATTCAGCGCAGCCCGGATATTGTTCATCAAATCCTGCCGGTAGACTCGTAAATCCTCGGGCAGCATTTTCAGAAAATCCTGAAAAAAGTCCTCCACTTTTTCCGATTTCAACATGGGTGGAATTTCCTTCGATTAGCACTGTAGGTTCAACGCCAGTATGCAGTGAAGCGCTGAGTGATGTAAATACCGAATTTCAGGAAAACGCACCAGGAAGGTGCGATGGGTTGATTTCTTGTCCGTGGATTGTGCATCCGTAATGTTTAAATGGGCAGAATTTGACTGTAGAAACACCAAAAAATATTGATAACTAATTGATTATACATTTGAAAATTCATTTTGGCACGATTGATGCCTTAGTATGGTATGAATATTTTTAACAAGTGTGTTAGCTAAAGGGGATTTAATCATGAAAAAACTATATGTAGCTATGGTGCTCGCGTGCACGCTGTTTGTGTCAACCAGTACGTGCGCCGAGGAAGCCCAGTCTGGTCTTGCTTCCCAGCTGCCAGACTGGCTGAACTCGATGGAAATACACAGTTTTCTGTCGCTTGGCTATGTATACAACTTGAACGACCCGGACAGCGACTTCAGCAGTCAACGTATTTTTGACTTCAAGCATAACCAGTTTCGCGTGGATGACTTTCAGCTCAGCATTCTCAAAGCCGTTGAGGCGCCAGGCGATGCAGGGTTCCGCATTGACCTTGATGCTGGTTCCAACATCCCGCGAACGATTCATTCCGCAGGTCTGCTTGAAGGCGAAGATATTGACCTGCGCCAGGCGTATCTTTCCTACAATGCGCCACTCGGCAATGGACTGACCATCGATTTTGGTAAATTCATCACGGCCTTTGGCCTGGAGGTCATCGAGGGTTGGCAGGGTTTTAATGATAACTACTCCCGTTCCTACGATTTCAGTTTCGCTATCCCGTTTACCCATACCGGTCTGCGTTTGAGTTATCCGGTCAACGATAAGGTGTCGCTGATGTTCATGGTTGTCAATGGCTGGGACAAGGTGGATGACAACAACGATGCTAAGGGGTTTCACGGTCAGCTGAGTTTCATCCCTACGGAGAACATTTCGCTTTGGTTCAACTTTATGGGCAGCCCGGAACAGGATGATAATAATCATGATTGGCGCACCCTGTTTAACGTGGTCTGGGTCGTTAAGCCGTTTTCTGCGGCGCTGCCGGATCTGACTTTTTCCGGCAGTTACGATCACGGCGCCGAAGATAATGTAGGCATCGGCGGCCGCGACGCTGACTGGCATTCCGTGCAGGGTGGGCTGCGATATGATTTTACGCCGGAATTTTATCTGGCGATGCGGGCGGAGTGGATGCAGGATGAAGATGGCGCTCGGATCACCCCCGGAATTTCGCAAGAGGTCTGGGCGTTTACTGTAACTCCGACATTTGTATTAACTGAAAATTTGCTGGTTCGTCCCGAGTTCCGCTACGACCATTCCACCCAGGATGTCTTCGAGGATGATGCCGGTAACTTCACTGAAGACACTCAGGTGACGATTGGGGTGAATGCCATTTATTACTTTTAAATCAGCTTGCAACCCATCCTTTAACTAACAGGAGGTGTTTTTCATGAAGATGGTAACTGCGATCATCAAGCCATTCAAACTGGATGATGTACGTGAGGCATTGTCGGAGATTGGTGTGACCGGCATGACGGTGACCGAGAGCAAGGGCTTCGGCCGTCAGAAAGGGCACACGGAACTCTACCGGGGAGCAGAATATGTTGTTGATTTTCTTCCCAAGATTAAGGTTGAAGTTGCCATTGATGACAGCAAGTGCGAGGAAGTTATCGAGGTTATCATAAGGGTGGCAAACACCGGCAAAATCGGAGACGGCAAGATCTTTTTGCTCGATTTGAGCGAGGTTATCCGCATCAGGACCGGTGAGAAGGGGTCAGATGCTCTGTAAATGTATTCCCCCGCAGCAAGACTGCGGGTTCAACAACCAGCTATCCCAGGAGCATAAAATGCTATTACGAATATTTCATCCAAAAAACCTACGACTGGCAGTCATGATCCTGCCGTTATTCCCTTTCATCATGCCGTTGCCGGTAATGGCTGATGAACTTAACAGTGGCGACACGGCCTGGATGTTGACTTCAACGGTGCTGGTCTTGTTCATGACCATACCCGGTTTGTCGCTGTTCTATGCCGGCATGGTGCGGAGTAAAAACGTACTCTCGGTCATGATGCAGTGTTTTGCGATTACCTGCATGGTGTCCTTGTTGTGGGCTCTGTACGCTTACAGTCTGGCTTTCGATGTTTCCGGGATGGAAAAAGGAACGACCAACTTTTATTCCTTTGTGGGTAGTCTGAACAAGTCATTCCTGCAGGGTGTCGCGCGCGATAGCATGGTATTTACCATACCGGAAACCGTATTCATGACCTTCCAGATGACTTTCGCCATTATCACGCCAGCCCTCATCGTCGGCGCATTCGCCGAACGCATGAAATTTTCCGCCATGCTCTGGTTTATGGGGCTGTGGTTAACCCTCGTATACGCACCGATAGCACATATGGTTTGGAGCGGTGACGGCGGTTTGTTATGGGACTGGGGTGTACTTGATTTTGCCGGTGGTACCGTGGTCCATATCAATGCCGGTATCGCAGGGTTGGTTGCCTGTCTCATGTTGGGTAAACGCAAAGGTTATCCAACAACGACCATGTCGCCCCACAATCTTAATTTCACCATTGTGGGAGCTGCCATGTTGTGGGTCGGCTGGTTCGGGTTTAACGCCGGATCCGCCGTGGCCGCCAATTCCACCGCCGGCATGGCGATGGCCGTCACCCAGATTGCAACCGCCACAGCGGCGCTGGCGTGGATGTCCAGTGAGTGGATCTCGCACGGGAAACCCAGCGTGTTGGGTATCGCCTCCGGTGCGGTCGCCGGACTGGTTGCGATTACGCCCGCATCCGGCACCGCCGGCCCCATGGGCGCCATATTAATCGGTGCAGCAGCGGGAGTAGGGTGTTTCCTGGCTGCGGTAAAACTGAAACGCGTCATGGGCTATGATGATTCACTCGACGTATTTGGCGTGCATGCCGTCGGGGGCACTATCGGCGCCATCCTGACCGGACTTTGCGCAGACGCCAGTATGGGTGGGGCCGGCCTGGCTGAGGGCGTCAGTATCGCCGCACAGTTGGTGACCCAATTCAAGGGTGTGATGTTTACCATCATCTACACGGGTATCGTCAGCCTGATCATTCTGAAAGTCGTGGACGCGGTAATCGGACTGCGGGTCACGGAGGAAGAGGAAACAGAAGGTCTGGATCTTGTCCTGCATAATGAAAAGGGTTATAACCTCTAACTTAAGAGTAAGATGGGGAGAGGGTGTCCGAGTACTAGACACCCTCAAACCCGTAATATTTTTCGTGCGAAAGCCGGGCTAACTTGGTAGCCTGAATGAAAGGAAGCATTTTCCTGTTCCCATAGAGAGCAACACTAATGAAACTACTCACAGCAATCATTAAACCTTTTAAACTCGATGATGTCCGTGATGCCCTATCAGAGGTAGGCATTCAGGGCATGACCATTTCCGAAGTCAAAGGCTTTGGCCGGCAAAAAGGGCATACCGAGCTTTATCGGGGTGCGGAATACGTCGTGGATTTCCTGCCCAAAGTAAAAATCGAGCTGGCCATCGATGACGGTCAAGTGGATGGGGCGATTGAAGCCATAAGCAAGGCAGCCAATACCGGCAAGATTGGGGATGGCAAGATTTTTATCAGTGAGCTGGGGCAGGTGATTCGTATCAGAACCGGGGAAACGGGTGCTGATGCCTTGTGAACGCGTTGAACTAAATAGCCCTTGTCCCTTTTGTGTACCACCTGCTGCCAGATAGTGCAGCTCACCATAAATGTGCGCCATTATAGTGCGAATCCGCCTTGAATTTTACTCTTAATT
>MGYR01000031.1:0-2680 GCA_001801825.1 Gammaproteobacteria bacterium RIFCSPLOWO2_02_FULL_56_15 | reverse complement strand
AACTAATTGTTTTTCTGCTTAATCACCAAATTGGCACACAATCTGCAATAAAATTGGGCAACTCGTCCCATTCTGGTGATCACATGAGCCGGATTGGCGCAAATAATACCGTTATATCGATATCCAAATCATTGTGGGGGCTTATCCGTTGAAACTGATTACAGCGATCATTAAACCGTTCAAGCTTGATGATGTCCGTGATGCCGTTGCAGAGATCGGTGTACAGGGTCTCACGGTTACGGAGGTCAAGGGATTCGGACGACAGAAGGGTCATACCGAACTGTACCGGGGTGCGGAGTATGTGGTGGACTTTTTACCCAAGATAAAAATCGAGATAGCTCTTGATGATAACCGGGTCGAAGCGGTTATCGAGGCAATCACGAAGGCGGCTAATACTGGCAAGATTGGTGACGGCAAGATCTTCGTGTTTGACCTGGGACAGGTGGTGAGAATAAGAACGGGTGAAACGGGCAGTGATGCGCTATAGCCGGCTGCAAAAAGGGGGATTGTTCATGATATCGCGATTACCTAGCTCGTCAATCACTGCTCTGATCCTGCTGCTCGTCTCTGGCAGTACTCAAGCGCAATCCATTGATCCTGCGGATACCAGTTGGCTATTGACTTCAACTGCGCTGGTTCTCTTCATGACGCTTCCAGGACTGGCCATGTTCTACGGCGGTCTGGTCCGCAGCAAGAATGTGTTATCGGTCCTGATGCAATGTTTTGCCATTGCCTGTCTCATGTCCATCCTCTGGATGGTTGTCGGCTACGGACTGGCCTTCGGCAATGGGGGAACGCTACACCGCTTCATTGGTCTGGATCGTTTTTTTATGAGCGGAATTGGCCTGAAATCCGTCCGTGAAGGGACCACGATCCCTGAAACTGTTTTCTTTATGTTCCAGATGACATTCGCAATCATTACTCCAGCTCTGGTGGTTGGAGCCTTCGCCGAACGGATGAAGTTTTCGGCGGTACTCTGGTTTTCCTCACTTTGGTTGATCCTGGTCTATGCCCCAATTTGCCATTGGGTCTGGGGGGGCGGCTGGCTAGGGGATATGAAGCTGCTGGATTTTGCCGGTGGGACAGTCGTTCATATCAATGCCGGTGTGGCGGCAATTATTACCGCGCTCGTCATGGGTAACCGGAAGGGATTTCCGGAGACTGCCATGGCGCCGCATAACATGACACTGACCGTGGCAGGCGCCGCCATGCTATGGGTGGGGTGGTTTGGCTTCAATGCCGGCAGTGCCTTATCTGCCGGTTACAGTGCAGGTATGGCCATGACAGTAACCCACATATCCGCTGCCGCCGGTTCACTCTCCTGGATGATGTGTGAGTGGGTCAAGCACGGCAAGCCAAGCGTTCTTGGAATCGTTACCGGGATGGTAGCGGGCCTGGGAACGATAACTCCGGCATCGGGTTATATACAGCCTTCAGGGGCACTGGTTATCGGCCTGCTGGCTGGAATCATCTGTTACTATGCAACCCAGTATTTCAAAAGGAAACTGAGGATCGACGATTCGCTGGACGTATTCCCCGTGCATGGCGTCGGCGGTATCCTGGGTACCCTCCTTACCGGGGTCTTCGCCGCTGCGTCCATGGGTGGACTCGGACTGGAGGGCGGAATGGGGCGGCAACTGTTGGTGCAATTGACCGGAGTGGGAGCCACAGTCACATGGTGTGCTCTGATGACCTTTATCATTCTCAAACTGGTCCGTTCCATGATCGGGTTACGAGTCTCCGGCGAGGAAGAAACCCAGGGACTAGATTTAGCATTGCATGATGAACGGGGCTACAATCTCTAAATAACTGAGCAGAAATCCCGGCCACTCCATCAGACCGAGGGAGCCCGCAGAGCGAATGCTGGACACGCCGTAAATACGTCCATGTAGGCTCGGGCGCCGCGTCCTCGACTCGGTCTGGAAAATCTGTTCCTGACATTTTCACCCGAATATGTCCTATATTCGTCCTGATTCGTCCTACCTCCTATGTCCCTATAGTCGTGCGGCGCACGGTCCTGCATTCGCTCTGCCGCCTCCCACTGCATTGGAATTCTGCTCAGTTATATAGCTGAAAATAGCGGAATATAAGTTGCACGGGCGCTCAAGGCGCCCGTTTTTTTTACTGCGAACAACAGACCGGTTTATTCCTCATTCCCGGTCAGAAAATCTGTTTCAATCAGGGGGAACTCGGAATAGAATTACCGTTTCTTTGCTATCAGCCTATCACAACGATCCATACCCAGAGGAAAATCATGGCAGAGGTTACCCTTATTGATAAGCAAGTACTGAAAGGTTTTGTTCCCCCGAGTTCCCTCAACGCAGAAAATTTTCAGGAATTGGCAGGCAAAGCTCGAGTCGAGGAGATTGCGGATGGTAAGGTAATTTTCAAACAGGGTGATGTGGATCGTAAAACCATTTATCTGTTGTCTGGCGAAGTTGAGTTGGTTACAGCCTCGGGTCAGATCACCGCAGTAAAGGCGGGCACCGACATTGCCCGGCATCCCTTGGCGAATTTCCAGCCCCGCAAGCACACCGCGAAAGCGAAGGTGGCCTGCAAAATAACCCGGATCGACAGCGATCTTCTGGATATTCTGATGACATGGGATCAGCTTTCCGGAATCGAAGTGGACGAAATTACAGTCTCTGAAGATGGTTCCGGGAGCGGGGAGAATGAGGAG
>MGYR01000030.1:12278-12540 GCA_001801825.1 Gammaproteobacteria bacterium RIFCSPLOWO2_02_FULL_56_15 | reverse complement strand
CGATACAGCGCTTCGATCCCCGCGGCGGATCGGAATGACAGATTCACGTCCTGCGTGCCGGGCGACAAGGGCAGCGTGACCTTGGCGCCCTCCTGCCGGATCGGCTGCGGGACGCCGTTAATAAGCACGGATTGCAGTTCGACGTCCGGCGGCAGGACCAATGTATGCTGGCCGCCCTGGCTGCTGCGGAACCTGAGTTCGACGTTCGTATCCGTGGCGCGCTTGCCCGGTGTCGTGCGCAAGACGGCCTGATCGATGGTCA
>MGYR01000030.1:11995-12236 GCA_001801825.1 Gammaproteobacteria bacterium RIFCSPLOWO2_02_FULL_56_15 | reverse complement strand
GTACCAATTCTCCCGGCCACGGCCGCCACTCCGGCAGCCAGTGCCCTTCCGTATCCTGGTGATGCACGACCGCAAGGCCGCTCGCATCCACGTGCCAGATCGGGCTGATATCCGCCTGCCAGGTCTCGGTCCATTCCGTCGTCTGGGGCGCGGTCAGTGCGATCGCCTCGGTCTTCTCCAGCGAGGACTCCCAGGCGAACTCCACCTGTCCCGGCGCCATGTTGACCAGCACCCTGCCGTC
>MGYR01000030.1:10608-11950 GCA_001801825.1 Gammaproteobacteria bacterium RIFCSPLOWO2_02_FULL_56_15 | reverse complement strand
AGGTACTGCAATGATCACTGCCGCCTCCGGCGGGGAAATTCGGGCGATGCGGGTAGACACGCTCCAGTCCAGTCCCAGATTGAAGGTCCGCTCGACCTGTACGAATGGCAGGAGATCCCGTGGCCTGAGTTCAGTCGGTGTTTCAGAGGCTGCTTCCTGTGCCAACCGCGTGAACTGCAACTGCCGACCGACCGGCCGGTGATCCACAACCCCCTCCACCGACCAGCCCTCGGCCGTGTAGTCGATGCGTTGCGGCGGCAGCGGAAGCGGCAACTGGAAACTCGCGCCTGCCGCCGGCGCACCGCGCAGTACGACCTGGTGGGCCCCGGATTCGAGGCCGATCCACAGCGTGCCGTCCTGGCCCCGCATCAGAGCAGATGCGGGCGCGCCGTCCACGGCGACCTCCTCCGGAGACCAGAGTCCCGCGCGGGCAGGCAGCGGCACGGCGACCGCTTCGGCGGCGTGAATCTCGACGCGCACCGTGAGCGACCGGGTATCGAGATCGAAGCGCAGGCGCGGACTTTGAGCGCACTCCGGCAGACACTCGGGAGCGCCGAGCAGCCGGCTCTTGAGTTCCTCAAGGAGTTCTGGCCCCGGGATTTCCGCTTGCGTCTGCGGAGCATGCATCAAACACGCCGGCAGCAGAAAAACCGCCGCGATCACTGGTGCGGCGGCGCGGTGCAGTCCCCTGCCCTTGCTGATAATGAAGCCAAAGGTGACGAGTGCCAGAGCCGCGACCAGCAGCACGCGCAGGAAATTAAGCACCAGGCTCACCGTTGGCGAAAGGAGCAGCAAGGAGATTCGCTGGTTCTTCTGCACCGGGCCGTTCCAGCCGAGATTTATCCGCCGCCATTGCCAGTCCGGCAGTCCGGGGCCGGTCTGGACGGTGGCCTCCGGATCGATCTGATCGTAGCTGCGAGAGGTCTTGCTGGCAGAGGGGAAGGGTTCTGCAGGAATGGCTGCAACCATGGGCCTCGCTAGCTCCATTGCTCGTCCGGCCGCTACGTCGTTTTCGAGGGTCATCGTCTGTGGCGGCGCGGGCGCCTGCATGGCAGCCATATCGCCGCCCACCTCGGCGCGGTAGGCGGTGTCCTGCGTATAACCCGGTACATAACCCATACCGATACGTTCAAGCTGCGGGTAGAGACCATTGCGCACCTGATCGACCATGAAGGGTACGGCGATCACGACGAGCGCCAGCCACACCAGGTTACGGTAGGACTTCACGAGCGTATGGAAGCGACCCTGCGGCAGGGCGCGCAGCAGCGCAATCGCCGCCAGGATGTTCAGCCACACATAACGTGGTGCGCCCGGTTCATGCCAGATGAGCACGAGTGTCGCG
>MGYR01000030.1:10025-10593 GCA_001801825.1 Gammaproteobacteria bacterium RIFCSPLOWO2_02_FULL_56_15 | reverse complement strand
AGTTTCCAGTTCCAGAGCCCGCGCACGGCGAGCGTCGCGATCAGCACGAGGAAGATGTCGAGCAAGGTCCAGCGTTTGATCCAGGTGTCCGGCACGTTGTCGACGCCGGAGGCTGCGAAGAGATCCCAGCCGGGCGGCAGGCGCAGCGTGGCGCTGACCGCGTTAAAGTCGTGGTTCCAACCGACCGCAGGCAAGTCGGAAATACCGGATTCAAAACGGCTGTCGGCGGAGAGCTCAAGCTGTCCGCGTCGCACCTCGACGCCTTCCCGCTCCGAACCGGGGAGCCGGGTGATGAATTGCGACTCGCCGTCCAGATCGACACGGCCGAGCGCCAGCGGCGGATCCGCCTCAAGCCGCCAGCCGCGGGTCATGCTCCCGCTGATACTATCCTGGATCGTGTAACCCGTGCCCTCGAAATCCAGCCACAAATTGCGGTGCAGACTCAATTGATCCGGCTCCGGCTCCGGATCGCCGCGCCGAACGACGTTGAATTTCATCCCGGCGCCCGGTGTCATGAGCCAGGCCGGCAGATTCTGCCACGCATCCGGCAGACGGGTCTGGCGCGGGT
>MGYR01000030.1:8847-9970 GCA_001801825.1 Gammaproteobacteria bacterium RIFCSPLOWO2_02_FULL_56_15 | reverse complement strand
GCGAATCGAGCCGTAGTGCAATGAACTGATCGGGCAGAGCGCCGATCATGGATTCCTCGCGCTGTGCGCCGGACACTTCGAGTTCGATCCGCGTCACGACTTGCAGCGGGATCTCGTCGATGACGCGGCGGAACACCAGCAGTTTGATCTGATCGCCGGCTACCTCGCCTCCGGCGGAGACACGGTCCATGAGCCAGAGATTGCCGGCATCATCGATATCGGTGACGCTCACGGTGCTGCCTGCAACTTCGAGCGTAACCAGCCCGGTATCACGCGGAATGGCCAGGGATTCCGGCAGTTTGTTCCACTCGAAGGCGCCGGCGATGGCGTGCCGGCCCTTGTCAAGGCGGAGCTGCGGGCGGCCGTTACGCTGGATCAAGCTTGCCGCCCTGCTGTCGACCGTGACGTTCTGTGGCCAGTGCATATGGTCGCCCGGTAAGCTGATCCAGGTCTCTGCATGCACCTGCCAGGCTTGACTGAAGGCGCCGCCATCCGCACCGAGACGCAGCTTGAGTTCCGTCGGCCACGCGCAGTGGTGGTCTTCGAAACGGCTGTAAGTGAACGGGCAGGTTTTTGTTTCCTCGCCGTAGAGGACCCAAGCGGTCCATTCCTTCAGCGTGGGCGGGATCGCGCCGGCATCGATGGGCGCCGCCGGTACCTGGAGTATCGCGAAGCAGCAGAGGAAATTAATCAATATCAACCGCATCAATCCCCGCCCTGCAGCATGCTCGCGCATGGAAATCACCTCCCTTCCCGTTAGTGACTGTGCCACTCTAGCGCGCAACGGCCACAAGGACAAGCCGGTATCCTTGAACACGTAGACAGGGCGATCGCGCGGCTCCGGGAACAGGCCGCAGTCAATACCCCAGCCGATCCAGGGCTTCCTCGTCGAAGCCATGGTAATGGCCGAGTTCATGCAGCAGGGTCTTCCGTATCTGTTCGCGCAGCCTCATCTCATCGATGTGGCCCGTCCGGGTGGTCGCATCCTGCAGCAGCGCCAACCGGTAGATGTGGATCATATCCCCTGGTGTGCCGGCCTGATCGATGGATCGCTCGACCGCCGGTGTTCCGGTATAGAGGCCGAACAATTCGTCGTGCCCCACCTGCATATCGGCCCGCACTT
>MGYR01000030.1:8596-8741 GCA_001801825.1 Gammaproteobacteria bacterium RIFCSPLOWO2_02_FULL_56_15 | reverse complement strand
CAAGGACAGATCGATCGACTCCGCCATGCGTTTATAGCCCGCATCGCCCGGATGCAGCTTGTCGCCAGAGTCGTACGCCGGCGCCATCCGGTCCGGATCCTCTGGATCCTGGATGGCTTTATCGAAATCGATCACGGCGTCAAAC
>MGYR01000030.1:8426-8565 GCA_001801825.1 Gammaproteobacteria bacterium RIFCSPLOWO2_02_FULL_56_15 | reverse complement strand
TAGCCCTCGAAGGTCCCCTCAAAGGGAGTCAATGTTGCCCCGTAGATCTTCACAGGGGGAGTCATAGAATGGGCCCGGGCGATCAGTTGCCGGTAGCCGAAGATGATATCTTCGGGTGTTCGTAAGGGCGGGAGCGGTC
>MGYR01000030.1:4649-8381 GCA_001801825.1 Gammaproteobacteria bacterium RIFCSPLOWO2_02_FULL_56_15 | reverse complement strand
TCCCTTCCAGCACCACGATATGGGTCAGCCCCGGGGTGGAGAGCACATCCCTGTCGAAGCGTCCGAGCGCACTCTGCCCCGCGCCGTTGCGCAAGACCTGGTTGCCGGAAATCCCCTGATTGACGACTGCCATGTCCCGCGTCTCTCCTGCGCGATTTGCCAGCCGCCCGGCCAGGTGATCCGGCCAGCTGTTGTAGGTGTGCGGCGTGGAGGCCGCGCCATCGGTGATGGAATCCCCCAGGGCGACGATGACCCCCGCTGGCTCGGAGACGTTCACATAGATCCCCGTGAGAAACACGACTGTTGTGGTCTTCACTGCACCCGGCAACTCCGCCGACTGGCTGTGATCCCCGGCGGCTGAGATAAACGCGGTACGCCCCATGTGAACGGTGCTGGGTGCAGTTTCCGCCGGGAGATATATGCTTACGGCGAGTTCACCGAGCGCTGGCGCCGGGAGATCGACCGGGTCGCTCAGGGCCGGCGCGCCGGGGGGAATGGTGATGGTGTCCGCGCCGCCGAAGCTCAGCTTCCGCAGGCTTTGCGCCGAGACGGTGGATTCCTGCTCGACGATGCCGATGGATGCAGACCCGATGGTCAACGGTACGTCTCCAATCTCGTTGGAAAACCGCACCCGCACCTGGGTTCCGCCGACGCTGATCCGCACGTTCTGCCGGATCGTCTGATTATTGAAAGGCGCAGGTGGGGCGGCATTGTTGAAGGACAGGAAGGCGAAAGGACTCGCGCCCCAGGTGGCGACCCAAGCTCCATTCTGGTCCGCGGCTGTAACGATTACAGGCTGAACCGATACTGCCAGGATCATCAGGACTAGCAGCGAAAAACCCCTGAATAATTTCTCTTGAGCAATCGCAGTTATTCTTTTTGCAACCATATCTGTTTCCTCCCATTGACGCCTGATATTCGGTGAGAATAGCATGGCGCGGCATCACCCGACACCGAGGAATTACATAATGAGCAAAGAAGAACAATTTCTGCAGGGTTATCACGCCGTGGTCACCGGCAGCGGCGGCGGTATCGGATTCGTGGTTGCGAGCCGCCTGGCGGAACTCGGCGCCACCCTGACCCTGATGGAGTTGAATCCCGATAGCCTCAAGGAGGCTGCGGAAAAGATCCCCGGCAGCACCCCTGTGCAGATCGATATCACCAAGGAAGAAGCGGTGCAGCCCGCCTTCGCAGAGGCCCGCAAAGCCAACGGCCAGATTGACATCCTGGTCAACAATGTAGGCAACGCGGTTTCCTCGCCCTTCCTGGATATCACGGTTGCCCAGTGGCAGATGATCATGAACATAAACCTGCTGGGAACCTTCCTCTGCTGCCGCGCGGCGCTGCCGGATATGCTGGAGAAGAAATGGGGCCGCATCATCAATGTCGCCAGCAGTGTCGCTCTGAAGGGCTGCGCCTATGCCGTTTCCTACTCGTCCGCCAAACATGGCGTGGTGGGACTGACCCGGAGCCTGGCGCTGGAATATGCGCGCACCAATGTCACCTTCAACTCCATCTGCCCCGGTTATACCCAGACTGCCCTGCTGGAACGCTCCCTGGACAAGATCGTCGAATCCACCGGGCGCCCGAGGGATCATGCCGCCGAGGCCCTGCTACGCATGAACCCGCAGCACCGCTTCATCCAGCCCGGGGAAATCGCCGAGACCGTGGCTTGGCTGTGCCGCAAGGAAAGCACCTCGGTCACCGGACAGTCCATCGCCATCGCCGGCGGCGAGATCATGTGATCCGCGGGGCGGAACATCTCCGCCGCTAACCCCGATCGCCTCGAATTTTTCATTGTAACTTTCCCCAGGACTCTTACACTGGTATGCAGACAAGCTGATCGAAGGGAGGAATCATGCAGTTTATACAAACAGTCCTGTCCATGATCATCCTGATACTGCTCGCCGTTCCATCGCCATTGCCGGCACAATCCCTACCGGAGGGATGGGTGGCGGAAAACGTCACACCACTTGCCTACCTGGACCTGAAGGGCGCCTCCACCTTCAAGATTACCGTCCATGAAAAAGCCGGGCAATGGTACCTCTATCTGGGACACTACGATCGTAATATTGCCGGCAAGACCGGATGGAGCGTGGTGGATGTCACCGATCCGGGACACCCATCCATCATCAATTTCCTGCAGGGTCCTGCAGGTTCGGGATGGCTCACCGGACAGGTGGAAATCGGGGACCATTATCTCATTACCGCCACCGAGATCTTCGGTGTAACCGATGAAGAGCAACTCACCCGCATGAGGGGAACGGGTGGATTCTATATCTGGGACATAAGTGAACCCGCTGCACCCGTTAAAATCGGCGAATATCATACTTCAGGCCTCGGCACACACCGCAATTTTTATTCCGGGGGCCGCTACGTGCACCTTGCCGCCAGCGAAGAGGGTTACGAAGGCAATATTTACGTCATCGTAGATATCGCAGACCCGGCCCATCCTGTGGAAGTCAGCCGGTGGTGGGTGGAAGGACAACAC
Organism: Gammaproteobacteria bacterium RIFCSPLOWO2_02_FULL_56_15; assembly: GCA_001801825.1. GTDB lineage: Bacteria > Pseudomonadota > Gammaproteobacteria > Eutrophobiales > Eutrophobiaceae > 2-02-FULL-56-15. Next base: position 5,890 of record MGYR01000030.1, on the reverse strand, counting down.
ATCGCGGGAGGTGAAACACCCTCCGAGGCCTACATCAGCCAGCACGGGCCTCCCTATATCAGCGGTAACGAGGCCTATCTGGCCTATGGATCGGCCGGGATGATTGTGCTGGATATCTCCGATGTGAAGCAGCCAAAACAGATCAGCCGGCTGGACTTCAGCCCCCCATTCCTGGGGAATATCGGCGTCCACACCGTACTGCCCCTGCCGACACAGGGGATAGCCTTGGTCAATTCTGAGTCTATCGCCGAGGACTGCCGGGAACCCCTCAATCACGCCACCGTGGTGGACATCTCGGATTTGAAGCAACCGCGCCTGCTATCCATTTTCCCATTGCCGGTACCACCCTCTGATGCACCTTACCAGGATTTTTGCGACAAGGGCGCCCGCTTCGGTCCACACAATCTGAACCATCTCCAGCACAACCCGTTTGTGGAAAAGCATGAGAATCTCGTGTACCTAACCTATTTCAATGCCGGCCTGCGTATATTCAATCTGGAAAATCCCCGTCAACCCGTGGAAACAGGATATTTCATCCCACCTGATCCAAAGGAACGCTGGATGCCCGTGCCCCGTGGGAAACTCGTGAGCCAGACGGAAGATGTCCTGGTGGATACACGCGGATTCATCTATATCACCCACAAGAACCAGGGATTATGGATCCTGCGCTATACCGGAGAACGATAGGCATGAACCGCTACGGACGGAACACCTCTCTCACCAGCCTCTTGTTGTTTGCCGTTTCCAGCCGCTACTCTCCAGTGGTACCGAAGAGGAGATGGGGTACTTGCTGGACCTCATGGTTCAACGATTGACATCCACCACTACCCGGCCGCGCACGCGTCCGGCAACAATCTCTGCAGCGATGCGAGGTACTTCGTCCAGACCGGTCTCGGAGCTGATTGCATCCAGTTTTGCCGGCTCCAGGTCCACGGCGAGCCGGGACCATGCCTGCTGACGGGCAGCAAGGGGAGCGAGTACCGAGTTTATCCCTACGAGCTGCACACCGCGCAGGATGAAGGGCATCACTGTGGCGGGCAGATCACTCCCCTGGGCCAGGCCGCAACAGGTAACCGTGCCATGCTGGCGGGTGGCGGCGAGGACATTGACCAGGGTATGACTGCCGACCGTATCCACGGCCCCGGCCCAGCGTTCCTTCTGCAGGGGCCGGCCGGATTTGTTGAGTTCATCCCGCGAAATCACGGCGGCTGCGCCAAGCGAACGCAGGTAACCCTCCTCCT
>MGYR01000030.1:392-4642 GCA_001801825.1 Gammaproteobacteria bacterium RIFCSPLOWO2_02_FULL_56_15 | reverse complement strand
GCCGGTGGAAGCCGCGACTTGGTAGCCCAATTTGGACAGCACCGCTATCGCGATGCTGCCCACCCCGCCGGCGGCCCCGGTGACGATGATCTCCCCCTGGTCCGGGCGGACTCCGTTGCGTTCCAGCGCCAGCACCGAAAGCATGGCCGTATACCCGGCCGTGCCGATGGCCATGGCGGAACGGGTATTGAGAGGGTCCGGCAACTTCACCAGCCAGTCCCCCTTGACCCTGGCCCGCTGGGCGAGGCCGCCCCAGTGGGATTCACCGATGCCCCACCCGTTCAGGACCACCTGGCCACCGGGGCGATAACCGGGATGGGTGCTTTCCACCACGCTACCGGCGAGATCAATGCCAGGGATCATGGGGAAGAAACGGATGATCGGCCCCTGGTTGGTGATGGCCAGGCCATCCTTGTAGTTCACGGTGGAATACTCCACTGCCACCAGGACATCGCCTTCCGGCAGATCCGCCTCCGCAAGCTCCTCAATCCGGCAACTGAAAATGTTTCCCTCTTTCCGCAGCACTATGGCTTTGAACATGGTCTCGCTGGCTCCTGTAGATGGTTAGTGTGTGCAGGCCTGGACACGGGACGCCTATACAGCCCCTTTACTGCTTTACCGTCCCCCTTTACTCTTGACTAAAATGACCATTAATTCAACTGAATAAGCGGAATCGAATGCCATACTTTCAAACAGCATAGTGCGTTTATTCAATATTCTTCCATGTTAAAGTCTCGCATTCACTGTGTTGATTGATTCTATTCAGGAGAACGCTATGCCCATAAACCGCAGAGAATTTCTGGCGTTGGCTACCCTGCCGTTGCTATCCGGCTCATTGAAATCAAGCGCCGAAGAAGCAGGCGGCATGTTCGTCTGCATGCATGAGATCACCTCCATCACCTTCGATTTCCGCACAGCCATGGAAGGCTATGCACGCGCAGGTCTACGGGCCGTTGAACCGGATCTCGGCAAAGTACGTGAGTTCGCGGAAAAGGAATCGCCCGGGATGGCGCGGCAACTGCTTGATGACCTTGGCCTGAAGGCAGTGTCCTGCAGCAACCAGCTATTTCTTGAAGAATCGGGCCCAAGGCGGGCCGGCAGCCTTGAAGAACTGAAGTGGAAGCTTGAACTGGCCGAGGTTATCGGCGCCGACCGCATGGTGATACCCTCGGCGGCCGGCGAACCCCATACCATCGAGGATTATGAGCAAGTCATTGCCAATCTGCGCGAGGCGGCCGATATCGCGCAACCCCACCATGTCACCCTGATGGTCGAATTCACCCGACTGTCAACCTTGATCAATAATCTGCGTACGGCTTTGAAGGTGGTGCGGGAAGCCGACCATTCGCATCTCAAAGTGATGCTGGATACCTTCCATTTCTGGAGCGGCATGAGCAAGTTCGAAGACCTGGAACTGTTGCGGGACGGCGAATTACACCACCTGCATTTCGAGGATATTCCAGGCGATCAGCCGCTGGAAACCTTCGGTCAACAGAGCCGCGTATTTCCCGGTGAAGGCATCGCTCCCCTGCGCCGTATCGTCGAATTGCTGCAACAGAAAGGTTACCGCGGACCGGCGTCGCTGGAGTTATTCAATCCGGTGGTGCAGGCGACTGATCCTTATGCCGTGGCCATGCAGGCCAGAAGGACCATTGAACCGTTAATCGCATAGACCCTATACCATCGGGTAAAAGCCACGCACCTGCCACTGACTCAAAAATTACAAACCCGGCGCCTCGCTCATGCAGCTGATTACCGAATATTACGGCGAGATCCTGTCGCTACTCACCGCCATCGTCTGGGCCGCCGCCGTCGTGCTGTTCAAGAAGAGCGGCGAGAAGGTGCATCCCATCGGTCTGAACCTCTTCAAGGACACCTTCGCCATCGTCTTCCTCGTGCCGACGATGCTGCTGACCGCGCGCTCCCTGACCCCCGCTGTCCCGCTCGAGGATTGGCTGATCCTGCTTGGCAGCGGGGCGCTCGGCATCGGCATCGCCGACACCATCTTCTTTCAGAGCCTCAACATCCTCGGCGCAGGCCGTTCTTCCATCGTGGATTGCCTCTACAGCCCCTTCATCATCGGCCTCTCTATCCTCTGGCTGGGGGAATCCCTCAATACGATGCAGATCATCGGTGTGGTTATGATCCTCTCCGCGGTGCTCGCCATCTCGGGGGAAAAGGAGACCGACCACTTGAGCCGCGGGCAACTCCTGCTGGGGATCCTGCTCGGTGTGCTGGCGATGGCGGCCATGGCGGTCGGCATCGTCATCGCCAAACCCATCCTCGATCGGAGTGAACTGCTCTGGGTTACCCTCACGCGACTGATCGGCGGTGTCCTGGTGTTGTTGTGCTTCATGGCGCTGCACCCGGAGCGACTGATCATCCTGCGCTCCATCGCCACGCCCGGTCACCGGATCTACACTTTCGCCGGGGCCTTCCTCGGCGGTTATCTCTCCATGATCATCTGGCTCGCCGGCATGAAATACACCCAGGCCTCCATCTCCGCCGCGTTGAACCAGACGAGCAACATCTTCATCTTCATCCTGGCCGCCCTGTTCCTCGGCGAGCGCATCACGCCGGTCCGGCTGTTCGCGATCATCCTTGGCATCACCGGGGCGATCATCGTGGGAGTGGCGTAGGGATCGGTCCTCGCTACTGCTGGTTTCCCTGGGCGCTGTTACCCCGGAAGTCCGCCTGCAACAGATGCGTCAGGGTATGCACGTAGCGCAGCTTGCCGTTTTCCAGCCGGAAGAGATGGGTGTCGGGCGCGCCGCTGCCGCCGTTCGGGCTGCCAGCGCCGAAGGTGCAGAAGACCACAACCGCGTTCAGCACCTCGTCCACCACGAAACGGCGGTTGGCGATGTTCACGCTGCTTGGCACGCCGACCTCACAGCTGTCATCGGGGGATCCCTTGCCGGTATACGCGCCGCCTTCCACCCGGACGCAGGGGAAACCCCAGGGCACCAGATCAATCTTCTTTTCGAGGAAGGCATCCAGGTAGGCGTTAGCGGCGGAGACCAGCGTACCCCAGGAATCGCGCTTCTCGGCTGGAACGGGGCTCCAGTCCTCCGTGGAAGAATACTTGAGGTAGGCATCGGCATCGAATAACCAATAACCCGTCGTGGTCCACAGGATTTCGATCTCGGCGATCTTGTCATGGTTGACGCGCAGCCGCGCGCCGAGGACGTAGGGTTTATCCTTGTCTGTCACGATCACTTCGGTAAACGTTTGACACGAGTGCTCGTCGAACAAACTGAGGTGACGATCTATCTTCAGCGCGGTGTTGATCAGACCGTTCTTGATATCGGCAGGGGCCATGTTCTCGTAATAGCCGAGCCCCGCCGCCAGCGGCAGGTCGGAAGTGTCGCCTTTAGTCTGAGCTTCGAGGTAAAGATCGACTGCGCGCCGCAGCCCACCGCGCGTGCAGGAGATATCCGATTGCTGCGCCAGGCTGACCGCGGGTGCGAGCAACACGCCTGATAGCGCGATCCACATAAAATTGATTGGTTTCACCGAACTCCTCCTTTCGTTAGTTTTTGATAGAGGGATTGGATATTTTCTTCTTCTCCCGAACGTGAGGATAGTACGTTAAAACCCTTGGCGCCAGCGGATGATCCCGCCGCTTCCTCAGAGCGAGAAGCCCTCCTGCTGCCAGTCGTTGACCATCTTATAGCGTGCGGATTTGATGTGTTTGAATTTTCCATTCTCGACCCGGTACAGGACTAAACTGATAATGCGCAGGACTTCGCCTTGCTTGATTGGGCGCCCCAGAAGCTGTCATCCCAGTCCCTAGCGATGTCAACCTTACAGATTGTAAATAGAATTGACAATTTGTAAGAATCCCGTATCTTGGACCCGGTGATCAACCGCGCTTCCGCTCTTACCCTCAAAAAACTTGCCAAAGGCTATCCGGTCATCACCCTCACCGGACCCAGGCAGTCTGGCAAGACCACGCTCGCCCGATCGGTCTTCAAGCATAAACCGTATGTCTCGCTGGAGGAGCCGGACCGGATGGAATATGCCAGCGAGGATCCACGGGGTTTTTTGGCGGCCTATCCCGATGGCGCCATACTGGATGAGGTCCAGCGCTGCCCGGCGCTGTTTTCGTACATCCAGACCATTGTCGACCAGGCCAAGCGGCCCGGACACTTTATCCTGAGCGGTTCCCAGCAGTTCGGCCTTGTCTCCAGGATTACCCAGTCGCTGGCTGGGCGCGTGGGCCTGTTGCACCTTTTGCCTTTTTCCCTCGG
>MGYR01000030.1:0-374 GCA_001801825.1 Gammaproteobacteria bacterium RIFCSPLOWO2_02_FULL_56_15 | reverse complement strand
GATCACGCCGGGAAGCCTGGACGAGTTATTGATTAAAGGTTGTTATCCGCCGATTTATGACCGGGCTCTCACTCCTTCCGGTTGGTATGCCAATTATGTTTTTACCTACCTGGAGCGGGACGTCCGGCAGATGCTGAACGTGCGGGACCTGAGTGTCTTCCAGAGGTTTCTGCGCATGTGCGCGGCGCGGACCGGGCAGATCCTTAACCTGTCCGGATTGGCCAATGATTGCGGCATCACCCACAATACGGCCAAAGCCTGGATATCCGTATTGGAGGCGAGCTATATCCTGTTTTTGCTCCAGCCCCATTATAAAAATTTCGGCAAGCGCTTGATCAAGTCGCCCAAGCTCTATTTTTTTGATACCGGTCTTG
>MGYR01000029.1:12564-14612 GCA_001801825.1 Gammaproteobacteria bacterium RIFCSPLOWO2_02_FULL_56_15 | reverse complement strand
GCGACGGGTCCGCTGGCCATCGGCTGGATCACCACCTTTACTCTGGGCACAGGCATCATTGTGGCTACCCTGATCATATCCACCCTGTTTTGTGCGATGACAGTAGTGTTTTTTACCCGGGCGCTCAAAACCTGAAACCCGGAAATTACCAGGCCGGGCTGGTCATCGGAGCTGTGCGGTCCGCCATTTCCTCGTTGAAGATCTTGCGCTTGCTGAACAGCCACTGGCCGTCCACCTTGCGCAGTTCATCCTCATAATGGCCGTAGGCGCTGCTGTAGGCCTTGCGCTCGTCGTTGCGATTGTCGAATTCAAACCAGTAAGCGCGGCCCACAGCCCGGTCACCGGCAATCTTCAACACTACATTGGTGATCATATGACGGCGGCGAGCCGGGCGCAGCGGCGCGTCCTCTGCTTCCTGCACGGCATAGTTGGCGCGCATACCGCGGACTTCTTCCAGTATCGCCTCACGCCCCTGAGCGGCGCCGCCGGCCCAGTCCATGATGCCGTCTTCAGTAAAAGTCGAGGCATAGGTTTCCGCGTCCTGCCAGTCCAGGGCAAACAGGTATCGGGCCTGCAGGTCTTCGATCTGAGCACGATCATTGGCGTAATTCTCATCGTAATGCACCGTCTCTCTCAATGCTGACGCTGCATACACAGCCGCGGCGACAATGAAACAGGACAGCAGTGCGAAAATGTATTTGCTGCCAATGGTTTTAAAAAAGGAAATGTTGTGATGTGTGGTTTTCATTGTTTTATCCTTTATAGTTATTTTTCGGCAAGTCTTATCAGCAGCACAACCGTCCCTCGGCGATTATGTTCTGACTATTTATAATAAAATGGTGCTGTTTGTTATATATCTTTACCATGCTACTCTTCCATCGCGCTGCCGGGCATCCAACCTGAATCAATAACGATATAGCAAAAAACTTAATAAGAAGAATAACAGGAGAAGATTCGATATGGCGGTTAAATTTTCGGATACCGGTGGCTTTTTCGCGCCCATGCGTTATCCACAAGCTGGCAGATGAATTTGCTGCCGCCAGCCTCAACAGCGCCATAGAGTACCTTGTCCATCGGGGTTGTTCTCTAATCTGTGTTGTGGAAAGAAAGTAAGTCGATATCGCGACTCGCGTCCCCTACCGAAATGCAAAGATGATAACGGCAGTCTGAGAAGCCAATCATCAATTCTGCGAAGTCTTCTGCATATTCCCAGCGCAGTACCAGTTCATCAGATCCGCTTTGGCCAAGTCGGAACTTTCCCTGGAAAGCAGGATGTTCATTACGCAGATGAATAAGTACGCAAAGGCTCTTCACCACAGGTCGTTGTAGCGCGCTTTCAACCTCTTCCGGAGTGTAATAATGCCGGTTGATGTCACGACCGACACTTGTCTTTTGCAGCAAGTCCATGTCGTTCTCTCCTGCCAGCAGCCCCACGTAGTAAATCTGTGGAATACCAGGCACGAAAAACTGCAGTGCGCGTGCAAGCAGGTACTTCAGGTCGTCCCGTCCCATAGCATCGTAATAGGTGCAGTTTACCTGGTACAGGTCCAGATTGGAGGCGGCCGCACCTGTGGCGAGTCGACTCTGGTTCTTGCTGTTGCTGTGTATGGTTTCCACAAGCCGATCCAGTTCCTGCGCGGGTACCAGGCCAGGTTCATCCAAGTCGGCACCAATATCGATCACACCGATGCCATCGTGAGTATCGAGCACTGTGAGGGCATTGACTGGCCGGATATTCAGCCACTGTTTGAGCGCTTGGGCAGTGTGGAAAGCGAAGGCATGCAACACCAGAGGTGGAAGCGCAAAGTCATAGACCCAATCCACCTGCTGCGCAATTTCAATCTGCCTGCTGTAATGCGCATGAATTTCAACCAGTACCTCCATACCAAGTTCGCGCACACGTGACGAGAGCTCTGCGATGTAGTCTAAGGTTTCGGGCAGCATAAAGCAGGTGGAGCCTGGCTGCTTGATTGTGTAGCCCACGGCATCGAGTCGTACCATGCCTACACCGTTGGCGGCGAAAGTCCTCAGGATGCTGTCCAGATATT
>MGYR01000029.1:4975-12557 GCA_001801825.1 Gammaproteobacteria bacterium RIFCSPLOWO2_02_FULL_56_15 | reverse complement strand
GAGGGGATGGGTGACATCAATGTCGATCTGCTCGGAAGTGAAGGTGGTCCACAACTGAACTTTCTCGCCGTTGTTCAGTTGCACCTCACAGAAGGGCAGTCCCGGACGCGGCCTGTAGATGGCCTGCAATTCGGCTTGGGTGGCGCCATTGGGGAAAACCTGTTCACGGGTCAGAAACAGTTCGGCCCAGGCGGAATTCTTGTCATGAGCGAGGTAATCATGGAACTGGGGGGAGGCGCGGGAAATGTGATTCGCAATCAGGTCTGCCGTCAGTCCGACATCCTCACCAAGCGCCCTGATGTCCTGCCAAGAGCCGAGACGGGGGTCGACCTGGCTGTGGTCCACCGGGTCGAAACCGGCGTCGGCACCATCAATTGGATAGAAAAAGGGCAGCAAGTGCACGCCACTGAACAAACCTTGCAAGGGACCCCGCAGCAGCGCTGCGAGGTCAGTGATACCACCACCCGATAGGCGGTCAATATAGGCAATAAGCTGGACCTTGTTCTTCATTCACTTACTGCTAACTGGCATCGTCTTGTGGCTGGAAAAGTGGCTCATTGAGTTTTTGCTGAAACGATCTGATCGAGACGCTTGCTGTCGAGCGTCCATTCCGCATCTTTACACAGGCCACAATCAAGGCCGGTGAAATAGGCAGCAGCCCCGGCATCGTCGCGCAGCTGCCACTGCAGCCAGTTCACCGCCACTCTCGCGGCACTGCCGCCATCAGCTTGCATGAAGGTGCCACCATGACCTACCGGCAGGTTGGCAACCGCCACCGGCACATGCTCGATGTTTTTGTAATCATCCATGCCATTTTCATAGGCGATGTCAGCCTCGCCGCCCATGATGTAGATCACCGGTGTATGGAAATTTTTTAACTCATCTTTCACCAGATCCATGCCGGGAATGGTGCTCGGGCCATCAATGAAAATGCCGGTGTTGTGTAACACTGTTGCGCTCACGCGTGGATCAGCTGCGACTTTCAGTGCCTGCAGACCACCGCAACTGTAACCAGACAGCGCGATTTGCGCGGGATCAATGCGGCCAAAGTATGGACTACCGGCACGCTGGTTTTCCTGCAATGCCCAGTCGATGGCATCGATGAGGTCGGATGCCCGGGTGCGCGGCGCAGGTAACTGGCCTGGCGTTGCAGTCTCGCGCGGTTCCGCAGGTGGCGCGCCGGGACCGCTCAGGATGCGTCCGTTCGCAATCACCAGATAACCATGTGAAGCCAGCTCCAATAAGTGAAAGCGACTGCTGGCACCATCCTCAGAGCAGCCCCCGTTACCCCAGGCTACCACGCCCAGCTTCTGCTTACCCATCTGATCCAGACTTTGGGGACGATAAACCACATGAGCCGGCAGTGAGGAGGTTTCCTCCTTCATGGCAGGGAAGGGACCGTTACCAGTGTTGTCAGCACGCCGATTGATTTCAGCCATGTCAGGCTCTTGCGCAAATACGGCAGTGAAGAGGCAGCTGCCGATGAATGGTAAAGCGATAAAGCAGTGTCGAAATCGAGATAAGAGCATGGTACATCCCCCCGGCCTTGTGGCCATGAAAGTAACCTTGGTTGTTGGGTATCCTGGTTCTTCACGCCAGGCTGTTTACTGCTGTGAGAACAGGGCCCTATAATGCAATCGTTTGCAACAAGGGTAAAGCACATAATTATATAACTTCAAAAGCGTGTGACCTGCCAGGGGAAGATATGAGCAACGAAGGTTTTGAACATCAGAATACCAAGCTGATCAGGGTGCTTGCCTGCATGATGTTTTTCATGTTCGCAATGACGACCGATGCAGTGGGCAGCATCATCCCGTCACTGATCGATGAGTTCGGGCTTTCCCTCAGTGCTGCCAGTGCCTTCCATTACGTGCCTATGGTGGCAATAGCCCTCGGTGGGCTCGTGCTTGGCTTTCTGTCGGATCGTTATGGTCGTAAGCTCACCATTGTGCTTGGTCTGTTGCTTTATGGTATTGGTTCGCTGCTGTTCATTCTCGGCAATACTTTCAGTTTCTTTGTGGTGCTGCTCGGTATTTCCGGTATCGGTGTGAGCGTGTTCAAGGTCGGTGCACTGGCGCTGGTCGGTGATATCACGCGCTCAACCCGGGAGCACACCACCTTCATGAATACAGTGGAAGGGTTTTTTGCCATTGGCGCTATTGTCGGGCCCGCCCTGGTTGCCGTTCTGCTCACGGCGGGTATTTCCTGGAAATATCTGTATGTATCCGCTTCCGCAATTTGTGCACTTCTGACAGTTGCTGCACTGCTGGTTCGGTATCCATCGATTCAGAAAACCAGCGAAGCACAGTCCAGTTTCAGTCAGACCATGGTGATGATGAAGAACCCCTACGCGCTGGGTTTTTCCACGCTGATCATGCTCTATGTCGCGGTGGAAGTGGCGATTTATGTGTGGATGCCGACCTGGCTTGAAGATTACACAAGTCCGACACCCTGGCTTGCCACCTATGCTTTGACGATATTTTTCGTACTGCGTGCAGCAGGACGTTTCATAGGTGTCTGGCTACTACATCTGCTATCCTGGGACACGGTGCTGGCAGTGATGGCCGCCGCGATCCTGCTGTGCTTTACAGGAAGTCTGGTCGCCGGTCCAAGTTTGGCCGTGTGGCTGCTGCCCTTGTCGGGATTATTCATGTCTGTGGTATACCCGACGCTTAATTCGAAAGGCATCAGCTGTTTCCCTAAAGCCGAACACGGGGCTATTGCCGGACTCATCCTGTTCTTTACCGCTTTCGCAGCCGCCCTTGGACCTTTGGCCATGGCAGTGGTAAGTGATGTATTGGGGGATATCCGTTACGGTTTCATCCTGGCCACCGGATTTGCCTTGTTGCTGTGTTTGGGCCTGTTGTGGAATCGTATCAAGGCGCCAGCTGCTGCACGTCTTGTGCAATACGAAACAGCCCAAGCCCTCACGACACCCTGAGTTCAGCGCAAGCCTCCGCAAGATTCACGCACGACCAGTTCGCCTGGCATGGTGACTGACTCCACTGCTTCACCAGCTATACGTCGCAGTAACAGGTCGACCAGTAAGCGTGCTCCGCGGTTCAGGTCCTGGCGTACCGTGGTCAGAGTCGGATGAACATGGGCACCCATTTCGATGCCATCGAAACCGACAACTGCTACGTCGTCCGGTATCGCCAAGCCGCTGGCAGAGAGCGCCCGCATCGCACTGATTGCAATGATATCGGTGGCGGCAAACACCGCATCAAAGCGTTTGCCCTTGCGGATATGCTCCAGCACCATCTGGTAAGCCGCTTCCGGTGTAATGTGTGCCTTGATAATGGTGGCTGGCGCTGTACTCGCAGGGCCCTGAGCCAGGGCCTGTTTATAGCCATCGCAGCGCAGTTTGATTTCGGGAATTGAGGGATCACCAACAAAAACAATGCGACGGCGTCCCAGTTTCAACATGTGTTCGGTCGCCATACGGGCGGCCTGCACGTTATCGGTCCCCACCACGCAATAATTCTGTTTGCCGAAATGACCGCCCCACACGATGAATGGTGCAGTGGTTTCGGCAGCTACCTGCAGTGCCTCGTGTTCCGTGCTCTGGCCGATCACAATGATGCCGTCAGCACGACGCTCGGCGATGAGTCGTTGCAGCCATCCCTGCTTCGGTGACGGCACTTTTTGCAGGTGCATGCCGTAGCCACGCTGGGTGATTTCGTCCGCCAGGTGACTGAGCATATACGTGAAGAAGGGATCGGTCAGAACCTGCCCGCGCTCATGCGCAAGCGGAATAACAACACTTAGGGTCTGGGTGCGACCCGAGCGCAAGTTGCGAGCTGTTGGGTTGACAACAAACCCCTGTTGCCTGGCAATCTTCAGAATGCGTTCGCGCATGCTCTTTTCGACCAGGGTACTGTCGCCCAGCGCACGTGAAACTGTGGATACGTGGACCCCCGCCAGGCGAGCGATGTCGGCCATGGTAGGGGTAGATTTCCGTGATTTGTTCATGCATGAATAGTAACAGTCTGACTGCCTGTAGGCGATGTTCTCAACGAGTGAACACGGAAATATCTATAGCAGCTGCCATGGCTTTGTTGCCAGCATCGTTCGGATGTATGTTGTCCCCGCTGTTGTATTCAGCCTTCAACTGAGAAGGTGCATTTGCATCACGTGTAACAGCATCAAAGTCGACAATGGCGTCGTACTTGCCGCTGTTACGAATCCACTCGTTGACCGCCAGGCGCATTCCTTCGGTCTGCTGGTTGAACAACCAAAGCCCACCCATTGGAGTCAGAGTCGCTCCCATCACTTTGATACCGCGGGCATGAGCCCGGTCGACGAGTTGCGACAGGCCCTCGATAATTTGTGCAGCGGTCGCGTGTTGACTCTTCGGTGCATCGGGCAATGCGGTGAAATTAATGTCGTTAATGCCTTCGAGCAGGATGATCCAGTTAACCCCGCTGCGGGCAAGCACGTCACGATCAAAGCGGGTAAGGGCACTGCTGCCGGCAAGGTTGCGTAGTACACGGTTACCGGATATACCCGCGTTGATTACACTCAGGTGCTGCATGGCAACATCCTGTTGCAGGCGCTGCGCCAATAGCGCCGGCCAGGCTTGATGTTTGTCAGCAGTGGTAGAAAAACCGTCGGTAATCGAATCACCGAAAGCGATAACAGCTGCTGCTGAATCGGTCGCTTTCACTTCAATACCGCTCAACCAGAAATAGGAACGATTGGTCTCATCAGCTTGCAGTGTGGCAGCCGATACAACATTACCGCTGGCTATGTAGGTTGTGTTGAGACCCAGTTCATGCAACGCACGCGTGTCTGAACTCTCGGTCAGATATAACGACACTGCCAACTCAGTCAATGCTGCCACCTCAAGCTTGATTGGATCACTGACGACCATGGCGCCTGGATAAATGGTAATGCCGGTATTGCCACCAAAGGTAACAAGGTGATCGGTGGCCGGGTCGATGGAAGAGGCAGTGGTATGCAGGGCAACACGCACTGCTCCTATCTGCACGGGTGGAAGGCCTTGAGCATTCGATAATTGGAGACGCAGAGCATCGCCGCCGATACTGGTACGCACGATCATGCGTACAGTCTGGTCATGCAGTTCCTGTGGTACTGGTGGAATTGGCGAGGGCGGCGGATCCGGAGGCAGGAGCTCTGGTGGAGGCGGCACCATCCAAGCTGGCGGGCTCTCTAGCGCAAAAAGGGGAGAAGTGCCCCAGGTGGCAACCCAGTTTTCCTGATTCTGAGTCCAGGCAGTAGAACTCAGCGTGAGCATGCACAGCAGTGTAAGGAGGATTTGTTTACGCATATGCAAGTTTACCCGCTTCAGGCTTTACCAAGCCATTTGTTAAAGAACTTGATGATGAGATCGAAGCATTCGCGCGATTCCGGCACATCAGGGTTGTAGAAAAAACCGTGAAACATGCCTTCCCACACGTACAATTCGGCTGGCACGTCCAGCTTGGCAAGCTGGATGTGGGTATATACGGCATTGCTCAGCTCGAAGCCGCGGGTAGCGCTGACGATCATGGTTGGCGGAAACTTTGCCAACACTGCAGGATCACTTGTCGGTGCGATAAGAGGATTGCGCGGATCAGTGCCTGCGAAATAACCGAGGCCACCCACGATGCTGTCATTGCTGTCGGCGGAGGGTGGTGGCAGTACGCGACCTTCACCCATCGGCATGGTGAAGTAGTTGGCATCACCTCCAAAGGCTGCACCGGTCGGCGCCACGCCCGCACAGAGTATGCCGATGGCGCCGGGGCGTGGTAGGTCATGTTGCTGGAACCAGGCTACGGCCATGCCGGTCAGCATGCCCCCGGCAGAACAACCATAAATGCCGATATTTTCAGGGCGGTAGGTCTTCAGCAGTTCACGATAGGCTGCGGCCACATCTTCACTGGCTGCAGGGAAACGATAATCCGGACCCTGGCGGTAATCGAGACTGACCACTTTGATGCGGCCAAGATGGGCTATTGGCAGAGACTCCAGTTCGGCGCACCCAAGCCAGCAACCGCTGAATCCGCCGCCATGCAGGTTGATCAGAACCTTGTTACGGTTTTCCGGCGGGATGCCGTCGGCAGGTTGGTAGATAACGGCATGCACAGCGCCGATAGTGGTATCTTCCTTTTGCACCGGAAACAGTTCCCGCTGGCGGTCAAGGTAGCCGGCGATCAGGGCAGGAACCCCATTTACCAGTTTCTGGCTGTCGGGATTGGTCATGCCAACCAGGTGCTCGGCCAGATAAGCCTTTCCCTCGGGACTGAGAAACTCCGATACCGGCACCGATTGTGCCGGCATGTGCACGCTGCCATCAGTATCGATTTTTACATCAGTTACAGGTTGTGCCCACAATGCGTGGGTTAGGGAAATCAGCCCCAAGCAAAGAAGGGTACGCAACCCGGCCAGGTTTGATGGGTAGGGGTATTGCATGAGTTCTCTCCGCAGACACAGATGAATATTGCGACATTCTGGCAAGACAAGAGTTTAGAAACTAACCCACTTTGCAAACGATTGCAACTAGGCTAAATTCCACAAATCAAAGCGTCATGGTGGATGGAACCCGGTATATAAAACCGGGAGGGTCGGCCTGGACCATTTGCTCAGGTTCTTCAGATTTGCTGAATATAAAAAAGAAGGAGGGGGATACCTTGAATAATACAAGAATAGTACCGGGAAGCGTTTGTGCGGCGCTGGTCATCCTGTTTACTTCCGGTCTGGCTGAGGCCGGAGAAGCAAATACTCGCGCGACCTGCGAGTCGCTGACAGCGATGACAACACAAAATTTCAGCGTGGATAAAGCCGAGTGGGTTGAGGCTTCAAATCTGTCGCTTGGCCCCCCCGGCGTCACCGTTGAAGTACCTGAACATTGCCTGTTTCAGGTTGTGCTTGATCCTCGATCGTCCGCTATCGAGAATATGAGCTATGGCATCGGCATCGAATTGCGCCTCCCGCAGCAGTGGAATGGCCGACTGCTATTCCAGGGCGGCGGCGGCTTGAATGGCGTGTTGAATCCGGCTCTGGGTCAGGTCAGTGGCGCTGCTTCCGCTTTGACCCGTGGCTTCGCAGTGGTATCCACTGACGGTGGTCATCGCGGTCTCAACAATATCGATTCAAGATTCGGTATAGACCAACAGGCCAAGCTCGATTTCGGCTATCAGGCAGTGCAGCGCGCAACGCATGAAGCCAAGGCGTTGATTGATCGCTACTACGGGCGCAACCCGGATTATTCCTACTTCATGGGTTGCTCAACGGGTGGGCGCGAGGCGATGATGGTCGCCCAGCGCCTGCCCCTGGAATTTGATGGTGTGGTCGCCGGCAACCCTTCCTGGAACCTGACACGCGTCGCCATGAACCAGGTCTGGAGCCTGCAAACAGTCACACGCATCGCGCCGCTTGATGAGAGCGGACGTCCGGTCTTGTCCAAAGCGTTTACTGATGAACAATTGCAGGCAGTGGCTGCGGCAGTGCTGGATAAATGTGATGCACTGGATGGTCTGGCGGATGGCATGATCAACTACTTCCAGGCGTGCCGTTTCGATCCGGCCGAACTGCAATGCAGCACCGGTAAATCCGAAGCGCGTGTTTGTCTTGCAGCGGA
>MGYR01000029.1:3820-4959 GCA_001801825.1 Gammaproteobacteria bacterium RIFCSPLOWO2_02_FULL_56_15 | reverse complement strand
CACTCCCTACGACACCGGCATCGCGCATCCGGCCTGGCGTGGGATGCATCTGGGTAACGGCAACAACCCGCCTGCCAATGCCACATTGGGACGCGACACACTAAGGTTGTTCGCATTGACACCACCGCGCCCCGATCTCGATCCACTCGCATTCGACTTTGACCGCGACACTGCGGCCACATTTGAAACTGCTCAGATCAACGACCCGACAGCTTATCTGCATACCACCTTCGCGGAACACGGCGGCAAGCTCATTGTGTATCACGGTCTGAGCGATCAAGCCATGTGGGCAGGCCCGCTGATTGACTGGTATGAAAAGTTGATACCGCGTGATGAAGTCGGGCCTCAGGACTGGGGGCGACTGTTTCTGGTACCTGGTATGACACACTGTGGCGGCGGTCAGTCGACGGATCAGTTCGACATGCTCACCGCTATCCAGGCCTGGGTGGAGGAAGGCAAGGCCCCGGATCGCATTATCGCTTCTGGTAGGGCCTTTCCGGATGTCACACGACCTCTGTGTCCGGTTCCGCAAGTGGCACGATACGAAGGTGGCGATCCGAATGACGAGAAGAGTTTTTCCTGTCGCTGAGTTTCGGAACGAAATATTTGGAACTCAGCCGGAAAGAGCAAGCCTCGGGGAAATTGCGGGTGCCTGTCATGGTATGTGCCTGCTGCAGCATGGCATCGTGATCGACGACAGTAGCGTCAACAACAAGGTGCGCGGTAAGCGCATTTTCTGCAGTGCTCATGGCCCACACATGCAGGTCATGTATGCCGGTGACACCGGATATTTACGGGGTGAGATGAACGTGTTCATCGGCTGGACAACACTCTTCGTACCCCGTGATTCCGGGACGACGTTCATACCATGTGCGGGTACGGTTGACTACTCCTACGGCCAACAGCATTACTGGTACCTCTATCAACACACCCACCACGGTTGCCAAGGCCGCTCCTGACTCAAATCCAAATAGGGCAATGGCGGTGGCGACGGCTAGTTCGAAGAAATTGCTTGCACCGATCAAGGCAGAGGGTCCGGCCACGCAATGGGGGGAGCGAACGGCGCGATTCAGCAGGTAGGCCAGACACGAGTTGAAAAAGACCTGCACCATGATAGGGATCGCCAGCAACAGGATAAC
>MGYR01000029.1:1564-3794 GCA_001801825.1 Gammaproteobacteria bacterium RIFCSPLOWO2_02_FULL_56_15 | reverse complement strand
CCTGAAAGCTAAACAATAATACGAGCGTGACTAACAGCGCCATCAGGGTAAAAGGATGCATCCATTTAATGATCTGCGCCAAACGGGTAACGCCATGTTCATGCTTAAGGATAAATGTTCGCCACGAATGAGCGATGATGAGCGGTATGACGATGTACAACACAACAGACAGCAGCAAGGTATCCCACGGAACACTGATTGATGACAAGCCCAGCAGCAACCCGACGATTGGGGCGAAGGCGAACACCATGATGACGTCATTTAACGCCACCTGGGAGACGGTGAAATGAGGTTCACCGCGGGACAGGTGGCTCCAGACAAAGACCATAGCAGTACAGGGCGCGGCGGCAAGAATGATAAGGCCGGCAATGTAAGAATCAATCTGCGCCGCCGGTAGATACGGCCGAAACAGGTGAGCAATAAATATCCAACCCAGCAGCGCCATGGAAAAGGGCTTGACACCCCAATTAACAAACAAGGTAACAGTGACGCCACGCCAGTACCGACCGACCCCTTTTAACTGCTTGAGATCGATCTTGAGCAGCATAGGGATGATCATCAGCCAGACCAATACAGCAACCGGCAGATTGATTCTTGCAATCTCTAATTTGCCTATTGCATGAAATACATTCGGGAATAAATGTCCAAGTCCAATACCCGCCAGGATGCACAGGAAAACCCACACGGACAGGTAGCGTTCGAAGATTCCCATGCCGGAACTTGTTTTAGTAGCTGCTTCGCTTTGAATAGTCATGACGAAATAGTATTTACCTGTGACAAACGCCTGATTAAATGTTGTACTCTGCCCTTGATTTCATCGCGAGTGTGATAAAAACTACGCTTGATTTCATCTTCGGTACCGGATGCTTTAGCGGGATCCTCAAGCGGCCAATGTTCCTTTTGGGTGTTGCCTGGTAATACTGGACAATGTTCATCAGCATGCCCGCAAACTGTCACGACTATATCTGCCCAATCGAGTATTTCAGTCGACATGATGGTCGAGTCCTGTCCTGAAATATCTATGCCGACCTCAGACATGACTGATATTGCAAGAAGGTTCTTACCATGGGCTTCTATACCAGCTGATTTCACTTCCACCAAATCCCCGGCCAGATGCCGTGTCCATCCTTCAGCCATCTGGGAGCGGCATGAATTACCGGTACACAGAAACAGAATACGAGTCTGATGTTGCTTCATGTTTGATCTTCAGTTATGTCGGCAAGCGTAGCCCGGATGAAGCGCAGCGTAATCCGGGGTTTATGCCAGGGCGATCGCTGTATGCTTTTCGATTCATGCCGGTTTCGCTCCGTTATTGAAGCGATCCTGAAATTCGCCCACCACTGCAAGTACTTGTTCAAAGCCCGGTACGTCGCCAAAGAACATTTCCTGCTGCATATTCCTGTAATCGGACTGCCAGTCCCCCAGTTGCGCTTCGGTCGGCAGCAGGCGCAATCGACCTGGCGCCAGCGTCGAATAATCGAACCAGGAATACCGGAAGAAGACCTCCCGGTGTGCGGTGATGCGATGGAAAAGCTCCAAATCCGCAGCGGCTTCCTCGGCGACACCCTCCTGGATCAGTCGATAGAGATCGTAATAGTGTCGCGCCATATATTCCCTGCGCCGCTTACCATCCGCTGGACGATGGCTTTCCTCATGCAACAGCATCGCCTTCTCCCAGAAGGTACGTCTGGGCATGACGGCGCGGACGGTAAATAGCGATTCTGGCATCAGGTCCGGGAATGCGTCACTGATATATGGACTAATGTTAATTGCCTCCGAGGGGTCCGTATCTGAGCGGGCGCCCATTTCGATCTTCACCGCCCGGCGCAGGTAGGCCGCGGATTCCGGGTAAACGGTGGGATAGGCAAACAGCAGGGTCTGCTGATCGGGGTCATCCGGATCCGGTTCTAGTGTCCAGTTGTCCGCACCGGTCAGATCCATAACGATCCTATCGATAAGCATCGGTTGAATCACTTCATTTACACACTGTTGGCAGGCGGATTTCAGTTCATCCAGGCGTTTGTTTCTCTGTTTTCTGCTGGGGGCCAACTCCGGGGCGTTATTGTCGTCAAATCCGAGGGTACCGCGATTGATGACGATGTCGATGTCCTCTGAGAACCGTTCAATCAACTGCCAGCCCTTCGATAACGAGGTGCCGCCCTTGAAGGTAAGCTGCTCACCCCAATCCGGCAGGTTGAATAATTTTTGCAGAGTCCAGCACATCCAGAAG
>MGYR01000029.1:0-1546 GCA_001801825.1 Gammaproteobacteria bacterium RIFCSPLOWO2_02_FULL_56_15 | reverse complement strand
TCGGCCAGATTCAGTTGCGCACCGGTTTGCGTACACACGATACGACGGCGTTGCGCCGGCATCTGCAGAAACTCTTTCATGTTGCACCCGGGTTCCCGGTAATTTTACGGAAGATATCCGCGATCCAGGCCGGGGTATAACGGATATCCCGGGCCAGTTGCCTGCGGGCATCGGCATCGAGTCGGCGATTGAGTTGGGCAATGACCTTATCGTTGACATTCTTTTGTCCCAGGTGCCGTAGCGCCTGGATGACCAGACCGCTGATCTTGCCTGCTGTGGCCATGTTTCTGGGCGTGGTGTGTTTCAGTATTATCTGCCGTTTATCGATCTGGATGGTCCGTGAGCGGCCGTCGGTCAGGTACACAACCTTCATGGGAACCTGGGTCGTCAGCCCCAGCAGATTAGCCGCGTAGGCCCCGGAGGGCTGGAGCCGGGTGGCATCCCGGCCGGCCAGTGCCCTGGCGATATCATCCGTGGCTGGCTGTAAAGGTCCCAGTTGCGGGTCGATTCTGGGATAATCGTACAGTCCCCGGGCGAGCTGGCGGATCACGCCACTGTCCCGATACCGCATCAGGGCAAGATCAATCGCCCGGCGGGTCCCGAGATCCGTGAGGCTGTCGGGGGTGAAGACGCCCCCCCGCTTATTGGCGCGGATCCGCCGTAGAACCTTACTGTCTGTGCTGTCCGTGTGTTTTCCCATATTATTTTTGAAAGAAATATGTACCTATTTTTCTTTCAAAAGAATAGCACAAATCAGGGCCGTGTCGAGTCTTCGAGCAGTTTAAATAAATCAGTAGGTTCGCTCATGTGGGATTACGCGGCGAATGGTTCTTGAGCCACTCGCGCAACGCTGTGTCCATTCGGGTTTGCCAGCCCTCACCGCTTTCGCGGAATTGCTCTACCACTTCTCGCGACAACCGAATGGTGATGCGCTCTTTGGTTGGCATTTTCTGTGGGCCACGCACGCCTAGTTTCTTTCTGAGCGACAGCGGCAACACCTCAGCGGCCGGCTTAAATTTCGCCATATCTTCGGCGCTCAGTTCGCGGACCTCGCCGTCCGCCTTAATTAAGGGTTTGCGGTTTGCCATATCTATTTGCCTCTCTCGCATTTGCCTTACGGAAGCTGATCACCCGAATACCCATTTCGGTCTCGATGAAACACAGCACGTGCAACCGGCGATCCAGGTAGCACAACGCGATGTAACGGGTTTCTCCATATGGTTTTCGGGTGTCAGGGAACACCAGTGCAGTATTGAAATCGATTTCTGCCGCTCGTTCAAACGAGAGCTGGCGGTCTCTGATGTTCCTCTCGTTTTTGATCAGATCAAAATCGATTTTCACGAGCTAAATCGTATGCACAAATAGGTGGTGTGTCAAGGTATTTTGTATGTACGAATTGAGTACTTTACGATTCCAATAGGGCCAGCATTCGACTTTATCCCGGATTCCGTTTCACTCCATCCGGGCTACGTTTACTACTGGAGCTTTTCCCCGGTCCAGCGATCACGACCTTTCCAAAACGGGCATACATTGCACTCTTCCCCTT
>MGYR01000028.1 GCA_001801825.1 Gammaproteobacteria bacterium RIFCSPLOWO2_02_FULL_56_15 | reverse complement strand
CATGCGCCTGAGGTTGTTGCGGGCTTTCTCAGCCGTTGCCTGTTCTCAATGTTCGCCGAGGATGTCGGACTGCTGCCCAAGCGCGCCTTCGTCGACCTGCTCGAAAGCCTGAGGGACAATCCTGCGCAGTTCGTCCCGCTGGTGGGCGAAGTGTGGCGCGCGATGGACCGCGGCGAGTTTTCCGCCGCCGTGCGCGCCGATCTCCTGAAGTTCAACGGCAAGCTGTTCAAGAACCCGCAAGTATTGCCGCTCAACCGCGACCAGATCGAACTGCTGCTCGCGGCGGCGCACGCAAACTGGCGCGAGGTCGAGCCCGCTATCTTCGGCACGCTGCTCGAACGCGCGCTCGACCCCGCCGAGCGCCATGCGCTCGGCGCGCACTACACGCCGCGCGCCTACGTCGAGCGGCTGGTGCTGCCAACCATCGTTGAACCGCTGCGCGAGGACTGGAAGAACGCCCAGGCCGCTGCGCTGGTTCTCGCCGGCGAGGGCAAGCTGAACGAGGCACAGCAGCAGGTGCGGGGATTTCTCAAGCATCTGTGCGAAGTGCGCGTGCTCGACCCGGCGTGCGGCTCGGGCAACTTTCTGTACGTGACGCTCGAACACCTGAAGCGGCTCGAAGGCGAAGTGCTGAACCAGCTCGATGAACTCGGCGACACGCAAGGCCGCCTCGAACTGCAGGGCGTGTCGGTCGATCCGCACCAGTTGCTCGGCATGGAACTCAATCCGCGCGCGGCCGAGATCGCCGAGATGGTGCTGTGGATCGGCTACCTGCAATGGCACTTCCGCACGCGCGGCCAGGTCATCCCGCCGCTGCCGGTGCTGAAGGATTTTCACAACATCGAATGCCGCGATGCCGTGCTCGCGTACGACCGCATGGAGTATGTGACCGACGAGCGCGGCGTGCCGGTCACCCGTTGAGATGGCAAGACGACGAAGAAGCACCCGGTCACGGGAGAGGACGTGCCGGACGAAACGGCACGTATGGTGGTCGAGAATTACGTCAACCCGCGCAAGGCCGAGTGGCCACAAGCGGATTTCGTAATCGGGAATCCGCCGTTTATCGGTGCGGCTTCGATGCGTGCTGCGCTGGGAGATGGTTACACCGAATCGCTGCGCAAAACCTGGCCCGAAGTTCCGGAGTCCGCGGACTTCGTCATGCATTGGTGGGATCAAGCCGCTGAGCTGACGCGAGCCGGTAAGCTGCGGCGCTTCGGGCTAATCACGACCAACAGCCTGCGTCAGACTTTCAGCCGGCGTGTTCTGGAACGACACTTGGGCGGGAAGCCTCCGCTGTCACTCGCTTTCGCGATTCCCGATCACCCGTGGGTCGACAGTGCCGACGGCGCGGCGGTGAGGATCGCGATGACCGTCGGCACGCTGCAAACCGGTACGGGAGCGCTGCTCACGTCTGCGGCGGAATCGCCCGTTGGCGATGGCGCGATCGACGTGACGCTTATTGCTAAACACGGCGTGATTCACGCCGATTTGACTACGGGCGCGAATGTTGTAAGCGCGGTGCAGCTTGAAGCCAACCGTGACCTCAGCAATCGCGGGGTGCAACTCTTCGGTGCAGGCTTCATCGTTACGCAAGAGGAAGCCGCTGCGCTCGGCCTTGGTAGCGTGGCTGGGATTGAGAAGCATCTTCGTCCCTATCGCAACGGTCGCGACCTGACCGATACGTCACGCGGCGCGATGGTGATAGACTTATTTGGATTGAATGCGGCGCAGGTGCGGGAGCATTTTCCGGCTGTTTATCAACGCGTGCTTGAGCGAGTCAAGCCAGAGCGCGATCAAAATGCTCGCGCAAGTTACCGCAACAATTGGTGGATATTTGGCGAACCTCGCCGCCAGTTGCGAGCGGCTCTTCTGGGTCTGCCTCGGTACGTCGCAACCGTTGAGACCGCGAAGCATCGCGTGTTCCAATTCCTTGATGCGAGCGTTGCACCGGACAACAAACTCATCGCCATCGCATTGGACAACGCCCATGCGCTTGGCGTGCTTTCAAGCAGTGTGCACGTCACGTGGGCATTGTCATCCGGTACGCTGCTGGAGAATCGCCCCGTTTACAACAAGGGCTTCTGCTTTGAAACTTTTCCATTCCCGGACACCAAACCCGAGATCAAGACCCGCATCCGCGACCTCGCGGAACAACTCGACGCGCACCGCAAGCGCCAGCAGGCGCAGCACGCCGACCTCACACTGACCGGCATGTACAACGTGCTCGAAAAACTGAAAACCGGCGAACCGCTCAACGTGAAAGAGAAAGTGATCCACGAGCATGGGCTGGTCGCGGTGCTCAAGACGCTGCACGACGAACTCGACCGCGCGGTACTCGATGCCTATGGCTGGAGCGATCTCGCGCCGCTGCTGGAAGTGGTGACCGGCAATTCTGCGCCCGGTGCGAGCGGCACGCCGGCGACGCGCGACGACTGCAGGCGCGCGCTCGACGATGCGCTGCTCGAACGGCTCGTCGCGCTCAACGCTGAGCGCGCGGCGGAAGAAAAGCGCGGCCTCATCCGTTGGCTGCGGCCCGAGTTCCAGATTCCGGCATCGGGCCTGACGCAAACGCCGGCGGCGGAGCAGCTTGAAATCGATACGGGTGAGGAAGCTGCCATCGCCGCAAAGCCCGGCGCGCGCCGTCCGTGGCCGGCCACGCTGCCCGAGCAGGTGAAAGCGGTCGCCGAAGTGCTCGCTGCAGCACGCGCACCGCTGGCAGATGACGCCATCGCAGCTTGCTTCACCGGCCGCGGTCCGTGGAAGAAGCGCCTGCCGCAAATCATCGACACGCTGGTAGCCGTGGGCCGCGTGCGCAGAAGAAAGGATGGGCTGGCTGTAATTGCGTGACTCGGCTGCTGCAGGGGTACCAACCGGACGGACACGCCCACGCTGATGGATACGCCGAAAGATTGAACCGCAAAGAACGCACCCATTAGCTGCCTGGTAGCTGACTGCGTTAATCGGGAAATCCGGCGGACGGGCAGAGCACAGACCCGGTTTCGACTCGTGCGACAACGAATGGCCGTCCGCCGGCTGATGGCAAAAAAAGCCGGAAAGCCGCGCCGGTATTGGCTTTCGGGCAATTTATCCGCGGCAATGCGTGAAGAAAGCGGGCTCCGCCCCTGTTATTTTTCTGCCTTCTTTCCAGTTGGCGCATGCGTTTTGCTCGAAAAAAGTTGCCCATAAGCGCCTCGACCGTCCCCATGTTGCGCGAATAATTCTCCGGATTAACGTAATGCGTGGGTCCGACTGCGGATCGGTCTGACTGCGGGCGACCAGTATCCATAAGGGTCTTCGGGCGATCCGCGCTTGTATTCAGCGGTTTTGGCCAATCACCGATCACCATCCACAGTCTTTTATGCTTGACGGCGGTGCGGGCTAGGCAGAAGCTTTTGCGGAAGTTCACTCCCAATTATTCCCTTATAGCAGGATGTGATCTCAGCAGAAATGTATGATTGCAAGACCCCATTCGCACATTAGAGTGGCGATTAAGGATAAAAATGACACAGGCTGGCGGCCCGGCGGCAATCAATGGCTTCCTTTACCAGATCCTGCACCACCTCGGCTGGATCGCCGACATCAAGCTGACCGGCACCATTGTCGACCAAGCCATTGAGGGCGATGCCTGTCTCGTGCTGGAGCCACGCGACGGCGGCGATGCCCGTGCTGAGACGGCCGCAGCGTATGTCGTGGAGCAGTACAAAACCCGGTCCGATGGAACATGGTCGGTTAACGCGCTTATCGGAGATGTCCTGCCTGATCTCCGCAAGTCCGTCCGAGAACCTCCGGTCCGAAACGCGCTCTACCGCTTTGTAACTGATGGGCGACCGGGTAGGCTAGAAACGTTCAAGACATTTCTCGCTGCGGTGCGCTCGGCTCAAGGCCGTGATGATCTGGACGACCAGGAAACTTATCTTTTCGGTGAGGATCTCCCTTCCACCCACAGCGCACTTTTCAACTACATCGTCGAGGCGACTCGGCGCGAGAGCGAACGGCCGCGCGCGGACGAACGAGCGAGCGTCTTTCATCTTTTATCTCGATTCGAGATGGACTTCGAGGCGAGGGCCGAACTGCTTGCCGAGAAGGTCGAGCGGCTCCTGCGTCACTATGTCCCCAATCTCGGCGACGAGCGGGGCATGCGAGAACAATTAATTGGCGTCTTGGTCGAGAACTTGGCGAAAGGCGAGGTGCGCTTCGGCGCTGATAGGATTGATGAGTTGTTCCGGCAAGTGGGGCTCAGTCCTGATCGTCTTCGCAACCTGGCCCGTCTTTCCGAGACTATGGCAGCCCTCGCACGGGAACGACTTCAACGGATGAAGTATCGACCTGAGGTCGATGTGCGGGGATTGCCACCTTGGCCCTTGGACAAACCAGTATTACTGGTCGCTGGCGAAAGTGGCGAGGGAAAAACATGGTTGCTCTGTAGGCTAGTCACAGCGTTGGCCGACGCGCGCCAGATCGTAACGTTGGTTTTGCCCGCGAAAGATGCGGAGATGCAACTCACCCGAGCGTCTGACGACGTGTGGCAGACAGGGCTTGGCGAAACAAGCCAGAAGACGCTCGGTGCGCTCACCATGCACTATCGAGCAATGGCCCGCGAGGTTGAGATCCCTTGGCTCACCGTCGCTGTGGACGACGTGCAAGATGTCGACTTTGTGCGCGATCTCGTGCGTCGGGACTGGACGTTATGGGGCATGCGCCTCGCGCTGACGGTGCCGACCAGGGTGGCGCGCATCATCGAGATGACCGACAGCGAGACGGTAGGTGTGCACTGGGTGGGGCCGTTTTCCGTCGATGAACTCGATGAATTGCTAAAACAGAAAGGGCGCCGTTGGTCCGACTTGCCAGCGGATCTGAAGGAGTTGCTCCGTACGCCGATCCTTGCGGGGCTGTACATGGAGTTGCCTTACGAGTCGTTTCAGACTGCCCCACGGAGCGAATACGAAATATTTGAACGGTTCTGGGATCGGATTAATATTCGCGCAGGTCATGGAGACGATGGAATTCTGCTAGCCGTAGCTAGCCGCATCCTCGACGGCAAGGTATACCCCGTGCCTCGGACCGCGTGGTCGGAGGTGGGATTGTTCGACAATGGCCTGATTGCCCGACTGGAAGCCGCCGGATGGCTGCACTGCGCAGAGGGCGGAGATATCTCCTTCGCGCACGATCGACTGCTGAACTGGGGTGTCGCAAAGGCTCTCGCGCACAAGGTCAAACACGGAGAGCTTTCGGTAGACGAGTTGGGCGGGCTGCTTGCCAAGTGCGCGGACTCGTTCACCCGGCCATTTTCCCGGCGTCTCGACTACGTGCCCATGGATACCCTTTGGCTTCTTACGGCGGACGCGGCCCGGACAAACGATTGCGGACGGTTGCTCGAAGGACTCGAAGCGACTCGCCACTTTGGGAGTTACGGAGAGGACCTGTACACAGAACTCCTTCCAACGCTCGGCGATCGTGCCGTTCCACTCCTGTTGAATCGGCTCGACGCCTTCACTGCCGGCAAGGAAGGAGACTATCACGTCGGTTTGATCGCCAAGGGCCTTGCCGCCCTCGCTCGCCAAGAGGGCGTGGATCTCACGAACGTTGTAGACGGATTGTTGAATTCGCCATCGCGCGATCGGCAGGCGGTCGCTATCACCCTTCTTACCGCTACATCAAATCCGCACCATCTCGACCGCCTGTGGGAACTCCATCAGGAGCGCTGCAGGGTAATCGACGATCGCGACAGTCCCTGGACACATAGCGATTACCAGGCCAGCTTCGCAGCGATGCGCGCCGGAACCGAGCTAGATCCTGAATGGCTGCGCCGGAGGATTTATCATGCCGACGCGCAACGGGAGCAGGTGTCGGAACTTGCATATCTGCTCAAGAACCTCGGCCACCCCGAGGCTGCGAACATTTGGAAACAGACTCGCGACATCCTGATGGCGAAAGTGCGCCCCGACAAGCCGCGGAGCCTCCTTCACTGCATCGGTCGATTCAAAGATGTCTCGAAGGTCAGCTTTGTTCTCGAGTGCCTACAGCGCCGCGAGGATTATGCGAGTAGCGCAGCCTTGGCGAACCTTGCGCTGCTCGATCCCGATTTGGCGATCAAAAGGCTCATTGACGTCGAAAAGATCGATCGGTACATGGCCCGCAATGATTGGCTACCGCTTCTGTTGCGTGCGCGACCGGACCAAACGCGGCAGCGGGTGCTAGAACTCGCCAAAAATGAGTCTGACGGCCGCCGACTTATCGAAACTCTGTTCACGGATCGGGCGGATCAGTTGGATTCTGCAATGCTTCAGTTCCAACTGCGAGGACTGGAAGCAGATTTGCGCGAACGCCGCGACGCGGCGTGCGACGGCGATCCATCGTGGCTTTTTCATCCTCTGCGATTCTTGGCTGGCATCACCCATCGCGAGCTGATTGACGTTCTGGCACAAGAAGCGGGCGGCGAACTGGAACGCATGATCACCCAAGTCGCTTGCAGTCGCGTTCCACACCAACACGGGTCTTATGACCACGTTCTCGAATACTCAAGACGCGTGCTAATTTTGATTGGAGGCGATGGCATCACGGTCCTCGTTAATCGTGAATTGGAAGCCGATCACTACTGGGGTCGGTACGGGGGTCTAAAGTGGGTGATTTTGCGTCCGGACGCGACCACGTTGAAACAACTCGCTGCCATTGCGCGCCGACCTATTTCCACCGACGAGAATCAAAAGCCCGATTCCAACGCTCTCCATGAGCACTATGAGGCAGCCGTCGCCCTTGCTGCACTCCAAGCCGATGGCGCGTTGGTTGACGCAATCTGGATTAGCCCCTATGTAGCGACAGATTCAGTCACCCTGCGCAATATGTGCCGCCCAATGGACAAAGGCCTGACCAAACGAGCCGCAGAAGTATTGACTGAGGATGATCCGGCCGAGGACAACATGCTAAGGGCGTTGACTGTCGCGTGGTTGAGCGCGGATCCTGATTTGATACCTCGTGTACGTGCAGTCTTTGCCCATGCAAATGCCGAGAGCAAGATCGCTGGCTTAGCGTGCATTGCACTCCAGCAACTTGGAGATCGTTCCTCTGAATTCTCGCAATTAGCGGCCCGACTGGTGCCCACGAAGGAGAATTCTCGCTGGGGTATGAATGCTTTAATTACCACTGGTAAGCCCGGCTTTGAACGCCTGGCAGGCTATCTGCGGAACAAGCCAGTTTCGACCTGGCAGAACGAGGATGAGTCGCTAATCAGTATCCTGCATAATGAGCCATCGACTCGAACATTTGCCATCGAATCAGCCGTGCGTTATTGCCTGGAACGGCATTCGCTCGATCCTCCCTATGACATCGCCGCTGAGGCGAACGACGAAAAGATGCGAAAGAAGATACTCAACGATGCTTTCGCACCTCATTCCATCAGTACCGCGGTTTCGCTTCGCGCTATTGAGGGGCTGGCAAAGTTCGATATTGACCGCGCGATCGAGGCGGCCGAATACGGTCTTCGACTGGGTCCGGCTATCGAGCGTGAGCTCTGCCGCCTTCTCGTGCAACTTGCACCAAACACAGCCGCTACCAAACTAATCAACGCGGCGCTGTCCATAGAGAGGAAAAGCCTGCGTCCTACCGTGGGAAGGGCTCTGCGGCGGCTCGATCCGGCGATGGTCGAGCCGGTTCTGGAAGAACGGATGGGAGACCCGGATCGCAGCATTCGCGCCGTCGTGGCGGAACTCACCGGATGGCTGCCTCCGGGTCGGCTGACAGAGACGCTTGATAATCTCACGGATCACGACACGGAAGATAAGGTTCGCGTTGCGGCGCTCACCGCACTTGACCGTCGGCAGCGCGAAGAAATCGTACTCACGCTTTCCGCGGCATTCCGACAAGCATCTGGGAACCGACGCTGGTCCCTCCTCATAGCTATTCTTGAAGCCGGCGACGCTCACTTGTTGACGGACCGGGATGATCCGCTTTGGCTTGGCCATATCCTGACCGATGCGCCGTACGCCTTTGCCTACCACGCCAAGGCCGTGCTGGCCGACCGCAAACGGAAAGAGAAATAACTCTCCTCTCTCTGTCTGCTGTGTTGCGTCATTGCCAGAAGCGAACATTGATAAGGCACCAACCGATTTCCACATTGCAGTAACCCATTATGGACAAAAAATCTTCCGAAACCAGATCACCCCTCAAAGACCGGCCTCTACGCAATCATCATTCGATCTTCGCCGGGGACAACGGGCGAGTGCTAGGTTACGACAGCCAACATGGCCGCCATCACCGGCATTACCTCGGGACTGTGACCGAGATCGCGTTTGAGAGCTTCGAGGAAATCGAAGCTCTGTTCGAGGGTGAGTTGCATCAACTATTAAAACGAGGTTCCTTATGAAGCAAGCTTCGGTGAAGATTGAAAGACTCGATGACTTCCTTGGCCGGGCGCGCAAGCTGGCACGGCTCGCCGATGCCGGCAAGCCCATTCCGGAAAGCTTTGTAATCAGTTTCGAAGATCCGGCGGATATGCTCGCCGTCTTGACCCCGGCGCGGCTGGCATTGTTCAGGGTCATCAAGCAAAAACCCGGATCGATCGCATCTATCGCGCAGAAGATGAAGCGCGACCGCAGCGCAGTCACGCGCGACGTCGCGGCGCTCGGTAAAGCCGGCCTGGTTACCGTTACCGAAAAAACCCATCCGGGTCACGGACGGATGA
>MGYR01000027.1:841-8189 GCA_001801825.1 Gammaproteobacteria bacterium RIFCSPLOWO2_02_FULL_56_15 | reverse complement strand
CCATAGGCATCTCGTCTTGTTCATGTGCTCTCCCTTAGGATTCTGATCAATAGACCACCGCGTGGGCACAGACCACGTACCCACCATACCAGACTCCCCAGCTGAATCTTGCCTGGAAACCGCCATAAAACACCTACCATTCACACACCCTCTTGGGTAAGATCCCCCCCCGGCATTCGCTGAGATGATATCATGCAACGGCAAGCAAGCAGCCAGAACCGGATTCCTGTGCCATGAGCAAGACGATTCGCTTCGGTGCCTATCTGCGGGAAATCAATATCAAGCAGCGGCCGATCAGCTATTCCCTCTTGAGTCCCCAAGTAGCGCCGGATGCCCAGGGCAGGTATCTGCCCTATCAACCCACACGGCTGCGGCTGCGCCCTGTCGACTCCTACCGACTGCTTAAACCCTATATCAGCGTCCGGCTGCGGGACCAGATCAAGGCGGTTCTGCCACTGGCCGTATACCTTGTATTGTTTCAGTTGCTGATCCTGAAACAGAATGTCGTGGATTCGTGGGTCATCAGCGCCGGCCTGCTGTCCGTGATCATCGGGCTCATGTTGTTCATGGAGGGACTCAAAGTGGGTCTCATGCCTTTCGGCGAGACTATCGGGAATACCCTGCCGACCAAGTCCACCCTGCCGACGGTGTTATATATCACCTTTCTGCTGGGCATCGGCGTCACCTTCGCCGAGCCCGCGATCGGCGCGTTGCAGACGGCGGGATCCATCGTCGATGTCCGGAAGGCGCCTTACCTGTATGCCCTGCTGAATGACTGGACCTGGGCGCTGGTGCTGGTAATTGGAATCGGCGTGGGCCTCGCTGCGGTGCTAGGCACGCTGCGGTTCATCCAGGGCTGGAGCCTGCGACCCCTGATCTACCTCACGGTGATTCCCACGCTGGCGATCACCTTCTTCATCACGCGAGATCCGGAGCTGAGCCCCATCCTCGGTCTCGCCTGGGATTGCGGAGCGGTGACCACGGGACCGGTGACCGTCCCGCTGGTGCTTTCGCTGGGGATCGGTATCGCCGCCTCGGCCGGCAAGGGCCGGTCCTCGCTGTCCGGTTTCGGCATCGTCACCCTGGCCTCCATCCTGCCTGTCCTGGGCGTGATGATCCTGGGAATGATCCTGGCCGAGGTGACGAGCGCGGAAGAAATCATCGCCGCCGCCGTGTCCGGCCCCAGGGCCACCGCCGGCGCCTGGTATGACAGCACCCCTGGTCTGGAAATCCTCATGGGCATCCGCGCAATCCTGCCCCTGGTGCTGTTTCTGTACCTCATTCAACGCCACCTGCTACACGAGAAGATTGCCAATCGTCTGACCACGGGCTACGGCATTGCGCTCGCTCTGCTCGGGATGATCGTCTTCAATGTCGGCCTCAGTTACGGCCTCACCCGGCTCGGCGACCAATCCGGGGGACTGGTGCCGGCTGCCTTCACGCATATGGCGGCGATCCCGAACACCCCGCTGTACACCTTCACCCTTGGCATCACCATTGCCGCGCTGTTCGCTTGGTGCCTGGGTTTCGGCGCCACAATGGCGGAACCCGCGCTGAACGCGATGGGGCACACCGTGGAAAACCTGACCAACGGCGCCTTCCGCAAACCCATGCTCATGTATGCCGTGTCCTTTGGCGTGGCCAGCGGTATCGCCATTGGAGTCTGCAAGATTATCTTTGAGATCCCGCTCGCCTGGCTGCTCCTGCCCGCTTATCTGGCGGCGCTGGTGATAACCGCCGTCTCCAACGAGGAATATATCGATGTCGCTTGGGACAGCGCCGGAGTCACGACCGGACCGGTTACCGTGCCGCTCGTACTGACCATGGGTCTCGGCTTCGGCGATGCGGTCGGTGCGCTGGAGGGATTCGGCATCTTGGCGATGGCCTCCATTTGTCCGATCCTGTCCGTGCTCTGCACCGGCCTCTGGATCCAATGGAAGATCAGGAAACGGCACCAGACCGATGACGAACTCTACGAAGGCAATCAATCTGCGGCGGATCCGGCATGAACAAGAAAGAAATCATTGTCCTCACCGATGTCTCCCTCATCACCTGCATCGTCCAGCGCGGGCTGGCGGACAAGATCGTGGTGGCGGCCCAGGAGGCTGGTGCCCAGGGCGCCACGATCTTCTATGGCCGTGGCGAAGGCGTACGGGAACGCCTCGGAATCCTCGGACTCGCGGTGGAAGTGGAAAAGGAAGTCATCAGCATCATGGTCGCGTCGGATCAGGTCGATCGGGTCTTCGAGCGCATGTATCTCGCCGGGAATCTCGATACGCCGGGCATGGGCCTGATCTATGTCACACCGCTGGAAAAGGCCGCCACCCATATCCCGCAGGAGATCGCCGAACGTCTCGGGAAACACGTCCACCGGCAGAAAAAGCAGCCTTCGTGATGGCTACCCAGGCCCATAAACTGATTACCTGTATCCTGCCAAAAGGCATCGCCGCCGAGGTCGTGAAGCAGTTGAAGACCGAGAAAAATATAGTGACCGCCAATATCAATTCCGCCCGGGGCATGGGCAAGCTCACGCCGGACGTCTACCGTGGCGTCGGCGAGCAGACGGAGAAGGATATCCTGAGCGTCGTGGTCGAGGCCGGGGAGGCCGAGGATATCTTCAGTTACCTCTTTGAGGCAGCGGACATCGATCACCCGCACGGTGGCATCATCTACATGACCAACCTCTACCTCGCCTCCCGCTACCTTCTTCCGGAATTACCGGACGAGGACTGACTGCCCTCCCACGGTGTCGGGCGGATCTGCTTGCCCGCCCGTCCCGTTAAGTTGTAACAGAAATGTAGCCCGGATGGAGTGAAACGGTCGCTCCTGTGCATCCATGCACCCGCGACATTCGGACTCCTATCCATCAATCCGGGATAAACTCGAAAAGATGAACCCCGGATTGCGCTGCGCTTCATCCGGGCTACGCTGTGCCCGAGGAGAATTAGGCGGAACTGACCTGGTAGAAATATGCCTGAAAATCAGGGATGGATCGCGACAGTCTGGCTGCCTTCCCCTTCACCGGGAGGTTTCAGTTCAAACTTGTAACCTACTCCGTAGACGGAATGGATCAGTTCTTCATCCTCCACCACCGAGAAGATCTTCTTGCGCAGTTTCTTGATGTGACTGTCGATGGTGCGATCGCTGACAATCCGGTGATCATCGTAGATGCGGTCCATGAGCTGGCTGCGTGAATAAATCCTTCCCGGATCGCGGGCAAGTATCTTCAGGAGCTTGAACTCGACTGCGGTCAGGTCCATGTTTTTGCCCTTCCATTCCGCGAGGAAACGGGACTCATCCAGCACCAATCCGGTGGGAGCGTCAGAAGGGTGATCCGTAGAACGGCGTAACACGGCCTTGACCCTGGCCACTACCTCTCTGGGGCTGTACGGTTTGCAGATATAATCATCGGCGCCGATCTCCAGTCCCAGCAGGCGGTCGATTTCCTCCACCCTCGCAGTGGCCATGATGATCGGAACTTTGGAGAATTCACGCACCTCCCGGCAGACGGAGACCCCATCCTTGCCGGGCAGCATCAGGTCCAGGAGCACCAGGTCCGGCGCAAAGTCCCGGACCGCGGACACCGCCTGCAACCCATTATGAATTATCCGGGTTCGATATTCGGATTTTTCCAGATAGTCCCGGAGCAGGTTAGCCAACTGCGGTTCATCCTCAACGATTAATATGGTCTGTTTACTGCTTTCCACAGGCTTCACCTATTACTCTACCGGCAGTTCGATATTTATCCAGAGACCCCCGAGGGGCGAGCTATTCGCCGTGATCACCCCGTCATGGGCATCGACGATATTACGGCATATGGACAGGCCGAGACCCGCGCCGCCGTACTGCCGGTTCCGGGAAGAATCGATCCGGTACAGCCGCTCAAACAACCGGGGAAGGTCCGTATCGGCGACACCGGGAGCAGAATCCATGAAATCTATGCTTACCCGGCCGGCTTTACTCCTGACCGTGATCTTCAGTACCCCTTCACTGTCGGTGTAGCGAAGCGCATTCGTCAACAGGTTGGTAAACAACTGCCGCAACCGTTCCACATCGGCGAAAATCCTGATCTTGTTCTCGGCCTCGTACTCTTTTTCCAGCCGGATGCCGGCCTCGGCGAATTCCTGCTCCATGCTCATGATGGACTCATTCAGTATTTCCACCAGGTTGGCCCGCGTCTTGTGGTAACTGAGGGCGCCGATATCGGAAAGCGACAACTCATAAAGATCATTGACCAGCCGGCCCAGGTTCATCACCTGGTGGTGCAGGGAATTGATCCGATCCGGAGTGGGCTGACGGATACCATCCTGGATGGATTCGATTTCACCGCGGAGGATGGAAAGCGGTGTGCGCAGTTCATGAGAGATATCCGCAATCCACTGCCGCCTGGCGCTCTCATTGTACTCCAGGGTCTTCGCCAGCGTGTTGAAATCCATGGCCAGTTGCCCCAGTTCGTCATTGTAGCTTTCCGCTATCCGTACATTGTATTTGCCCGAAGCCAGCACCCGCGTCGCTCCGGTGATGGACTGGATGGGCTTAACCAGATGCCAGGACAGCGGCAGACTGACGAGGGTCAGGATCACGACCACCAGCAGGGCGATCATGGAGAAGGCGCGGCCCTGTTCCCGGGTGAAGCGCAGATCATGCATATCGTACAAACCGGTCACCGGGAAGATACCCAGGTAGCCGATGGTTTGCCCGCCATCCTTGATGGGCACCTGGACAAAGGTGTTGATGTTCCGGGCGAAACCCACTACCAGTTGCCGGTCCTGATCCAGCAGGATCTGTCTGGGCTCATAGCGAAAACGGCTGCGGCGTGAGTTATCATCCCCGCGCTCGCTGCTGCGCGGCCGCAGCTCCGTGGACATCCCTTCACTGGCCATTCTCCCTTTCACCGTCGGCGTGGTCATAAAGCTGGCAAAGACCAGCTCGGACCAGCGCTGGGGATTGCCCCGTAGAAATTCCCAATTACCCTGTAACCGGTATTCCTCGGTCAGGGTGTCTATCAGAATATTTTGCGCTTCCTTCTCCACGGTATTGATGTACTGCAGAAAACCGCGTTCAAAGCTCCATTTCGTCAACACCGCCATGGAACCCACGGCGACCACAGTGGCGACGAAGAAACTCAGGAGCAATTTGTAGGTAATACTGAAGCGCATGATGCGTCCTGCAATTTATAGTAATGAATTCAATCTAGCAGTTTGCCCGATAATTACCAGAGAGCCGTCGGTAAATTGCTTATTTTCACTGTATTTGCACAATGCAAGGGCATCCTCCAAAACATCCGGTCATCCTGCCACGTGCATGATTGCTGCATGTTTTTTCCCCCAAGCATCCATAATAGCTGCGTAATTCCTGCACGGTCCGGGCCTAGATTGCTACTACGAAGGCGATAACGCCTAACCCAGACCTAAGGAGATGACCATGTACAAACTATTCATCCTGATCACCAGTCTCTCGATCCTGGCGACAGCACAGGCCGCAGGTGCGGCTCCCGAGGAACAGATTACCGCAGCGCCGCAACCAATGAGCATGTCCAGCGCGGCGGGCAATCCAAGGCTTCATGAGGCACAATATGCCCCGGCTCTACAATACACAGCCCTGCTGAAACTGCACCAGGACCGGATCAATCCTATTTACGACCTGGTAGTGCAACAGCAGCAGGAATACAACTTACAGGAACTCCTGAAAATTGAGCGCGAGCAATTGCGGCTGCAACTGCTGGATGAGATCAATCAGAAGCTGCTGCTCAAGTCCTGATCGAAAATAAGTCAGACGCGAGCGGCGGCAGCGAGCCCCAGCTCCAGGTCACCGATCAGATCCTCCACATCCTCGTGCCCCACGGACAAACGCAAGAGCCCCTGGCTGATCCCGGAAGACTCCCGTTGGGCATCGCTCAGCTTGTGATGGGTGGTGGTGGCCGGGTGGGTGATGGTGCTCTTGGTATCCCCCAGGTTCGCGGTGATGGAAAAGAGCCGGGTGGCATCGATGAAACTCCAGGCCGCCGTGCGGCCACCCCGGACCCGGAAACTCACCACACCGCCGAATCCGGACTGCTGGCGGCAGGCCAACTCGTGCTGCGGATGGGATTTCAGGCCGGGATAGAAGACCTGCTCCACCAGCGGCTGCTGCTCCAGCCATTCGGCAACCTGCTGGGCATTGCGGCAATGCGCCTCCATGCGCAGCTTCAGGGTCTCCAGGCCCTTGAGGAAGATCCAGGCATTGAAGGGACTCATGGTGGTGCCTGCGGTGCGCAGGAAGCCATGTACCGGTTCCTCCAGGAGTTCCTTGCTACCGACCACGGCGCCGCCGATACAACGACCCTGCCCATCCAGGTATTTGGTAGCCGAATGGATCACTAGATCCGCGCCGAGGCTGAACGGCGTCTGCAGGACCGGAGTACAGAGACAGTTATCCACCACCAGCAGGCAATTGTTTTCGTGGGCCAACACCGCCAGCCTCTGGATATCGGCCACCTCCCCTAAGGGATTCGAAGGCGTCTCCAGGAACAGCATCCGGGTGGCCGGGGTGATCGCCTGCGCCCAGGCAGCGTAATCGGTCAGGGGTACGAAGGTGGACTGCACCCCGAACTTCGGAAACAGCTTGCCGAACATGTTGACCGTGGTGCCGAAAACGCTGAGGGAGGAAACGATGTGATCCCCCGCCTGCAACAGGGCCATACAGGTGGAGAGGATGGCGCTCATCCCGGATGAGGTCGCCACACAGCGCTCCCCTCCCTCCATCGCCGCCAGGCGTTCCTCAAACATGCGCACGGTGGGGTTGGTGAATCGCGAATAGATGTTCCCAGGACTGTCACCGGAGAATCGTGCCGCGGCCTCGGCTGCATTGTGAAACACAAAACTGGAGGTCAGGTACAGTAATTCGCTGTTCTCACCTTCCTGACTTTGCACCTTCCCGGCGCGCACGGCCCGGGTATTCATTCCGTACTTCTCTGGATCGAATCTGGACATGATCGTCTCCTGGATAAATCAATGGTACTCCGCACTACAGCAATCTGCCGACAATTGCTATAATACGCCTTCCTTGCGGGCCGAATGAGCGGGTTGCAGCAGGCATAAAAAAACCCGCATTCAGCTTCGGCTAAAGCAGGTTGGCCTCTTTAGCTGTATTTCTTATGCGCCCGCAAGCTGATAATCAAATCGGCGCCTGTTTACTCGCGGGCACCATAATCAAACCAGGGGAATATGTCAATCAGTGAGCACACCAGACCCGAAGATCATCTACACCATCACCGACGAAGCGCCCGCACTGGCGACCTATTCCCTGCTGCCCATCATTCGGGCTTTTGCCGGACGCTCCGGCATCCGCGTGGAAACCCGGGACATCT
>MGYR01000027.1:345-789 GCA_001801825.1 Gammaproteobacteria bacterium RIFCSPLOWO2_02_FULL_56_15 | reverse complement strand
GCGCATCGCCGATGACCTCCAGGAACTGGGGGAACTGACCCAGTCGCCCCATGCCAACATCATCAAATTGCCCAACATCAGCGCCTCGGTGCCGCAGTTGCAGGCCGCCATCAAGGAACTCCAGGAAAAAGGCTACGCGGTCCCCGATTACCCCGAGAACCCGGCTATCGATGCGGAGCGCGAGATCCAGAAACGCCACGCGAAGGTCCTCGGCAGTGCCGTGAACCCGGTGCTGCGTGAAGGCAACTCGGACCGCCGGGCGTCCGCGGCCGTGAAGAGTCATGGACGCAAACACCCGCACCGCATGATGAAACCCTGGCCCGCCGTATCCCACACCCGGGTCGCCCACATGACGGATCTGGATTTCTACGACAGCGAAAAATCAGTCGCCGTTACTCAGGCTGCCAATGTGCGTATCGAACACGTGGCGGACGACGGCAAGGT
>MGYR01000027.1:0-291 GCA_001801825.1 Gammaproteobacteria bacterium RIFCSPLOWO2_02_FULL_56_15 | reverse complement strand
GATCATGAATGTCCGCGCCCTGCGCAAGTTCTATGCGGATCAGATCGCCGCCGCCAGGGCAGACGGCCTGCTGCTGTCGCTCCACCTCAAGGCCACCATGATGAAGGTCTCCGACCCCATCATGTTCGGACACTGCGTCTCGGTGTTCTACCAGGAGGTGCTGGATCAACACGCGGATACCCTGCGTGCGCTGGGTGTGAACCTCAACAACGGACTGGGCGACCTCTACACCAAGATCCGCAAACTGCCGGATGCGCAAAGACAGGCCATCGAGGCCGATATCCAGGCCCT
>MGYR01000026.1:32946-36477 GCA_001801825.1 Gammaproteobacteria bacterium RIFCSPLOWO2_02_FULL_56_15 | reverse complement strand
CGATAGGGGCAGTGGGTATACCAGAGGTGCGAACGTCGATCACTGACGATATCGATGCGCGCCTCAGGATATTTCCGGTGTAATGATTCCAGCGCTGGTGTGGTCATGATAGCGTCACCCAGACAACTGAGAGAAATAAAAAGGATCCTGTCTACCACATCCGATCTGTTCATCAGCATTACCGGAATTTATTGTGCTCGTAATCCTTGTAGGATTTTTCTTCCGTCAGCGATGAACCGGCAAGGGTATTGATGCGCCGCTTGATGGCGGCGCGCCGGTCATTGGTGATATAGACTGCCCTTGCCAGATAAATAAATTCGGAGCCAAACTCCCCCTTTGACTCCAGTCCCCTGATCCGGTCTTCAATCTCCCACAACTGCTCATTTACGTGTCGCAACCCCTGTACCTCCACAAGCAAGTCCAAGGCTGCATAGGGGGAACGCCCCCATATTTGCTGCAATACTGACAATTCCTGCAGCACATGGTCGAGCTTCACAGGTTCCTTGATTCGATCCGCCTTGATTTCCAGGATACATAGTTTGTCCAGAAATTCACCGACGGATACCTCGGTCAGGATACTCATCATTCGACCTCTGTAATAAACCGGATTTACTTACCGATGCAGAATCGTGAAAAAATCTCACCCAGCAACTCATCCGAATGGATCTCGCCGGTAATCCTTCCCAGGCATTGGTGGGCCTGCAATAATTCCTCGGCCGCGAGATCCAGTGATGACTGCCGGGACATCCAGGCATATGCTGCTCCCAGATGGTATCCCGCCTGCTGCAATGCCTCAATGTGTCGACTTCTCGCCAAGTATACATTTTCATCCCTGATTGTTAGGCCCGCGGCTTCCCTGATGGTATCCATCAGCAGGGGCAGTCCGTTCCCAGTCCGTGCGGACAGAAAGACCCGGTCCGCGGCAACGGAACCGGATCTTTTCGCATGATCGCAATCCAGATCAATCTTGTTTCTGACCTGGATTAGCTTTTTATCGGGGTCCAACCAAGGTTCGAAATACCGCCGGTCCGCAGATAGCCCTTCATCTGAATCACTGATCAAGAGGATAAGATCAGCATTTTCCATTTCCCTAAGGGTACGCCTAACACCTTCCCGTTCGACCGGGTCTTCCGTCTCATGTACTCCTGCGGTATCCACAACCTCTATTTGCAAACCATCGAGGAACATGCTTTGTTCAATGACATCACGGGTGGTGCCGGGCGTAGCCATTACAATCGCTCTCTCTGATCCGGACAAGCGGTTGAGAAGACTGGATTTACCAACGTTGGGTCGACCGATGATGACTACACGAACGGCTTCTCGAAACAGTTGTCCTTTCCGGCTGTTTTCCAGCATTCGTTCCAAGCTCTGCCGCGTTCCCAGTAACCGATCAAGAATCGCACCGTCAGCCAAGAGCGCGGGGTCCTCCTCCGGGAAATCCAACACCCCTTCCACATGCACCCGGATATCCAGCAAAGCATTGGAAAGTCTTCGAACCTCATCGGAAAAATATCCTTGCAGCGAGCGGATCGCCATTTTAGCCGCCTGAACTGATCTGCTTTCGATCAGATCAACCACGGCTTCCGCCTGAGCAAGATCCAGCTTCCCGTTGAGAAAGGCCCGTTCGGTAAATTCGCCCGGTCGGGCATGTCGCGCTCCCAGCCGGATCACGCAATCCAGAAGAAGTTGTGGTACCACCGCTCCACCATGACCATGGATTTCCACCACATCTTCCCCCGTGTAGGAGGCCGGCCCCTTGAAATATAGCAGCAAACCCTGGTCAATCAATATGCCATCGGCATTGCGGAAACGCGCGACCTGTACAACCCGAACTTGCGGCTCCTGTCCGGCTATTTGCATCGCTATTTGGAGACTGCGATGGCCGGATATC
Organism: Gammaproteobacteria bacterium RIFCSPLOWO2_02_FULL_56_15; assembly: GCA_001801825.1. Lineage (GTDB taxonomy): Bacteria > Pseudomonadota > Gammaproteobacteria > Eutrophobiales > Eutrophobiaceae > 2-02-FULL-56-15. The sequence continues at coordinate 34,586 of MGYR01000026.1, read as the reverse complement.
TTGACAATACTGACACCGCCTCTGCCTGGCGGTGTGGCAATGGCGGCAATCGTGTCATACTCGCCATTCATGACGGGAGGTTTACTACTTATTTACAGGAACATGGCCGGCGCGTTCGAGGCTGTGGGTGATTTGCCATTGCTGCGCAATGGACAAAACACTGTTTACCACCCAGTACAGCACGAGACCTGATGGAAAGAATGCAAAGAATCCCGTGAAGATTACGGGCAAAATGCTCATGACCTTTGCTTGTACCGGATCCATGGGAGGTGGATTCAGTTTCTGTTGGACGAACATGGTCACGCCCATGAGCAAGGGCAGGATGAAATAGGGATCTTTGGTGGAAAGATCGTTCAACCAGAATATAAAGGGTGCTTGCCTCATCTCCACACTTTCCACTAAAACCCAGTAGAGTGCGAGAAATACGGGTATTTGTATCAGGATTGGGAAACAACCTCCGAACGGATTGATCTTTTCCTCCTTGTAAATCTGCATCATGGCCTGGTTCAGTTGTGTCTTGTCGTTCTGATAGCGCTCCTTGAGCGCTATCAGGCGGGGCTGAACACGACGCATGTTTGCCATGGATCGAAAGCCTGCCGCGGATAGCGGGAAAAAAACCATTTTCAGAATAACCGTTACAAGGATAATCGACCAGCCCCAATTCCCTGTGAGATCATGGAGAAAGTTGAGGCCGATAAACAGGGGCTTCGAGAGGACCCAAAGCTTCCCGTAATCCACCGTAAGATCCAGGCCCTCTGCGGTTTCACTCAAGCTTTCCTGTATCTTTGGGCCGATGTACAGCCGATTTCCCAGCGTTCCTTTCTCGCCTGCAGCCAGTGTCAAGGATGGCGAAAACATCCCGGCGGCAAAATTGCCGTCATTCAGGGAATTGGCATAGAATTGGTATTCATCATCCTCTTTTGCCGGTATCAGCGCGGTCAGGAAGTAATGCTGGATCATGGCCACCCAACCACCACGGGTTTTCTGTTCGCTTTTCTTCTCCCGCATATCATCAAAATCTATCTTTACATAGCGGTTCTCCGGACTGGAAAATACGGCGCCTGTGTAAGTATAGATTCCCAGTCGACTGGTTCTGCCTGGGTCATTACGTTTAATCTGGCTGTATAAATTTCCACTCCAGGGCAGGGGCCCGCGGTTCTCAATCTCATACCAGATAGCGACTACATGACTACCCCGTTGGAACCGATAGGTCTTCGTCACGGCAAGTGATCCATCCGCCGCAACCCAGAAAAAAGGAACCTCGAGTGTGTTCTCACCTTCGGGAAGAACAAAAGTCCTGGCCGATGCTTGGTACGCTGTTTCGTGGCTGGGCGCAGGACCTGAACTCAGAAGCCCATCCTGGACGTAGTGTGTCAATGCGGGGGATCGGTCCATCAGCGCCAGTGGATTTTCCGATTCTTCCAGCGATACCGGATATTGCTTCAAACCCGCATATACCACAATAGCTCCCTGCAAATCGATCTTCATACTGAAGCTATCTGTCTCTACCAGAACAATTCCATCACCTTGCTCTCGGCCTTCCCGGAGAATGGTAACGGGTTCTCCGGACTCCTGTTTCCCTCCCTCTGGAATTTGCGGGAGGTCCTTACCCGTGGAGCGTGCTGCACCTTGACTTATTT
>MGYR01000026.1:32614-32851 GCA_001801825.1 Gammaproteobacteria bacterium RIFCSPLOWO2_02_FULL_56_15 | reverse complement strand
AATACAAAACGTGTATTATCCATATTCATCTTTCAGGGAACGGGGTCGTAACCCCCTTTATGATATGGGTGACAGCGACAAATTCTTCCTGCCGCGAGTAACAAGCCTCGTATCGATCCATGTTTTTCTACAGCCTCCTCCGCATACGCCGAGCAACTGGGATAAAATCTGCAACAGACCCCATTGAATGGACTCAACCAACGTCTGTAGAAGCTGATACAGGCCATGGTAATTTTT
>MGYR01000026.1:31849-32605 GCA_001801825.1 Gammaproteobacteria bacterium RIFCSPLOWO2_02_FULL_56_15 | reverse complement strand
CTAGTTTGCTCCATAGGGCGGTCAGGGAACGAGTTACCTTGTGGTTATCCAGGCTGCCTGGATCTCCTCGTAAAATGACGACGATATCCAGCCCTTTCAGCCGGTCATTTTCCCTGCGAAAACTCTCTCTTATTAATCTTTTTATCCTATTCCTCTGTGCGGCGGCAGGGATCCATTTCCTGGAAAGGGCCATACCCAGACGCGCTGTTAGCATGCCATTGGGCTTGGCCAGGAGAACCAGGCAAGAATCGGCGAAGCGTCTGGCAGATTTGAAGACCTCCTGGTATTCAACAGGACTTGTGAGTCTCTTTGTTCGAGGAAATCGACAGGACCTTATGGTCACGTTACGGATTACGCAGACAGTCTCTTTCTTCCCTTGGCGCGTCGTGCCTTGAGGACTAACTGACCTGACTTTGTTTGCATACGCAGACGAAATCCGTGGCGTCTTTTGCGTATTAACTTGCTTGGTTGATATGTTCGCTTCATTTTTAGATGATCAATTTATGAACCGAACCCGAAGTTGGTCCGGAAAGAGCCGGCTAGTCTACTTTCATGGACTTGGCTTTGTCAATTTTGCCAAGCTATGGGTAGTGCTGCCCCGTTGTGGATAAGCTTTCCGAACAGGTATAGAATTCCAGACTCACTTCTGATTTGTTTCTTTGTTTACCAAGGGGATTTAATGGTGGGTCTTTCCGTATGGAAACTGTGTTTGGAAAAGCTCGAAGGAGAATTATCTCCCCAGCAGTTTAATACCTG
>MGYR01000026.1:685-31838 GCA_001801825.1 Gammaproteobacteria bacterium RIFCSPLOWO2_02_FULL_56_15 | reverse complement strand
AGTTGTTGAGGAGCAGAATTCTATTCTTTTGCTGGCCCCCAATCGTTTCGTACTCGACTGGATCAACGAAAAGTACCTGGAACTGATACGTAGCCTGCTGGAGCCTCTCTTAAACGGACGTGACTGTTTGCTCAAGCTGGATATTGGCAGTCAGGCATCGAGTAATCTCAAACAAAATCCAAAGGAGGACGCTCGCCGTCAACCAACCGATGGAATAACACCAAGGCGCTACTCAAACAACCTGAATACTTCCTTCCTGTTCGATAATTTTGTTGAGGGTAAATCAAACCAACTCGCCAAGGCAGCCTCAATACAGACTGCAGAAAAACCCGGCGGTGCATACAACCCACTGTTTATCTACGGGGGAGTGGGCCTTGGTAAGACACATCTTATGCAGGCGATTGGGAACGCGATTCTGAAAAACAATCCTGGCGCCAACGTCGCCTACCTCCATTCAGAGCGGTTTGTGCAGGATATGGTCCGGGCACTGCAACAAAATGCCATTAATGACTTTAAGAGGCGCTACCGTTCACTGGATGCCTTACTTATAGACGATATTCAGTTCTTTGCACGCAAAGAACGCTCCCAAGAAGAGTTCTTTCATACCTTCAATGCCTTGCTCGAAGGTCAAAACCAGATCGTTCTCACCTGTGACCACCATCCCAAGGAAGTACAAGGCCTTGAAGAACGCCTCAAATCCCGTTTTGGCTGGGGTCTTACTGTCGCCATCGAACCTCCCGAACTCGAAACCAGGGTGGCCATAATTAACAAAAAAGCGGAACAATTCAAGACCTTACTGCCTGAGGAAGTCGCTTTTTTTATTGCCAAACGTTTTCGATCCAATGTCCGTGAACTGGAAGGGGCATTAAATCGTGTTATCGCTAATGCGAATCTGACTGGGAATTCGATAACCCTGGATTTTACCAAGTTTGCCTTGAAAGACCTATTGTTGCTGCAGGACAAGCAGATATCCATCGAGAATATCCAAAAAACAACTGCAGAATACTACAAAATAAGAGTGGCAGATCTGCTATCAAAACGCAGAAGTCGTTCTGTCGCGAGACCCCGGCAGGTCGCTATGGCCCTTGCCAAAGATCTAACCAGTCATAGCCTTCCGGAAATAGGAGATGCCTTTGGTGGTCGGGACCATACTACTGTTCTTCATGCCTGTCGAAAAATAAATGAACTTCGACAAAAGGATCAAAAAATCGAGGAAGATTACAAAAACCTTTCCAACCTCCTTTCCACCTAGTCCGCAAGCTTGTGAATAGATAGGAGATAAGTCAGTGAATAACATGCTTACCAAAACATATACCGGCAAATCAACCTAGTAATCAACAACCATTGGCTTGCTATTGATTATAATAACTCACTGAAAGTAAATCATTATTCCAACTTATTCACATCCAAACATGAGTAATAATAGTATTATTCTAGATAGGTAATCATATGAAATTTAGTATTCATCGGGAACAGCTCTTACCAGCATTGCAAATAGTAAATGGTGTCGTGGAAAGAAGACAGACCTTACCAATACTCTCGAATCTCTTACTGGTTGCAGAAAAAAAATCATTAACTCTGACAGCTACGGATATGGAAGTAGAACTCGTGGTGACTATTGAAAACCACATAGACTCCACCGGAGAATTAACCATACCGGCACGAAAGCTGCTGGATATTTGCAGGACGCTTCCTGAAAATTCAAAAATGTTGATAGAGTCTAAGGGGGAACGTGTACTGGTGACCTCTGGCAAGAGCAGATTTACACTTTCAACCTTAGCTGCGAAAGAGTTCCCGCTTGTTGAGAACATCAACAAAACCGCAGAATTCAAGATCCCCTGCAAGGTTCTGAGGAGTTTATTGGATAGAACCGCATTTGCAATGGCACAACAGGATGTACGCTATTATCTGAATGGTCTATTGCTGGAAGTGGAGAAAGGTATCCTGCGTGCAGTAGCCACGGATGGACATCGCCTGGCACTATGCGAAACCGCGAATGCCCATGAGGAAACTGGCAATAAACAGATTATAATCCCCAGAAAGGCAGTGACAGAATTAGTTAGAATTCTGGATGGTGAACAGGGAGATGCGGGGGTAGAGATCAGTCATAATCACATCCGGATCGATCTTGGTACATTGCGTTTTACCAGTAAATTGATAGAAGGTAAGTTTCCGGATTACAACAGAGTAATTCCTAAGCAGAATGATAACCCGGTTACCGCTAACAAGGAGGTATTAAGGCAGGCACTCACCCGGGCATCCATCCTATCGAATGAAAAATACCGGGGGGTAAGAATCATCCTGGAGCAGAATACGATAAAGGCCCTTACCCATAACCCGGAACAGGAAGAGGCGGAAGAGGAGATAGAAGTAAAATATCAAGGACCAGAGATGGAGATTGGATTTAATGTTTCCTATTTATTGGATGCTTTGAATGTAATCAAGACAGAGGAAGTACTGCTTACTATTTCAGACCCCAACAGTAGTTGCTTAATTCTTGCGGAGGGGGACAAGGACTGTAAGCTAGTAGTAATGCCCATGCGTCTATAAGGTCATTATGCAAATTGAGAGCTTGCGTATACAAAACGTACGAATTCTTGACAATATCCGAATAACACCAGGTCAGACACTCAATAGCATCGTCGGACCAAATGCAAGCGGTAAAACCTCTTTCCTGGAGGCGATCTATATACTTTCCAGAGGTCGTTCCTTCAGGACGCCAAGGATCCACGAAGTAATTACGAATCACAAAGAAACACTTCTGGTAAGCGCCGAGGGAAGTAATAGGAATGACAGACGTATGCAGACGGGGATAGAAAAGAGCCGTGGCAGGACCTGCTTAAAATACAATGGTTTTATAGTCTCGAAGATATCCCAACAGGCGGCAAATCTACCTGTAATATTAATCACTCCTGAGAGTCATTCGCTTGTAACTGGAGATCCCAAACGGAGAAGACTCTGGTTGGATTGGGCGTTGTTTCACGTGGAACCAAGCTATTTGGATCATTGGCGTGCATATCACAGGGCATATCGTCAACGTAATCATCTGGTTCAACAGGGAATGAAGGACAGTAATCAGATCACGGGGTGGGAAAGAGCCATGGAACAGGAAGCTACCGTGATAACCTTCCTGAGAAAAAGATTTATAGAAGATCTCCAGGGCCAGTTCACTCTTCTTGCAGAAGAAACAGGCCCTCTGCAGGTACAAATAGAACTCCAACAAGGCTGGACTGATGGAACTAATCTTTACGAAGTTCTTGAAAGCTCAAGAGAAGCGGATATTCAGACTGGACATACAAGGCATGGGATACACCGTGGGGACGTGGTTTTCAAAAGAGATAACCGTAGTATGTCCAGAGTATGTTCAAGAGGAGAGATCAAGCAATTCATCACCATCCTGCTAATTGCACAGGCAAGATTATTATCTATGAGGTTGGGAGAATACCCATTGATATTATTCGATGATTTAGCTTCGGAGCTGGATGTTAATTCAAGGAACCTCGTAATCACGCTACTACAGGGATTGCACTCACAGGTCTTTATGACAATGACTGACATAGAATCCACGGGGACCGCGCGAGTAGGCGAAGCCGTGTTCCACGTGGAACACGGCAATATTAGAAAGGTGGTAAGATAAGCATGTTACATTTCGGATAATTTCGATGACTAAAGATGATATATATGATTCCTCCAAAATAAAGGTGCTTAAAGGCCTGGATGCCGTGCGCAAGAGACCCGGGATGTATATTGGAGATACAGAGGATGGGACCGGATTGCATCATATGGTCTTCGAGGTTATGGATAACAGTATCGACGAGGCGCTAGCCGGTTTTTGTACCAGTATCAAGGTGAGAATCCATATGGATGAATCAATCACTGTGGCGGATAACGGTAGAGGAATACCCGTAGATATTCATGAAGAAGGGATCTCGGCTGCCGAAGTGATTATGACTACCCTGCATTCAGGGGGTAAATTTGATAATGATTCCTATAAGGTTTCCGGTGGACTGCATGGCGTTGGTGTTTCCGTTGTCAACGCCCTGTCAGAGAAGCTTTATATGACGATATACCGGGATGGCTACAAGTTTTTTCAGGAATATTTACGTGGAGAGCCGCAGGGGCGCTTACAGCGGTTGTCGCCTTCCGAGCATCATGGAACAGAAATAAAGTTTTTGCCTAGCCAGGAGATTTTCAAGAATAATATTATCTTTCATTACGATATCCTCTCCAGTCGTTTACGTGAACTATCCTTTTTGAACTCAGGGGTTTGCATTGAACTCCTTGATGAAAGGACAGGGAAACTAGATGTTTTCGAATACAAGGGAGGAATCAGCGCCTTTGTACAGCACCTAAACAGAAAAAAAGTACCGCTACATGAGACGGTAATAGAAATTGATATTGAGAGAGAAGGGATCTGTGTTCAGGTGGCAATGCAATGGAATGACTCCTATCAGGAAAACATATTTTGTTATACCAACAATATACCGCAAAGAGATGGGGGTACCCACTTGGCCGGGTTCAAGGCTGCCCTGACCCGCAGTCTCAATAGCTATATGGAACAGACCGGGCTCTCCGCCCGTGCCAAAATAGCCATAGGTGGAGACGATGTAAGAGAAGGCTTGGTAGCTGTTTTGTCTATCAAAGCACCAGATCCGAAATTCTCCTCCCAAACCAAGGACAAACTGGTCTCCAGCGAAGTGAAACCCGTTGTCGAATCAGTGGTTTTGGAAAAACTGCAGGAATTTCTATTGGAACGGCCCACAGAAGCCCGTGCTATCTGTGAGAAGATCCTTGACGCAGCACGAGCACGTGAAGCCGCCCGCAAGGCGCGGGAACTCACTCGTAGAAAAAGCGCCCTCGATGTGGCCGGATTACCTGGAAAACTCGCGGATTGTCAGGAGAAAGACCCGGCGCTGTCCGAACTTTTCCTGGTGGAGGGAGATTCAGCTGGCGGCTCAGCCAAACAGGGGCGTGACCGTAAATACCAGGCAATCTTGCCACTCAAAGGTAAGATTCTGAATGTTGAAAAGGCAAGATTTGACAAGATGTTGTCTTCCCAGGAAGTGGGTATATTAATCACTGCACTTGGATGTGGTATCGGCAAGGATGAATTCAATGTGGCTAACTTGCGATATCATCGAATCATTATCATGACGGATGCCGATGTCGATGGTTCACATATTCGCACACTTTTATTGACATTCTTTTACCGACAAATGCCAGAACTAATAGAAAGAGGGTATATTTATATCGCCCAACCGCCACTGTACAAGCTCAAAAAGGGCAAACAGGAAACCTATATTAAGGATGAACAACAGCGGGAAGAATTTCTTATGAATATGGCCCTCTCTGATGTTGAGTTAATCCCAAGGTCAGGGGACCCAGTACTCAGTCAGGAAAATCTACGCCAGCTGAGTCGACTGTATCATGATATGAATCGGGCGAGTGAGCGGCTCACCAAGCGTTATCATCCAATAATTATAAGTGTTATCAAAGGGATGCCAGTTCTTCTCGCCACTGAGTGTAGTAATGAAAGGATCGTAAGAAACTGGTTTGCTGGTCTGCAACAAAAACTCACCCAAAATCAGTCGAATGGCACCTTATACGAGGCGGAAGTATACCGGCGAGAGGAGAGCGCGGATTACGCTGGCAGGGTATGCGTCAACCTTCATGGTTTGGAATCGATAAATTTATTTACCGCAGAATTTTTTGCCTCTGCCGACTATCGTCATCTGGTAGGCCTGGAAAACCAGTACCAGCTTTCAGACGCTACGGTTCGGCGTGGAGACCAAGAAGAAAAGATCAGCTCAATGAAACAGGCATTTGACTGGCTATTGACTGAAGCTACTAGTGGTCTGCATCTACAACGATACAAAGGACTGGGTGAGATGAACCCGGGCCAGTTATGGGAAACAACCATGGACATTACAACCCGCCACCTACTACAAGTAAATATTGAAGATGCCGTTGCTGCAGACGAGATCTTCACCATACTCATGGGTGATCAGGTTGAGCCACGAAGAGAGTTTATCGAACGCAATGCACTCTCGGTGGAAAACCTGGACTATTGACGTGTAAGAAGGAGGAAACCTTTGAATTTCAGGTGGTTGCTATAGAATAGCTCCATAATTCCACCCTTCTGGCGGTGGCGATCTTCAAGATATTTGCCAGCTCAAGAGCCGTTGCCCCTGTGGTAAATACATCATCAATGATCGCGATAGAATCATAGCTCATCTCTCTGGACAGACTAAAGGCTCCTTTGACATTGCGAAATCGTTCCGTAGGGTTCAGTCCGATCTGTGTTGCAGTGGGGCGCTTACGTAATACAAGATCGGCCTCCAGATACAAGTCCAGGCTGTTGGCAATGACGCGAGCGATTTCCAGAGCTTGGTTATAACCACGTTCCCGTAGCCTTTTCCTGTGCATAGGAACCGGGACCAAGCAGTCAGGTAACATAGTCCCGGACCTTTGTACTTTTTCTGCCAACCGCAATCCAACCTCGCGACAAAGGGAGACCTGTTGTTGGTACTTCATCGCATGGATAATGGTGTTGACAGGATATTGATAGGTTTGAACGGTGATTAATCTATCAATAGTCGAGGGACTGTACGTACAGCTACATAAATCCCCATATCCCCTCAGTGGCATTCCGCAGTTTGGGCATGGCGCTCCTGGGACAGGACAGTCTGCGTTGCAGGCCATGCATAGTTGGTATCCATCAGGAACCAAAGATTCACACAGCAGGCAGTAGCCGGGGGTAAAGAAATCTAAAAGTTGATTAAACTGACGCCAGTTGCTAACCATCTTAAAATCCATTTGTTGACCAGCGGATAAAATTCTATCATGTGTCCCCCAAATTACGACTTGCGACTGCTAATCACATGTTGTCTGAAAATCCGAAACACCTACCGTCCCGGGCAATGTTTAGAAACAACTGGGAAAAACATGAGCTTATAGAACTATTTGCACGGCCGCTCAATGACCTGTTGTTTCAGGCCCAGTCCAGTCACAGGGACTTTTTCGATCCTAATGAAATTCAGTTAAGCACGCTAGTGAATATCAAGGAAGGCGGGTGCCCCGAAGATTGTGCATATTGTTCCCAAAGTGCCAGAAACGATACGGACATCCAGGCAAAGCCCATGATGCACCTGGAACAGATCCTATTGGCGGCCAAAGCAGCGAAGAAGATCGGCGCCACCCGTTTCTGTATGGGAGCTGCATGGCGCAGCCCGAGGGCAAAGGATTTCCCAAAGCTTTTGTCCGCTGTTGAGTCCGTCAAGGCATTGGGGATGGAGACTTGTGCTACCCTAGGCATGCTATCTGTGGACCAGGCGAGGGCATTGAAGGACGCCGGACTCGATTATTACAATCATAACCTGGATACTTCCCCCGAGTATTACCAACAGATTATCACCACGCGTACCTACCAGCATCGTCTTGATACTTTGGCCCACGTCCGCGACGCAGGTATCCATCTCTGCTGTGGCGGGATCATAGGTCTGGGAGAAGGGGTGGAAGATCGCGCAGGGTTGCTCTTGACATTGGCGAATTTGCCACGACATCCGGAAAGCGTACCCATCAATATGCTGATCCGTGTCAAAGGGACCCCCCTGGAAGCCGGGGCGGAGCTGGATCCCTTCGACTTGGTTAGAACCATCGCTGTCGCGAGGATACTCATGCCCGGGTCATGGGTGCGTCTGTCTGCGGGCAGGACAGGGATGTCGGATGAGTTGCAGGCCCTGTGTTTTCATGCTGGTGCCAATTCCATTTTCTATGGCAACATGTTGTTGACGGCGGAAAACCCCGAACACCAGAAAGATCAGGCGTTGTTCCAGAGACTGGGGTTACGAGCGCAGGAAGAAATCAAATCTGAACATCCGTCTGCATGTGCTCATCAGTAGCGCCTTTTTTGAGGGATATAGAGGCTGAACTCGATCGGATCCGGCAGGTAGGTTTGTACCGCACAACCAGGACCTTCGATTCTCCACAAGGAAACGTTCTGCGCTGGCAAGGAGTGGAAAAACTCAATTTCTGCAGTAATGACTACTTGGGTCTTGCCAATCATCCCGCGCTCCGCTTAGCAGTTAACCACGCCCTGGATCACTATGGTCTCGGCAGTGGTGCTTCACAGCTCGTATGTGGCAGGAGTTCCGCTCATGTCTCCCTGGAAAACGCGCTAGCTGAATTCACTAAACGGGATAAGGTGCTATTATTTTCCACCGGCTACCAAGCCAATCTTTCAGTGGCGACAGCCCTTGGACCGGGACGAAGGGGTTATATCCTGGGAGACCGGCTTAACCATGCATCGCTGATCGATGCAGCCGTACTCTCGCGCAGCAGAGTACTCAGGTATAGGCATGCGAATGAGCATGCGCTGGAAGAACTCCTTGTCAGGCATGGAGAAAAACAAAAGTTAGTACTCACTGACTCTGTTTTCAGCATGGATGGAGACATTGCGCCTCTGGAGGGAATTGCCACCGTATGCCGTAGACATGCAGCTATGCTCGTGGTGGATGATGCCCACGGTTTCGCTGTCCTGGGAGCCACGGGACGAGGCGCCTTAGAAGGCCCGGGACTAAGTCAAGCCGATGTCCCGGTGATGGTTGGTACCTTCGGTAAAGCCCTTGGGGGATTCGGTGCCTTTGTTGCGGGTCCGGAGCCAGTCATCGATTTACTGATCCAGAAAGCCAGACCCTTTATCTACACCACGGCGTTGCCAGCGATAATCTGTGCCGCAGTGGAGGCTGCCCTCGTCCTCGTACAAAAAGAATATTGGCGAAGGGAGAAATTATTCGACTTGATCCGTTATTTTCGCACTTCCGCAGCGGAAATATCGTTACCGATAGGGGCATCGGAAACACCGATACAGCCGCTAATCATTGGTGATGCTTCCAAAGCATCCGAACTCAGTGACCGATTGTTCGCGGAAGGGATTCTCGTAACAGCGATACGCCCGCCAACCGTACCCAGAGGAACCTCCCGTTTGCGTATTACCTTTTCCGCCACCCATACGCTTGATCAGGTGGACCGTCTGCTTGCGGGACTCTTGCGGCACAGGGTGTACTGGGAAAAGTAGCGAGAGGAAAGTATGGAAGAGACCGATTTCCTGACGGATAAACGCCTGCTATCCCGTAATTTCAATCATTCCGCCGGGGACTATGAATCAGCGGCGGTACTGCAACGACATATTGCGGTGCTGCTGGACGAACGTCTGGAAATCATCAGGATCAATCCGCGGTTGGCACTGGATCTGGGTTCGGGCACCGGGTTTGGCGCCCGGTTGCTTGAAAAACGGTATCGTCGTAGTGTTATCCTCCAGTCGGACCTTGCGTTGAACATGCTACGAGTTTCGAGGCGATCGTCCCCTAGATTCTTTTCCAGGCAACATTTTATCTGTGCTGATGCGGATTCCCTGCCACTGAATGGAGGGTGTGTTGATTTGGTCTATTCCAATTTGATGCTGCAGTGGTGTAATGACCTCGAGAGGACGTTCAGCGAAATCAGGAGGGTGCTAAAGCCGGGGGGTCTGTTCCTGTTTTCCACACTAGGCCCGGATACTCTGAAAGAATTGAGAGACTGCTGGCGGATAATCGATGAAAAAGCACATGTGAATGTATTCAGGGATATGCATGATGCCGGTGACGTGTTGTCTCGATGTGGTTTCCAGTCCCCCGTGATGGAAATGGAATATTTCTTCCTCACCTACACAGACGTGTTTAGCCTGATGCGGGATCTGAAGAAACTGGGAGCTGTCAACATCAATCAAGGTCGACGGCTCAGTCTGACGGGTAAGGGGAGGATACAGAAGCTCGTGAAGGAATATGATAAGTGGCGAACCGGCGGCAGGTTGCCCTCAACCTATGAGGTGATTATCGGCCACGCCTGGAGCCCAGATCGGGATTCTGGGCGCCCCATATCGAAGGAAACCTTTGCCGTTCCTATCCATGCGATTGGGAAAATGAAGTAAAACGACCGCTGTCACCCGTCCGACTGTATATATTAAAAAGCAGCCTTCTATGAAATCCTTTTTCATCACTGGTACGGATACAGGAGTCGGCAAGACCCGGTTTACGCTGGAATTGATGCAATATTATAAAAACCAGGACATGCGTGTGGCCGGTATGAAACCTGTTGCCACCGGTTCCGTAAACTCCAGCGCTGGGTACCGCAACGAGGATGCGCTGGCAATTCTCGCGTGTTGTTCAAGACCAGAGGTCTATGAGGATATCAATCCCTATGCCCTGATCGACCCTGTGGCGCCGATCATCGCCGCGAGAAGGGAAAATCGCAAGATATCCAGGGAGCGTATAATTCGGAGCTATAAAAAACTGCAAGAGCAGGCTGACCTGATTGTTGTTGAAGGCGTCGGCGGCTGGAGGGTTCAGCTCGGGGAGGATTTTATGCTTGCCGAGCTGGTTGCGCAGCTACAAATGCCCATAGTCCTGGTGGTAGGGCTGCGGCTGGGGTGTATCAATCATGCTCTGTTGTCTGTTGAGGGCATATGTAATGACGGTCTGGAATTATGCGGCTGGGTAGCTAATTCTATCGACCCCGATTTTTCTGGCTGGGAGGACTATCTGCACCTCCTGCAGGAGGCGATATCGGTACCGATGCTGGCATATATGCCATACACAGAGGCAGGCACGGACACTGCGATCCTCTGGCAGGATATCGACAGACTCTACTGATGCCCGTCGTTGTGCTATGGAGGGCACTCAGACTTGCATCCACACACCATTCTGATGCATATTGTTCAACAGTTTGGACAGAGTACAAATTTATCCTGCACTGATTTGCCATGCTCTGGCCAGGCAGAATAATCTGAAGTTGTATTATGGTGATGGTGCATATTCTGTTTACCTAATCAGGTACGCACCGGTTGCCATGCCGTGTCGGTCTATGCCTGGACGTGAATCAATATTTATTATGTGTTGGGATCACAGTTTTTGTTCCTGCCTCAGGACATGCCGTCCTCCCACTACCGCTACTGATCGATCCCGCGAGATGGATTGCTTGTAAAAAATTTCGGACAGGGTGATTTCCAGTAAATGTCATTTACCATCTGGGGGATTCAACATGTCTGCCAGTAAGTTGAAGGGATTCCGCTCAGCCGGATTGCCTTGCCTGATGTTCCTGTGGACCAGTGATGTCATGGCGGATCTCGCTCTGAATATGACCAAAGGCGCTATGTCGATCTCCGAAGAAATCTATTCCCTGCATATGAAGGCCTTGTGGATAGTGACCGCGATCGGCCTGATTGTATTCGTCATCATGATCTGGTCCCTGATTCACCACCGGAAATCGAGGGGTGTGATCCCAGCCAAGTTTCACCATAGCACAATACTCGAGATCATTTGGACCAGCATCCCCATCCTTATTCTCGTGGCCATTGCCTTCCCGGCGACCAAGGCATTGATAGCACTGGAGCAGACAGCGGATGCGGAGATGACTATCAAGATAACAGGTTACCACTGGCTCTCGCACTACGATTACATGGATGAGGATTTCGGCTTTTTCAGCGTACTGGCGGAAGATTCCAGTGCGGTAAGATAGAGAAGTTATCTCGGCCTGGGGTGTGCCGGCTTTCAACACTCTATCGTGGGAAATGTCTTGCCGTTTGCGAAAATAAACTCTATACCATGCAGAACCAGTCCTACAGGGATAATCAAGGATCTGAAACAGCTGCTGAAATATTCGCGAATCGGTAGAGTGGTATCGGGAATATTATCTATCACTTGCCTCTACGCATCACCACTGTTCATAATGCACTCGTAGCCCCGCTGTTGCTTACAACAGCAATACTGCTGCATCACTCCAGGTACGCTTAAAGACTAGGGGAGAGGACCAGGCGATTGCTCACAAAACTGCAAACTGAATCGATACAGAATTACTTCGAGTTATGCAAGCCCCGGATTGTGGCCATGCTTGTATTCACTGCTATCATCGGTATGTTCTTAGCCAGTCCGGACATGGTGCCGCTGAACATCTTGTTCTGGGCCAGCACCGGCATTTGGCTGGCGGCAGCTTCTGCTGCAGTGATCAATCACATCGTGGACCAGAAGGTGGATGCTGCCATGGCCAGAACCCGTTTGCGGCCACTCCCTAGCGGAAATCTTGACCATGAATCCGCAATCCGCTTTGCCTTTGTGCTGGGCACTTTGTCGATGCTGGTGCTGACCATTTTTGTGAATACCCTGACCGCGATCCTGACCTTGTTTTCACTCATCGCCTATGGTTTTGTCTATTCCATGTACCTAAAACGCGCGACTCCTCAGAACATCGTCATAGGTGGTGTCGCGGGAGCCGCGCCTCCGGTGCTCGGCTGGTCAGCCGTAACGGGAAGTCTGGATCCCGCCGCATTTCTCCTGTTCCTGATTATCTTTGCCTGGACTCCTCCTCATTTCTGGGCCTTGGCGATCTACAGGCGCAAGGAATATGCCGCTGCCGGTATTCCCATGTTGCCGGTAACCCACGGCGCAGGGTTTACCCGCCAATATATTCTGTTGTATACCATTGTGTTGTTTCTAGTCAGTTTGCTGCCCTATCTTACCTGGGTGAGCGGTCTCACTTACCTCGTGGGCGCCATCCTGCTGGGGGTGGGGTTTCTCTATCATTCCATCCGTATGCTGCTGGATACGAGTGACCAGAGGGCCATACAAACCTTCTCCTACTCGATTTTATATCTTTTGGGGCTGTTTTCCTTCCTGTTGCTGGATCATTACATGTTTTTAATAACCGAATTTTAATAGGTTAGTCACGGATAGCGGAATGTTACTCCCGCGAGCTTGTCTATACTGTAATCTTGGTCACTCACGGGCGCGGTCTGCTATGAAGAAGTTATTTTCGAGCATCGTAATCAAATACCTGCTTATCAGTCTGCTGACACCGATGGTATTCACCAGGATATCAACCGTATCCGCCCAGCAGGATCCCGCAGGCGAAATCATTGAGGCTGATGCTGTAATCCCTGTACCTGATCAAGGATTGGAGCAGGATGCAGACCGGTACGAGAATGAGATCAGCCGGCTGGAATCGAGCGAGGGAGTCTACGATGAAGCTCTGGGTGAAAACCTGCTTGGACTGGGCTTGGTCTACCAGCAACAGGGGAACCACGAGGAGGCGGTGGAGATCCTGAGCCGGGCCATGCAAATCCGCCGTGTCAATGAAGGACTGCAGAGCATGAACCAGCTTGCGGTACTGGAAAACATCATGGAGAGCAATACTGCGATAGGAAAATGGAAGGACCTGGACCGTAATTACCAGCAGATTTACTGGTTATATAGCCGCAACTTCAATCCGGATGATCAAGAATACCTCGATAATCTGGTGCGAATAGGGCGCTGGAAGGTGGATGTATACAAGGGGTCCTTGCTGGAGAAGGATTCTCTAAAGGGGCTAGGGGAGGCGCAGGATCAGTTCGCCAGGACGATTCGTTATATCGAGGAACAACATGGGAAGATGGATCCCCGGCTCGTGGAACTGCTCTATGAGTATGCCCTGATCAATTACCAGTTATTGATCGATACCGTGAGACGCCCCCTATCGGATTTCGACTCACCATACCCACAGAGCGTAAGTACGATAGAGTATATTCGCGTCTGTTACCAAACCAGGCAAGGTCCAGTTTGCCAGATGGAGCCGAGGGTGAATTATTCCGGCCAGTACATGGCTGTTATGGATGCACAGCAACAGAAGGATCAATTGCTGCGTACCCAGGGGATCCGGGTGATTCATTCCCTGAAACAGATACTTGAGATCACTGAAAACAACCAGGAGCAGGTTGACGAAAAGAAGATCCGTAGCCTGGTTCAGGAGGAAGACTGGGCTTACCCAGACAACAGGAATGTGCCCAGGCGTCAAAGAAACCAGGATGGCAGGGATATCTTGACAAGACTGGGTTTGAAAAAGGAACAGATCGATATTCTGTTTGGCAAGGAAAGCGCCACGGATAATGGCACAGAGTAGATTCCCTGAGATCCGAAGTCCATCAATGTCTCACTTTCGGCCTGCCGTGCTGGGCTGAAACAGCTTATGAGTCGCATGATCTCGGCCTTCGAACGGCTGCTCCAAGATAAAATGACGGATTCACGCAACCGTGCTTTGTTCCTGGTGTTTGTGTTGTTATGTATCGTTGCATCAGCGTCTTTCCAACCGCGTGCCAGGGGCCAGGAATCTGATCTGGAAACCGCAGTTGAGCCCGAGGCCGAGTTTCATATGGCCCGCCTCATCTATGAATCAGGCAGGGGTGGCCGCGGCGCCTTCTGGGGTAACGGCTGGGGCATGCGCGGCTGGTGGGCTATCGATTATCCTTCCGCAGAATTTCACCTGACCCGGGGTCTGCGCAGGCTGACCAGGCTGGATGTGGCCGACGACAGCTTCCATGTCCGGGCAATCGACGAGCGCATTTTCGATTATCCCTGGCTGTTTGCCCAACAGGTCGGCAGGTGGATGCTTTCCGATGAAGAAACCAGCCTAATACGCGAGTATCTGGATCGGGGCGGGTTTCTGCTGGTAGACGATTTTCATGGCAGCTATGAATGGGCGGTGTTTACCGAGGCCATTCAGCGCGTGCTTCCCGGGTATCCTATCGTCGAGATCCCGGAATCCGATGTACTCCTGCATATCCACTACGAACTGGATGAACGTACGCAGATCCCTGGTGAACGTCATTTATATCTCGGTCCCGGCGGACAGGTCTTGGCACAATTGGAAGGACCGCCTCACTGGCGTGGGATCTATGATCAAAAGGGTCGGCTGATGGTGGCCATCAATTTCAACATGGATATGGGCGATGCCTGGGAACATGCAGATGATCCGTTCTACCCGGAGCCCATGACCGCTCTGGCATATCGTTTCGGCGTCAACTATGTTATCTATGCCATGACCCATTAGCCGGATTTGGGCATTTCCCCGGGTTCAGGTATGCGCGGCGGCCTGGAACCGGGGCGCAGTCTCCCGCAGAAATAGCGCAAGCAGACCGGCGATGATCGTGATACCGAACATTATCCACAGTGGCGCCTGAAGCCCATGCTGGTCAGCAGCCATCCCGGCAATGGTCGGTGAGAATACGCCTCCCAGGATCTCCCCGATCCCCATACAGAGGCCGATGACTGTGGCGGTGTGCATTGGATCCACACTTTCCGAGGGTACTGTGGCCATGAACAGGGGAAAGATCCCATTCAATCCCCAGCCGACAAAAAAGATCAATGCCATAATCCAGACCGAACCCTCGTAATACATCGCGCCAAGGGGGAGGATTACCCCAATCAGGGGCATGAGGATCATCACTGGCTTGCGTCCGCTGTAATCGGAGATTCCGGAAATCAGAAAGCTGCCGATGGTGGCAGAGATCCCCAGCGTACCCATGAGCCAGCCCATGGTCTCGGCGTCATAACCTCGCACCTGCGTCAGGAACAGCGGCATGAAGGCCCAGCAGATCACCAGGTAAGAGACAAGCAGAATGGATTGCAGGGTGCAGATGATGATATTGCGCTCGGAAAAGGCCTCCAACAGGGACAAGCGGGGTTTACTCGGCTGATCCTCCGGATGCGGAGAAAGCTCCGGCTCCCGGATCAGCCACCACATCAGTGCGGCACTGAGGAGGCCCGGTATGCCAGCGAGGAAAAAAGCATGACGCCAGTCGAAGGCGGTGGCAAAGGCCACCAACAGGACAGGCGCCGCAAAAGAACCCAGCAGGTTGGATCCGAAGTTTTGAGCGATGCCCATGGAGAGACCGCGATGTTCCGGGCTCACCTCGCTGGCGATCATGGACTGGCTGATGGGCATGATCCCGCCTTCGGAGACGCCCATCAACAGTCTTGCTCCCAGCAGAAGGGCAAAAGAGGCGGCGATACCGGAGAGAAAGGAACAGGTGGAAAAGGCGATGGTGGCCATGATCAGAATCTTTTTACGGCTACCGGTGCGGTCTGAGAGTCTGCCAATCCCGAGTGCTGCCATCGCCCAGGTCAGGGACAGGCCGCTGGCAAGCATGCCCACCTGAGTATTGTTGAGCCCCAGGTCGGGCTGTACGAAGGGCATCAGGAAATTCAGTGCATTGCGGTCAAAGAATACAATCCCGAAATTCAGGCTCAGCAGAGCCACGAGCACCATCTGATATCCGGCGCTGAAGTCGCCCTTTGCAGAACTGACCATGCCATTTCCCCCCTGGTTAGATGTTTTTATTGGCGTTTTCAATATACCACAGCTTTATGCTATTCACAGGAAGGGCAACAGCAGAGGAAGGATACCTTCAGCAGGCAGCCTTCGTATGAATTTTATCAAAGCGTTAAGATATTAAGATATACAGTGTTCACATTCCTCCAGAATCACTGTTCAACTCCGCCTGAATACGCAGAAGGAAGGGGTTTGATGGGTGGTGAGCCAGGAATGTGGGGGGCTAGACAACGCTCTATTAGGCGTTTATTCTTCCGCTACGTAAACCGGCTAGTCGTGATGCAGAAGCCTTTTTCGAATTTCCCAAGCTTTCCATCTTTATTGCTTGAAAACTCCATGGTCAATCGATTAACCATGCAAAACTCAAGGTCTTGTCTTGTTTAGTTTTTTCTGGTGATGATAAGGATTAAATATTTATGCCACTTGTAGTCGCGATAGTCTTTCTGGTTATTATTTCGGTCTTGTTACATTTGTTTAGCCCATGGTGGTTGACCCCTATCGCGTCCAACTGGAGTACCATCGACGATACAATCCATATTACATTTTGGGTGACCGGGTTTGTTTTTATCGCCGTAAACTTATTTATGGCTTATGCCATATATAAGTTTAGATACAATAAAGATCGGAGATCCCGTTACGAACCGGAGAATAAGAAACTCGAAGCCTGGCTCACTGGCTTTACTGGCGTTGGTGTCATTGCCATGTTAGCGCCAGGTCTTTTTGTGTGGGCAAGTTTTGTTATGGTTCCGAAAGGAGCCGACGAAGTTGAAGTGATTGGTCAGCAGTGGCAATGGAGTTATCGCTATCCCGGGGCAGATGGTGTTTTCGGGACTGTGGATACCGCGTTCATAGCGCCGGAAAATCTTTTTGGAATGAATCCCGAGGATCCCAATGGACAGGATGATGTGCTGGTGGAAAGTCAGGAAATGCATCTGCCTGTCGATAGACCGGTAAAGGTGTTATTGCGCTCGAAAGATGTGCTGCACGATTACTCAGTACCTCAATTTCGTGTCAAGATGGATATGGTTCCGGGTTCCGTTACCTATCTATGGCTTACTCCAACAAAGATTGGAAGCTACGAAATTCTGTGTGAGGAACTGTGTGGCATCGGCCACCATGTAATGCGTGGCAGGGTGGTCGTCGACAGCCAGGTAGACTTCAATACCTGGCTTGCTGCTCAGGTAACCTATGCTGACACTCTAGTGCAAGTTGCCGGGAATCCCCAGATCGGGCAATCCCAATACGTTTTGTGCTCCGCCTGTCACGGCGCCAACGGCGAAGGAAATATTGTATTAAATGCTCCGAAACTCGCTGGTCAGGAAAGCTGGTACTTAAAGCGGCAGTTAAATTACTACAAACAGGGCATACGGGGCACCCATACGGATGATCTGTTTGGACAACAGATGGCGCCTATGGCCGCTACCCTGGCCGATGATGCAGCCATAAATAATGTGGTTGCCTATATCCAAACTTTACCCAACGATCCTGCCCCGGTAACCATTCAAGGAAACGTGGCTAATGGCCAAGCTCTTTTTAATCCGACCTGCGGTATTTGTCATAACCGGAATGGCCAGGGAGTCTGGGCGGTAAATGCTCCAGCCCTGTCTGGTTTCAGCGACTGGTATCTGGTAAGGCAATTACAGAATTATAAATCTGGTGTTCGGGGCGCCCATCCACAGGATAAATTTGGCTTTCAAATGACTTCCATGGTTAATGGTTTAAAAGATGATGAAGCCATTACTGATGTAGTCGCTTACATCAACAGTCTACGCTAGAAACCATTCAGTCTGGAGAGTGTAATACTGGCCAGTCGGATTTATGATTGATCAGTATAGAGGTTATTTTAAGATTCAGGTTGTAAGTGAATCTAGCACCAGCAATCACGAGGAGATTTAAATGGCATACGTTCCGATCGCGGATCAGGATCATGCACTACACGATCCGCAAAGTTTTATCACCAAATATATTTGGAGCCAGGATCATAAGGTGATTGCCATTCAATATGGCACCATCGCTATTCTTGTAGGACTGCTTGCGTTGGTTCTATCGGGCTTAATGCGTTTGCAGCTGGGCTATCCGGATAGTTTTTCCTTTATTGCTCCTAGTAATTATTACCAGTTTATCACTATGCACGGCATGATCATGGTGATTTACCTGTTGACGGCGCTGTTCCTGGGAGGTTTTGGTAATTACCTTATCCCGCTGCAAATTGGCGCCAGGGATATGGTGTTCCCTTACCTGAATATGCTGAGTGTTTGGGTTTATTTACTGTCTGTTATCATCCTCATGGCCAGCTTTTTTGTACCAGGCGGACCCACCGGAGCGGGCTGGACACTCTACCCACCGCAGGCGATCTCGCGCGGCACACCCGGTGCTGATCTGGGCATCATATTCATGCTGGTATCTCTTGCGGTTTTCATTATCGCCTTCACCATGGGTGGCCTCAACTATGTCACCACAGTATTACAGGCGCGCACCAAGGGTATGACTATGATGCGCATGCCGCTTTCTGTATGGGGAATTTTTGTGGCAACAATTTTAGGGCTATTTGCATTCCCGGCACTGTTTGTAAGTGCAGTGATGATGACCTTTGACAAATTATTAGGCACCAGTTTTTTTATGCCCGCGATGGTGTCAATGGGTCAACCCCTGGGACACTCAGGGGGAAGTCCAGTGTTGTTTCAGCATCTGTTCTGGTTCTTTGGCCATCCAGAAGTTTATATTGTAGCCTTGCCGGCTTTTGGTCTGGTCTCTGACATATTAAGCACGCATGCCCGCAAGAATATTTTTGGATATCGCATGATGGTCTGGGCAATTATTGCTATCGGTGGTTTGAGTTTTATAGTTTGGGCGCACCATATGTATGTTAGCGGTATGAATCCTTATTTCGGGTTCTTTTTCGCATTCACCACTCTCATCATTGCCATACCCACTGCAATCAAAGTCTATAACTGGGTGTTAACCCTGTGGCATGGAAATATCCGCCTCACGGTTCCCATGTTATTTGCGATAGGCTTTATTTTTACTTTTATTCACGGTGGCCTGACCGGCTTGTTTCTTGGCAATGTTACCGTTGATTTACCATTATCTGACACCTACTTCGTAGTTGCCCATTTTCATATGGTGATGGGCGTCTCACCAATCCTGGTATTGTTTGCTGCTATTTACCATTGGTTTCCAAAGATCACTGGCAAGATGTTTAACGTCGCCTTGGGCAAAATACATTTCTGGTTAACTTTTATTGGTGCTTTTGCGATATATCTGCCGATGCATTATTTAGGTTTCCTGGGTGTACCACGCCGTTATTATGCAATGGGCAACACCGAATTCATGCCGGATTCAGCCATGGCGCTGAATGCGCATATTACACAGGTAGCTATTTTTGTGGGTATTGTCCAATTGATTTTTATTGTGAATATTCTCTGGAGTTTATTTAAGGGCAAGCCAGCTGGCAGCAATCCCTGGGGAGCGACTTCCCTGGAGTGGCAAACACCTGATACGCCCCCAAAACATGGTAATTGGGGCCCACAACTGCCCGTGGTTTACCGTTGGGCTTATGAGTACAGTTTTCCTGGGGCCAAAGATGATTTTATTCCACAGAATATGCCTCCAGAAGATGTCGCCATGCTTGATGGCGCAGGCAAATACAAGGGCCACTCTGAATGAGTCTGTTCCGTACCCTGACGGATAAATCCTGGGAGTACCAGGGCTCTGATACTCACTTCTCCAAGACCCGCACTGCAGCCCCTGAGAGGATAGCTTTACGATTCTTTCTGGGTGTTGTTGGCGTCATGTTTGCACTTTTTATTACCGCCTATTTTATTCGTATGGACCTTGAAGACTGGCGGCCCATGCCGGAACCGCTATTACTGTGGATCAATACACTGATCCTGTTTATCAGCAGTGTAACACTGCAGTGGACACGAATGATCTTAGGCCGTGGGCAGCGGAATAAGCTTAAATCAGGTCTCCTGGCTGGAGGAATTCTTAGCGTAGGGTTTATTTTTGGACAGCTTACAGTCTGGCAGGAAATGACCGGTGCGGGATATTATCTTGACACCAACCCGGCCAATGCATTTTTCTACGTTCTAACCGGACTTCATGGCATACACCTACTGGGCGGTCTTTGGGTATGGACCAGAGCAAGCTTTAAAGTATGGTTTGGAGCAGATGTGGAAGAAATTCGATTAAGTGTGGAATTATGCACAGTTTACTGGCATTTCCTGTTATTAGTTTGGCTGGTTTTATTCGCATTATTAGCTTCTACCTAGGATGTATGTATGACTGATCTAAGCATAGAAAATACTGGCGGGCGCTTGAACTCCATTGTTGTTGACTGGAGTGATGAAAAGCAGGCATTCCATGTGCCCTGGGGTAAGGTAATGATGTGGATCTTTCTGATCAGCGATACCTTTATCTTCAGCTGCTTCCTGATCGGCTATATGAATGTCCGCAAGTCGACTACCGAACCCTGGCCATATCCAAGTGAAGTGTTTGCCCTGGAACTGTTCGGCAATCCTGTTCCCTTGATCTTGATTGCGATCATGACCTTCATTTTGATTACCAGCAGTGGCACCATGGCCCTGGCAGTAAGGTATTCCCACTTCAGGGATAAGCAGAAAATAGCACTGTTTATGGTCTTGACGGCACTATTCGGCGCCACCTTTGTCGGCATGCAGGCTTTCGAGTGGTCCAAGCTTATAGCGGAAGGCGTCCGGCCCTGGACCAATCCTTTCGGGGCAGCGCAATTCGGGTCATCCTTTTTCATGATTACGGGTTTTCATGGCTTGCATGTTTCCGTTGGCGTCATTTACCTGGCTACAGTGGCGCTCAAGGTATTAAAGGGCGACTATGATCGCAAGAATAACTACGAAATTGTGGAGATTGCCGGTCTTTACTGGCACTTTGTCGATTTGGTTTGGGTATTCATTTTTGCATTTTTCTATCTTTGGTAGGGATTAATATGGAACACACAGAAACCCAGCAACACCCCATTGGCGTATATCTGAAAGTATGGATACTGCTTTTCGTTCTTAGCACCTGTTCCTATCTGGTGGATTATTTTCAATTCCAGGGCCTGGTACGCTGGAGTCTGATTGTCATCTTTATGCTGCTCAAGGCCGGCTTTATCGTTGCAATTTTTATGCACGTATATTGGGAAAGGATGACACTCATTACCGCTATTCTCACCCCCCCTGTAGTATTACTCGTCTTGATTGGCTTCATGACTTCCGAGGCGGGTTACACCTTTGGTACCCGGGTGGACCATTTTGGCCAGCCTGAAAAAGCCCAAAGAATCCATGTAAAGGATGTACTGGGTGAAGAAGGACATTAGTGTAGCGGGCCAGCCGTAGAATTTTTTCATACATTTCACACAACTTTTACAAGATCTGACAGACGGTACGAGACGGTACAGGCGGCTGTGGACTTAGAGGAATAGGGCGTTTATTCTTCCTGTTCACATGGCAAACCCAGGCAATCTTATCTCAGTCTTCCTGTTCCTGTCTTTGGTAATGGTCCAGCCTGAGACCCGCGCGCACGGTAGTGTGACGGCCGAGAAAGATCTGTGCGTGATTAAAATCGGCTATTTCAAAGCTCATTTTAAAATCTATCTGCCACACGCAAGGCAACAGCAGGAGTTCTGTGAGGATATCCCGGACACGGGTGAGTCCGTCTTCGTAATGGAGTATATACACGGTGACCTCGGAATGGTTCCAATCGATTTCCGCATTATCAGGAATGTGACTGGACTGGGAACGTATGCGCGATTGGAAGACATTGCACTGATTGAAGATATCGAAAGCGTTACAGTTTTCTACCAACCGCCTGCAGTTGAACCCGATGTGTTCACTTCAATCCATCAATTCGATGAGCCAGGTGAATACCTCGGCATTGTCACGGCCAAACGCCAGGATACCGGTCAAATATATTCTGCTGTGTTCCCCTTTGCAGTTGGCTTTATCGGATATGGATACTTACCCCTGTTCATTGTACTTGCCCTTATCATCCAACTCAGTTACTGGTTAATGAAAGGGGGCTGGTCGCGCCAGCAAAAGCAACCTATTGAGCCTATAACTTCTCATCTGCAGGCAGACCATGGTTAACTATTTGAAAAAGAATAAATTCCACGCATCGACTCTCTGGACAACGGCCCTGTTTTTGCTGCTTCCGCTTAGCATTATCGCTGCGGAAAGTGGCATCGAAGCCACACAAGGAAAGTCGTGGAAGTCTGCAGCCGGAAAGTTCCGCGTAAGCTATTCAAGTGAACTGGAACCAATCATCATCAACCAGATTCATCACTGGATCTTGCACCTGGAAACGATTGACGGTGAACCCGTGCCAGACGCAGAAATAATTGTAACTGGTGGTATGCCTGCACACAATCACGGTCTCCCAACGAGCCCACGATCGACTCAATACCTTGGCAACGGTGATTACCAGATAGAAGGTATGCGCTTTCACATGGCGGGCTACTGGGAAATTACAGTGACAATTAATACGGGAGGTGTGAGCGATATGGTTCTTATCCCCCTGGAATTATGAATCCCACAGCACAATCAGAACCAGAATGCGTCGGTCAGGTGTGATATTAGCCATTACAGCCATCGTTTTATTTGGCGCCTGGTGGTTCTATGAATCTCGTGATCCGGTACCTTGGTCGGATATCGAGATCGACAAGTTACGCTCGCTCTGGATTGGTGGCCTGCCTCCCGTTCCACCGGACCCATCCAATAGAGTGGCAGATGATCGCCGTGCTGCTGAATTAGGGCACAAACTCTTTTTCGATCCGCGCCTGAGCGGCAACGGCAATGTATCCTGTGCTGTCTGTCACCAGCCAGCTCGACGATTCACTGATGGCTTGCCAAAAGGGCGGGCGATCGGTCTGTCAAAGCGGAATACTCCGAGCATCGTAGGCACAGCATACAGTCCCTGGCTTTTCTGGGATGGCCGTAAGGATAGTCAGTGGTCACAGGCACTTGAACCTCTTGAGAACCCCGCTGAACACGGCGGTAATCGGATGCAATATGTGCGGTTGATTGCATGCGATCCCGAATACCGGGCCGGCTATGAAGCGCTATTTGGCACATTGCCGGATTTTTCCGATTATAGCCGCTTTCCTGAGGCTGCGGCTCCTGGCGTAAACCCCGAATGGAATGCGGCATGGCAATTGATGTCCAGCGAGGATCAGGAACGCATCAACGAAGTATTTATAAATATAGGGAAAATGATAGCCGCATACGAGAGGTTACTCCTACCTGCTCCTTCACGTTTCGATGCCTACATAGAGGCCGTGCTTGATGGAGACGATATAGCACAGCAGATGATATTTAACGATGCTGAGATAAGGGGACTGCGTCTTTTCATCAATGATGCCCGTTGCACCGAGTGTCACAATGGCCCCCTTTTCACCAACAATGAATTTCATAACACCGGCATTCTGTCATATCCCGGTGAGGTTCCAGACAGGGGTCGCAGTAACGGTATGCGTAAAGTGCTGGGAGATCCTTTCAATTGTTTGGGCCATTACAGTGACGCTGCAGAAAGAAGATGCGCAGAACTCAGCTTTGTGCGTACCGGTATCGAGTTGGTTGGTGCGATGAGAACACCATCGTTACGTAATCTTGAAGACACATCGCCATATATGCACAAAGGTCAGATGATATCGCTGGCAGAGATACTCGATCACTACAATCGAGCACCGCCTGCTATGATCGGCCACAATGAATCCTCTCCTCTGGGTTTGAGCCGCAGTGAACTGAGGCAATTGGAAGCATTCCTGGAGACGCTTGCAGCGCCTCCAGCCACCACTACACAATGGCTTGCACCGCCTGATTCCGCCAATTAAAAAAAGGGTGGGACGGATTTTCTCGACATGATTGTAACGGCTCCAGGCATCATTCAGCCGCCCCATTATCGTGATGGCTTCCGGAACACCCGAATGCCACGAGTGAATAATCCTTAAGGATCCCGATACTCAGGCCTGAAGGGGCATCATCGCGGCACGGAGTTTCTTGAAGGCGTTTTGTTCAAGCTGCCGTACACGCTCTGCCGAAACGCCTAACTCATCCGCCAGTTCATGCAGGGTAGATTTTTTTTCAGATAACCAGCGACTGCTGATAATCTTGCGATTCCTCTCGTCCAGTGAATCCAGCGCCCCCAGCAACTGAAGCTTGGCGTTGTCTTCTGTCTCCGCTGTCTCGTAATGTTCCTCGGGGCTGTACGAATCATCTACCAGATAGGAAACAGGGATTGGTGCTGTGTCTTGTTCCGGATTTTCGGATGGGGGAGTGTCAAATGAAGGATCCCTGGCATGGAGGCGTTTTTCCATCTCGATAACCTCATGCCTTGGTACACCCAGGTCACTGGCGATGCCATCGATTTCCTCTGCATTCATCCAGCCCAGACGTTTTTTCGCCGATCGCAGGTTGAAAAACAACTTGCGCTGCGCCTTGGTCGTGGCGACTTTTACGATGCGCCAGTTACGCAGGATATATTCATGAATTTCCGCCTTGATCCAGTGGATGGCAAAAGACACCAGCCGCACCCCGAATTCCGGGTCGAATTTTTTGACCGCCTTCATCAGGCCGAGATTACCTTCCTGGATGAGATCTGCAAGCGGCAATCCATAGCCCTTGTAACCCCGTGCTATGCGCACGACGAAGCGAAGGTGCGAAAGCACCAACTGGCGTGCAGCCTCCAGATCGCCCGTCTCACGAAACTGATGGGCGAGCTGCTGTTCTTTTTCCACACTCAGAATCGGGATCTGGTTTACCGACTGAATATAGGCATCCAAGGACCCCGAAAGTAGACCGGGTTGCAGGCTGATCAGGTGGTTCATACGATTCAAACTCCATAGATTTATTCTCATTTTAGCACTCGTTGCGTAGGAGTGCTAATCAACCTTGAAATTCCTGGTGCAACAATGGGATTTTTATAGGATAAATAATCGCTTATGAGAGACCTATGTCCTTGAGATTCCGCTTCACAGCAACCCAGGAACCGGCGAGACCCAGCAGGCCACCGATGATAATCAGCAATAAAGATTCTTCTGGTCGTAACTGAATCAGTCTGAAATCGCTATGGTATAAACTGGAGAGACGGACCACGGGATTTTGCAGTAACAGGGCAGCAATTGCGAGCAAGGACCATGCCATTAGACTCCCTGCAACCCCGTGAATCAGGCCGCTGTACAGGAAGGGCCTCTGGATAAAGGCATCGGTCGCACCGAACAACTGATTGATCTCGATTTCATCACGCCGGTTATAGATGGCAAGGCGAATCGTGTTGCCGATAATCAGAAGTACAGCGAAGGCCAGCAGGATTGCCAGGATCACCGCCCCACGCCGGAACAGTTCGATTATGGTAAACAGTCGCAGCGCCCATTGCCGATCAAACTGAGCGCTGTCCACTTCGGGGATATTTTGCAGGGAAGCAAGCAGTTCCTCGCCTCTGCCGGTGGTCACCAGGGTTTCCAGGGGCTTCACAAGTAAAACGTGCGGCAGTGGGTTTTCTGCCAGTCCGGCCAGCGCATCCGCAAATCCAGAATTTTCCCGGTATTCCTGCAAGGCCGCTTCCCGATCAATAAACTCTACTGAGCTCACTCCGGGTTTGCCGGATAAGTCTGCTGCCAGTTTCCGGGCGCTGGAAAGCTCCACATCCTGTTTCAGGAAGAGACTGATTTCCAGCCCGCCACCCCAGTGCTCGGTGACTCGGTCAATATTTCCCAGGATGAGATAGAAGCCTGCAGGCAGTGACAGGGAAACCCCGATGACACCGATCGTGAGCAGGCTGCCTAACGGGTTTTTAATGATCTGTCCAAGACTAAAAATACAGGCCTGCAGATGCTGAATCAGCCAACTCTGCACCAGGATGCCCGGTTTGAAACGATATCTAGGTTGTTTGTTCCGTACCTTGCTCATTATCGTGCTCATTCAGGGTCTGGCCGATGCCAGTCAGGAGTTTCCCTTCGCGCAGAGTGATAATCTGCTTTCGCATCTTACGAATCATATCCAGGTCATGGCTCGCGATGAGTACAGTCACCCCTACCTGGTTGAACTGCTCGAACAGCCGCATGATTTCCAGTGAAAGTGCCGGATCCAGATTTCCCGTGGGTTCATCGGCCAGTAACAGGGCGGGACGATGCACCACTGCGCGGGCAATGCCCACACGTTGTTGTTCTCCTCCGGACAGCTGAACAGGATAGGCTTTAGCCTTGTTCAGCAGACCCACTTTATCCAGAGAGGCCTGAGTGCGCTTCCTGATTTCCTGGTAACGGTACCCGGCGACCACCAGGGGTAGGGCCACGTTATCGAAAAGTGTCCTCTCCTTCAGCAGGCGGTGATCCTGAAATGTGAAACCGATGTTTCGCCTGTATAAAGGTATGCGCCTGCCGGTTACCCGCTCCAGATTCTGGCCATTGACGATGAGCTGACCTTCGGTATGCCGCTCTATCAGAGCGACCAGGCGAAGCAGCGTGCTTTTGCCGGCGCCCGAACGCCCGGTCACATAAACCATGGCGCCCTGCTCTATGAACAGGTTTATCCGTCGCAGTGCGTACATATTTCCCGCATAGCGCATGGAGACATTAGTGAACCTGATCATGGGCTGGTATCTATCAGTGCCTTGACAAAGGGTTCTGCTTCGAATGGTCTCAAGTCCTCCACTTGTTCTCCAATGCCGATAAAACGCAGGGGAATCGTCATTTTGCTCGCGAGCGCAAAGATCATGCCCCCTTTGGCGGTACCATCAAGCTTCGTAAGGGTGATCCCGGTTACACCCGTCATTCGATGAAATTGCTCCGCCTGGGCCATCGCGTTTTGGCCTGTTGCGGCATCCAGTACCAGCATTACTTCGACCGGGAGTTCGGGATCAAAACGGCTGATGGTGCGTCTGATCTTTGCAAGTTCACCCATCAGCTTATCTTTGTTATGCAATCTGCCTGCTGTGTCTGCGATCAATATATCGGTTGAGTGCGCGCGCGCGGATTGTAATGCATCATAGATCACGGCGGCTGCATCGGCGCCGCTGTGTTGGGCAATGACCTGTATACCTGTTTTTTTGCCCCAGGCCTGGATCTGCTCTATGGCTGCTGCCCGAAAGGTATCACCGGCGGCCAGTAAAACCCGGTGCCCGAGCTTATGATAGTAGGCTGCCAGTTTGCCGATGGTGGTGGTCTTGCCGACGCCATTGACACCAACCACCAGGATCACCTGCGGTGAAGGACGATCACTGCTGAGTTCCAACTGATGTTCGACAGGGAGTAGTATCCCTATCATCTGTTGCCTAAGGGTGGCAATCACTTCCGCGGGCTGGTTCAGTCTGCCTTTCTTGACCGCATTCCGCAGCGTCTCCATGATCCGAGTTGTGGCTTCGACGCCAAGGTCGGCCTGCAACAGCCGGTTCTCGAGTTCATCGAGGAGGGTTTCGTCGATTACTCCCTTCTCCTGGAAGAGATCCTCGATGTCCATGAACAGCACATCCCGGGTCTTGCGCAGACCCTGGCGCAGGTGGCCCAGAACTCCACCCTGTTCTTCTGTATCAGATTTTTTCTTGAGACCAAACATGTACCGAATCCATGGGAAACAGGCGCAACGATACTGTATCGCATCAGGGTCGGATTTAGAACTGCTACCGGTTCTGCTGCCGTTGAAATTACATACCGTGCTGCGAGACCTACAGGAGTTGAAATCCACAGGTCGACCGGAGCTTCCCTCGGCGTGTGTACCGCAAGAGTGATATCATCGGCAATGTGGGCGTGATAGGTTCTAACTGGAAGCCGCGTTGGCGGTGTGGATGATGCACCATGCCTGTGAATAAGACGTCTTCGAAAGCACCCCCGGGCAGGGTCCGGATTATCGGCGGCAAATGGCGCGGCCGAAAACTACCCATAATGTCCTATCCGGAATTACGTCCGACGCCCGACCGGGTCCGGGAAACGCTTTTTAACTGGTTGCAACCGGTGATCGAGGGCGCAGTCTGTCTCGACCTCTTTGCCGGAACCGGGGTGCTGGGCTTCGAGGCCCTTTCACGAGGAGCCAGACGTGTGGTCATGGTTGAACAAGACTCAAAGTTTGCTGGCAGGCTCGAACAGCAGAGAAAGCATCTCGAGACCGATGATGTGGAGATCATTCATGCCGAAGCCCTGGAGTGGTTGAAGCGTACCAGTGAAAGTTTTGACCTCGTGTTTCTGGATCCGCCTTTTCGAAAAAATCTCATACCTCCCTCTTGTGAGATGCTTCTAAACAGGCGACACTTGCACCCGCACTCCCGGGTGTACATTGAAAGCGAACCCGGGGTGTGCGGCAGCGTTGTTCTGACAAACAAATTCCGGATTTTCAGACAATCTCACGCCGGGCAGGTGGAATATTCCCTGCTTGAGTGTGGGCAACAGGCAGAGTGATGAAAACCATAGCTATTTACCCTGGGACCTTCGATCCGATTACCAACGGGCACAGTGATATCGTAAGCCGTGCCGCACGCTTGTTCGACCGGATTGTCGTTGCGGTTGCCAAGAGTACCGGCAAGCAGACCCTCTTCAGTATCGAGGAGCGAATTGAACTCGCCACCACGGCGCTCAAGGGCATGGCAAATGTGGAGGTTCGAGGCTTTACCGGCCTGGTAACCGAGTATGCAAAACACGAGAAAGCGAATGTGATCATTCGTGGGTTGCGCGCAGTTTCCGATTTTGAATATGAATTTCAGATGGCGGGCATGAACCGGCAACTGAATGACCGGGTGGAAACCATATTTTTAACACCCTCGGAACATCTCAACTACATCTCCTCCAGTCTGGTCAGGGAGATTGCCGGTCTCGAGGGCGATGTCAGCCGCTTTGTACATGCCAAAGTTGTCCGGGCGTTGCAGAGAAAATTCGGTAAATAGCAGACCGTATTCGCACATGCGTATCCTGCGGTTGTTCAGGGAGGCATGCTGTCATCTTCGCTGCTGTTCCTTAAGGAAGCAACGGAGTCGCCGCCTGTCCCTGCTCGTCATGAAGGGTTTCCTGGTATACATTCTTATCTTCAATCAGATGCTGTGGGCGGACAGTCTTCCCCCTGCGTCGGCAATTGCCAGCGCCCATCCCCTGGCCACTGCTGCGGGGGAAAAGATTATCCACGAAGGTGGTAATGCATTTGATGCCGCGGTAGCGGTGAGCGCTGTACTGGCAGTGGTCGAGCCCTATGCCTGTGGTCTGGGTGGCGGGGCGATGTGGCTCCTCTACCGTGCCACCGACCAGCAGATGCTACTGCTGGATGGCAGGGAGCGGGCGCCTGAACAGGCGTACTGGAGAATGCTGGTCGCTGATGGCGTACACCCGGGATTGCTGGAGCAACCGGAAGGCCCGCGGTCTGCAGCGATTCCGGGACTTCCTGCCGGCCTCGTTTATCTTGCGGAAAGGTATGGCCGCCTGCCCCTTCGCCGTTCCCTCAGGCCGGCAATCGACCATGCCAGGCGGGGTTTTGAAACCAGTCCGCAGTACCGTCGTTTCAGCATGGAGAGTGAAGCGATGCTGGCCAGGTATCCGGACAGCGCCCGGATCTACCTGCGGGAGGACCGGGCGCCGGCTATCGGGTCCCGTATCGTACAGAAAGACCTCGCACGATCCCTGCAGTTACTGGCGGAACGGGGTATGGCGGGTTTTTACCAGGGACAGCTCGCGGAGCAACTCGTACAGGAGCTGAGAACCTCAGGCGGTATCTGGACCCTGAAAGACCTCGCGGATTACCGCCCGGTGTTGCGCCAGCCATTGATCAGTACCTATGGTGAGCTGAGGATTGTGACCGCCCCGCCCCCTTCCGCCGGCGGTGTTGTGCTGAGCCAGGCATTGGAAATACTGGAGCACTTTGAACTGGTGGGGATGTCCTCCGTCGAACGCAGTCATCTGATCATCGAATCCCTGCGGAGGGCTTTTCGGGAGCCGATGGTCTATCTCGGCGACCCGGATTTTACCTCGATCCCGGTGAATCGCCTGCTCGATTTCGATTACATCGACGGGTTGGCATTGACTATTGAACCGGATCGGGCAACCCCCAGCATCGAGATCGGTGATACACCGGGCATGAACGCCGATAGCATGCAGACCACCCACTTTTCTGTCATCGACCGGGAGGGAAACCGGGTGTCAGGTACGCTGGGGCTCAACCGTCTTTTCGGCTCGGGTTATGTGGTCCCGGGGACCGGTATCTTACTGAACAACAGCATGGAAAATTTTTCAGCACCGCCATCGGGGAACGCGCAGGATCCTCAGGAACTGGATCATGCCAACGTACTGGAGCCAGGCAAACGACCGCTCACCACCATGACCCCGGTTTTTCTGGAGACAGCGGACCGGATCGCCATCCTGGGTTCTCCAGGAGGGAACCGGATCATCAGTTCGCTGCTGTTGGCGGTGCTCGATTTTGCTGAGCGGATGCCGGTTGAAACCTTGGTGGGTATGCCCAGGTTTCATCATCAGTATCTACCCGATGTCGTCAGTTTCGAGATTCCCGCTTTCAGCCAGGAGGAACTGAACCAGTTGCGCAGGCTGGGTCACCGTCTGGAAGGCACCAGTCAGCTTTTCGGGGATATGCAGGCAATTCTCTGGGATCGCGGGCTTGGTGTCGTGAGCGCCGCCAGTGACCCCAGAGGGGAAGGAACCGCCCGAGTCTTCGAACGCTGACCGGACACCGACCGAAGATATTTGTTTGCCCTGGTGGCGATAGCTGATTTATTTATTGTGGTAGAGC
Organism: Gammaproteobacteria bacterium RIFCSPLOWO2_02_FULL_56_15; assembly: GCA_001801825.1. GTDB lineage: Bacteria > Pseudomonadota > Gammaproteobacteria > Eutrophobiales > Eutrophobiaceae > 2-02-FULL-56-15. The sequence goes on along the minus strand of MGYR01000026.1, from coordinate 939 downwards.
ATGCAAGCCGTGCAGCTCATGCTTTGCTTCATGGAAGCGCAGCACAGACCGGCAGGGATTGTTGACGGCCACGGCACAGATATAGTCTGGCGATGGCCGGAAACTGTATAGTCGCCAGTTACCGGACAACGCTGGATGGTCCGAATGCAAGCGAACTTCGATTTCGTCCGGATCCATGGAAACGGAAAATTCATTCAGGCCAAAGGAAATGCCCATGCCCAGCGCCTTGACCAGGGCTTCCTTGCGGGTCCAGC
>MGYR01000026.1:0-617 GCA_001801825.1 Gammaproteobacteria bacterium RIFCSPLOWO2_02_FULL_56_15 | reverse complement strand
AAATAACGCCGTGCCAATCCCGTGAAATCCGCATCCGTACGCAGTCGTTCGATATCGATACCGGTTTCAACGCCTTCCGCGATCACCAGAGTCGCCATGTTATGGCTGTGACTGACATTGAAGGAAAGCTCATGAGCCCTGAAGTCCCCGGCTAGTGTCGGCTTGCCGTGCGCGCCGTAGCAAAGAACGATCGATGCAGGTTCGCAGGAGAGGGCCTGCCCCAATACGATTCGCAACAAAGCCCTGGTAATCGTGAATTCCCTGCGTTTGTGCTCCGGCCTGAAACGCCGCATCCGTGCGATTTCATCCGGAGATAGAAGGGCTGCACAGGCAGCAATAGCGTCCGCGTCCAGATCCAGCCGTGTCGTCCAGATTTCGATCGGGTGCTCAGGAACCTGATCCCCGGCGGTAGCAGCTACGTTTGCATTGTTCATCCCGTCAAGCAGCGGATTGCTTGAGCCGCGCCAGGCCTTCGTGGTGGCTCACTGTGGGATGATAGCCCAGGTCGCGTCTGGCCGCGCTGAGGTCATACCAGTGCGCGCAACTCAGTTGCCGGGCGACGAAGCGTGTCAACAGTGGTTCCTGCTTGATACCGAGCAGCCGGTACAGCAGCTCCG
>MGYR01000025.1:620-8905 GCA_001801825.1 Gammaproteobacteria bacterium RIFCSPLOWO2_02_FULL_56_15 | reverse complement strand
AGTTATTGTGTGGGCAGGGTAGTCCGGGCATTCTTGCATTAATTCAACAACCGGGCAATTCTAGGCAGAGGGCTTGGCAGTGTGTGAGAATGCACTGTTCCAGCAGCAACAGGCAAGGGGGGAAGGGGCATGGATCTGGGATTGCAAGGCAAGACCGCGGTCGTGACTGGCGCGGGCAGCCGCATCGGTTACGGCCGCGGGATCGCGAGAACTCTCGCGGCAGAAGGTTGCCATATTGTGGCGGTTGATATCGACGGAGAGGGGGCAAGGGAGACGGCGGCGGAACTGGAAAAGTCAGGTCACGCGGCCCTGGCGGTCGCGGCGGATGTGACGGACCGGGCGGCTGTCGATGCCATGGTGGCCGAGACCCTGGAGCGCTTTGGCCAGATCCACATTCTGGTCAACAATGCTGGCGCCAGCAGCAAGCTGAAACCCTTCGTGGAAATGACCCGGACGGACTGGGACCTGGATATCCAGGTGAATCTCTATGGCCAGATGAATGTAGCGCAGGCCGTGTTGCCGCATATGATCGAGCGCAGATACGGGCGCATCATCAATTTCTCCGGCGGGCGCGGGATCCCCAATATCTCGATCTACGGCGCCGCCAAGGCTGGGATCATTGCCTTCACCGAAGCCCTGGCCAGGGAGGTGGCGCAACACGGCGTGATCGTCAACGCCATCGGTCCGGGGCTTGGCGAGACCGGCCTGGTCGCCCATGCCCCGCGCGAATTTCTGGAAGCGAACCGGCAGCGGTCCATGGTCAAGCGGCTCTGCACCCCGGAGGACGTCGGCCCGGTCGTGGCCTTCCTGGCCTCCGATGTATGCAGTTACATGGCCGGGCAGCTCATCCACCTTTCCACGTTCTGAGGCGGGCGCCAAACTTAATTGAGGGAGACAGAAACATGTCTGAAAACGATACCCGGTTGCTCGAACTCGAAGCCCGTGTGCGCAGACTGGAGGACATGCTGGAGATCCAGCAGTTGCAGTCCCGCTACGCTTACTGTCTCCTGACCCAGCGTTACGAAAGGATTATGGAGGAATGTTTTGCGAAGGCAGCGGAAGGGATTGCCATCGAGTTCTCCGACAGCGGTATCTTCCGGGGCCGGGCAGGGATCGAAAGATTGTTCAAGGCCTTCGAAGCCACCAAGGAAATCCCCGGATTCTTCACCCTGCACATGACCGTCAATCCCTATATCGTGATTGCAAAAGACGGACTCTCCGCCAGCAGCACCTGGCTGTCGCCGGGCGCCTCCGCGAGCAACGTGGGCGCCCGTTGGATCTGGGGACCGTTTTATGTGGATTACGTCAAGGAGACTGGCCGCTGGAGAATCCGGAGCTCTGTTTTTGCCCCCCTGTTTCGCAACCGCTATGAATTCAGTTGGGTCGAGGAAACCGATCACGGCTCGGTCAAGGGACCGCTGGCGGCACTCGCCGATGCGCCCCCCAGCCGCTACCGGCCCTATGACCGGACCCGAAAAAATCTGTTCAGTGATTACCCGGAGTTGCCGGAAGAATCCTGACCGGGAGTGCGCAATCCGGGCTAGACCTTCAATCCCTTCTGCATAACCCGTAGCAGGTAGTTGTTGCACGGGAAGGAAAGCAGGCCTATCAATCGCAAATTGATTTTGGCGGGGGTAGAGAATGTACCTGCTGCGGGCAATCATGAATGATGCACTTGATCCTGCGGTGGTGGTCTCTGTTTACCGCACCCGCAACATTCAAAAGTATTGGAGGGTCCAATGAAAGTCACTTATGACCAGGAGGTTGATGTGTTGCGCATTTTGTTCAGCAATGCGGCAATCGAGGAGAGTGATGAAGGCAAGCCAGGCGTTATCCTCGATTATGACGTGAGCGGCAATGTCGTCGGTATAGAAATCCTGGATGCCAGCAAGCGCATGGAGAACCCGCGATCCGTGGAATATTCGGTGGCTGGCTGAGCCGATTTGCTATCCTGATCTTGGAACCTCCATCGATGACCAGGAGTTGTTCTGTGCTGGACGATGGAATTCTTGTTGTGTCCTAACTGCTGTGCTTCGCGAGCCGGAAGGCTTGCTGGGGAAATTTACCGTTTTCACTGGCAAGGCGTTGTGCAGCCGTCCCTTATTGCACCGAAATCAGAATGACTCATGAAGACCCCCCCTGTCCATTTTTACCTTCTCCGCCCTTTTTTCCGCTTGCCAGGACCGTGGCCTGGAATGGCAGATGAATGAATTTGCTTGACATAATCCACATGGTACTGAGATGGCATTCTGAAAGAAAATACTGTCTTATTGGCCTTATTCGTGATGGTGAAATCACCCTTCGTGATGAGATCCATCCCTATCAAAATATCTACAGCATCGGTTATTTTGCCTCTGGTAACCCGGATATTCGGAAAACCAACATTATTGGGCAGTATGATATTCACCAAATAAGTCGGTGACGTTTCCTCACCGGATACACCCTGCACTATAGTTCTGCCAATTGGAACCAGGCCACATTCATCAACAACTTTTTGTGTGACCACTGAAGACGTTGCGCCTGTATCCCAGATTGCCTCGTATTTTTTCAGTTCGGGGGTCGGGAGCGGGGGAGTCCGTGGATCAAAACCAGCACAAATATGGCAATGAGTTTGCAGGGCTCGCAACAGTCCATTATTTGATGCCAGTGTGAAGGCGAAAATCCTTGTTGCTGCAATCCCCATCCCTGGTAATTTAATGGAAGGCTACGCGCGAATGGAAGGTTTGCGTGTATGAATCTTTGCCCGGTTCTACTTTTTGCACCAGGAAAAAGCCCATTTCATGTTCTTTCCTGGTCTCATTAATAGCCGTCAATTCATCATCATAGATCCCTATCACCTCATTTTCTACGATCACGACATATTTCCCGTTATGTCGCTTAACAAGGTCTGCCTGGTGATCTATATAGAATTGAAACTCTTTTACAAGCTGTTCTGGCATGACTTAATCATCCATAAATTTGCTGCGTTGATTAGGCTAGATCGTTCGCCATCACACTCCGAATCTCATCGCCTACCTGCTTCCAATCGCCGCGAAGGGCATCATGCTCGGATTCGTGAGGATAAGGGTATTGATTGACAGTAAACGTGTCCGCAGGCGCTTCGAGCCCACGTAATATACCTTCGATCAATGCCTTGGTTTTGCGAATGTGTTTGGTCATAGAGCGGTTATTGTAGCGCCTCAGAGAGGAAAGTTTAGCCGAAAGTCAGCGGCGCCGCCATAGCATCCCCTGGCGCTCAGAAATGAATCCTCACCCCTTTCTGAGGAAGATGCACTGGTTGATGATCTTCAGGATGCCCTTGGATGGAAGGAATATATAGTGCGACCTTCTAACTGGCTCATTCGATTATTGAACAGGTACCCGCATGGTTAACTGGTCGCCAACCATGTCCAAGCTCAAGCCTGTTGACTATAAAACCCTTATAAAAATATACGAAGCAGACGGATTTGTCCTGGCAAGGAGACTCGGGGTCAGACCCAGACAGCGGGTCGTACCCCGCACGGACTTACTCAGCTATTTCGACTGGCTATTGCGCAGCGCCGCCTGAGCCGCCGCCAGCCGCGCAACGGGTACCCGGAAGGGGGAACAGGAGACGTAATCGAGTCCCGCCGCCGCGAAAAACTGGATCGACTCCGGATCCCCGCCATGCTCGCCGCAGATACCGCATTTGAGGTGGGGTTTGTGTCCCTTGCCTTTCTGGACCGCCATCACTACCAGTTGCCCGACACCGGCGTTATCCAGGGTGGTGAAGGGATTTTTTTCAATGATCCCCTTGGCCATATATTCGGGCAGGAAGGTGCCGATATCGTCCCGGCTGTAACCGAAGGTCATCTGGGTCAGGTCGTTGGTGCCGAAACTGAAAAAGTCCGCGTGTCTTGCGATCCGATCTGCTGTCAGGGCCGCCCTTGGCACTTCGATCATGGTGCCGATCGGGATGTCGAGTTTGCCCCGGTATTTTTTCTTCTGCCTGACCTGTTCTATGGTGGCCACGACCTGTTCGCGAAGGAGCACAAGCTCCAGATCGACACCCACCAGCGGGATCATGATCTCGGGCAGGGCGCGTATTCCTTTTCTGCGACAGTTGATGGCCGCTTCGACGATGGCAGTGACCTGCATCTCGAGGATCTCGGGAAAGGTGACGGTCAGGCGGCAACCACGATGGCCCAGCATGGGATTGACTTCATGCAGTTGCTCCACCCGCCTTTTTACATGCGCAGTGGTGAATCCCATCCCCCTAGCAATCACTTCCTGGGAGTGTGTGTCCTGCGGCAGGAACTCATGCAGGGGAGGGTCGATCAGCCGGATGGTCACCGGCAGGCCCTGCATGGCCTTGAAGATGCCTTCAAAGTCCCGGCGCTGGTATGGCAGTAGTTTTTTCAGGGCCTTCCTGCGGGAATCCTCATTCTCCGAGAGGATCATTTCCCGCATGGCCAGGATGCGGTTCTCGCCGAAGAACATGTGTTCGGTCCGGCAAAGACCGATGCCTCTGGCGCCGAAATCTCTTGCGACTTGCGCATCCGCAGGTGTATCGGCATTGGTCCGGATGACCAGTTTGCGGGCCTTGTCGGCCCACTCCATCAGGGTCAGGAATTCGCTTGAAAAGGAGGGTGGTTGTTTGGGGATATCTCCCAGCATCACCTCACCGCTGGTACCGTCGATACTGATCATATCCTTGCCGGTAATGCGCCGGCCCTGGATGGTTATGGTCTTTCGGCGTTCATCGATATGTAATTTGCCGGCGCCTGTGACGCAGCATTTCCCCCAGCCTCGCGCCACCACTGCGGCGTGACTGGTGGTCCCGCCGGTAGAGGTGAGGATCCCCTGCGCGACGTTCATCCCCTGGATATCTTCGGGGCTGGTTTCCTTGCGCACCAGGATCACCTTTACGCCCGCTTCGGCGCGCTCCACTGCCTCATCCGCGGTAAATACGGGATAGCCGGAAGCGGCGCCGGGCGAGGCGGGCAGCCCCGTGGCCAACACCTCACGCTTGGTATGGTGAGCAAAGGACGGCAGCAACAACTGGTTGAGGTCATTGGGAGGGACGCGCAGCAGTGCGGTCTTCCGGTTGATCAGACGCTCCCGCACCATGTCCACCGCGATCTTGACCGCGGCAGTCCCGGTGCGTTTGCCGGTCCGGGTCTGCAGGATATACAGCTTGTCCCGCTCAATGGTAAATTCGATGTCCTGCATCTCCTGGTAGTGGCGCTCCAAGGTCTGCTTTGCTTTCAGCAACTGGGCATAGATCTCGGGTTTCCAGTTTTTCATATTGACCACCGGTTGTGGGGTCCGGATACCGGACACGACATCTTCACCCTGGGCGTTGATCAGGAATTCACCATAGAACTCATTGACTCCGATGGTCGGGTCGCGGGTAAAGGCAACCCCGGTGCCGGAATCGTCACCCATGTTGCCAAACACCATGGTCTGCACATTGACGGCAGTACCCTGCAGGCCGAATATTTCATGGATACGCCGGTAGGCGACCGCCCGGGGGATGTTCCAGCTCCGAAATACAGCGATGATCGCCTTTTCCAGCTGGTCGAAGGGATCCTGGGGAAAATCCTCTCCGGTGTTTTTTCTGTATACCTGCTGGTAGGCCTGGATTAGTTCTTCCAGCCCGTCTGCGTCCAGCTCCGAGTCCAGGCTGACCTTGAATCTTCGCTTGATACGGTTAAATTCCGCTTCGAAATGCTTGTGCGCTACCCCCATCACCACATTGCCGAACATGTTGATCAGGCGCCGGTAGGCATCCAGAGCGAAGCGGCGATTTCCTGAAACGGAAGCCAGGCCGACAACCGCAAGATCGGATAAGCCAAGATTCAGTATGGTATCCATCATGCCTGGCATGCTGACCGCAGCCCCGCTGCGGACGGAAAGCAGCAGCGGGTTTTGCTCCGAGCCGAATCGTTTGCCGGTTTCCCGCTCCAGACGCCGGATATACCGCAGGATCTCGTCATGCAATCCCACGGGGAGCTGTTCGTTGTTGGCATAGAAATCAGCGCAAGTGGTGGTCGTGATGGTGAAACCTGGAGGAACCGGCAGACCGATGCTCGCCATTTCCGCCAGGTTGGCGCCCTTGCTGCCCAGCAATTCACGCATGCCTCGGTTCCCTTCGCTGTGCGCATTGCTGAAATAGAATACCCGCTTGCTCGCGCTCATCCGCTTGCTTCGTCCGCTCATGGTCTGTACTTTCCTGTTAGCTTATAGGTTTATGCCCTAATTCCCAAGGTATAAGGAATCCGCTGTGCAGATATGCGTCAACCTCGGCCCGAGTTCCTGCTCCATCCTCTCCAGGGTAATGGAAAAGATCGGTCCACCGCAGCTCATGGCCATGACGGTATTGCCGTCCTGTGACACCAGGGGAGCGGCTACGGTGCGCGTATTCCGCCGCCATTCGCCATCGACGATACAGAAGCCCCGCTCCTCTACCTGGCGGATGGCGCTAAGGATACGGTCATGCAGTTCAGGCCAGCGCTCTCCGTGTATCCCGGCGAGTTCCGCCAGGATCTCTGCACGCTGGTCCGGCCTGATTCCGGCCAGGTAGGCCCTGCCGATGGCGGAACTGGCAATCTCGATCCTTGCCCCCACATCGATGCGCAGCGTCGTGGAGGTGTTCCCGCAACACTCGTCCACGAAAACCATGTTCAGATGATCACGGGTCGCCAGGGCGACGGTTGCGCCGCTCAATCGGGCCAGTTCTGCCATATGCTCATGAGCGATGTGCCGAACCCGCAGGTTACTCAGCAAGGGGTAGCCAAGGGAGAGGATCCCGGCCCCAAGTTCGTACTTGCCGTTGCGGCCTGTCTGGGTAAGATAACCCAGCTTCTTGAGGGTGAAGGTGAGGCGGCTGATGGTGGGCTTCGGAATCCCGGTCACCTCGGAGAGCTGCTTGTTGCTCATGGGGCCGATCCAGGTCTGGAACGCACGCAGGACATCGAGCCCCCGCGCCAGTGCGGTCACGAATTTTCGGTCCTCCGACATCTCTGCCGGGCGGTTTTGATAGTCGAGTACCAGGGGTTTGGGTGGTGTATACGACATAGTTTTACAAAGCAGGTGTGAAAATTTTATATACGAAATATAATATATGTATATTATGAAATAATAAATAGTAAATATTTTACTGTTTGAAATTATTACTATCCTGCTGAATCACCGGAGCTATTCCATGCCACTAAAAAATCTTGCTAAGGGTCCTCTCACCATAGGTATTATCGGGGCCGGGATTATGGGGAGAGGCGTGGCCCAACTGGCAGCAACGGTGGGGATCGAGGTCATCATCAATGACATCGATGCAGCGGCGGTGGCAGATGCCGCCACCTTTGTCACCCGGATGATTGACCGGGCGGTGGAAAAAGGGCGCTTGAGCGAAGCGGATGCCGCCCGCGGCAAAGCCTGTATCCGAAGCTCAACCGCATTGGCCGATCTGACAGAGGCCGATGTGATCATTGAAGCAATTGTTGAAAAACTCGAGGTGAAGCAATCGGTTTTCAAACAACTGGAAGCACTGGTGTCCCCCGACTGCATCCTGGCCACCAACACCTCCTCCTTGTCCGTGACCGCGATCGCCGCGGCCTGTGCGAACCCCAGGAGGGTGGTAGGCTGCCATTTTTTCAATCCGGTTCCACTCATGAAACTGGTCGAAATTATCGGCGGATTGAAGACCGATCCCGGCGTCATCGGGCAGATGCAGGCATTGGTGGAACGGCTGGGTCACACGCCGGTGATGGTCAAGGATGCTCCCGGTTTCCTGGTGAATCATCTGGGGAGGGGAATGAACACGGAGGGTCTGCGGATCCTTTCCGAAGGGGTTGCCGCAACTCATCAGGTGGACGAGATCATGCGGGATTGCGCCGGTTTCCGGATGGGGCCGTTCGAGTTGATGGACCTGACCGCGCTCGATGTCACTTGTCCCGTGAGCGAACTCGTCTATGCCCAGTATTATCAGGAGCCGCGACTGCGCCCGACGCCCGAATTGCGACTGCGCCTGAACGCTGGAATCCTGGGGCGGAAGACCGGTGAAGGCTTTTACCGGTATCAGAATGGCGATAAGGTCGTGCCTGAAGAACCGCCCGTACCCCGGTTGCCCGCAAATCAGAGTTTCTGGATCAGCCCTCTCGTCGCAGGGCTTGCGGATCGTATCGGGGGCTTATTGCAAGCGTCGGGTATCCGTCTGGCACAGACCAAGGTGCCGGGTGATGACTGTATCGCGATCGTCACACCCATGGGCCTGGATGCCACCACATCAATTCTGGAGGAGGGACTCGACCCGGAACGTACCGTGGCGG
>MGYR01000025.1:0-573 GCA_001801825.1 Gammaproteobacteria bacterium RIFCSPLOWO2_02_FULL_56_15 | reverse complement strand
CCGGCGACCCGCAAGGAGGTGCTGGAAACGGCATGGGCGGCTTTCGCCGCCACCGGCAGAAAGGTCTCGGTGATCCGCGACAGTGCGGGATTAGTGGCCCAGCGTATGGTTGCGAATATCATCAACACAGCCTGCGATATCGCACAAGAGGCGGTGGCCCGTGTGGCTGACATCGATACCGCTGCCCGGTTGGGTCTGGGATATCCGGAAGGGCCACTGGCCATGGGCGACCGGATTGGCGCCGGCGTACTCCTGGAGATCCTGGAAAACCTGCAGATTGTCTATGGCGACCCGCGTTACCGGCCGAGTCCCTGGCTGCGGCGCAGGGCGATGCTGGGACTCTCACTGCTGCATGAGGAAAACCCCTTTAATTAAACTGATCCCCGGCGCCGGGGATGAACCGGAGAATAGTAAAGATGATCGATGCCTATATTTTTGATGGAGTTCGGACACCGTTCGGCCGGCATGCGGGAGCGCTGGCGGCAGTCCGTCCGGACGAACTGCTGGCTGCGGTGATACATGCGGGAGCGCTGGCGGCAGTCCGTCCGGACGAACTGCTGGCTGCGGTGATAC
>MGYR01000024.1:8953-9542 GCA_001801825.1 Gammaproteobacteria bacterium RIFCSPLOWO2_02_FULL_56_15 | reverse complement strand
TGTCGACCTGTGTATATGGCTTACAGCGGGATCGCCCCGGCCTGCACCGGGGAGATCAGTGTAGCAGAATAGGCTAATCCGGAAGGGCGAAGCTGTAGATGGCCGGATGGCCGGCCACGTAATCCGTACCGGTCAGGCGAGTAAGTCCCCCACCCACGTTATCACCGGTAAAGACCGCCAGGTATTGTTTCCCATTGGCGGTATAGGTGATGGTGCTAACCGCCACCGGTCCACCCAAAATGGTCTCCCAGAGCACCGCTCCGCTTTCCTCATCAAATGCCCGCAGCCGTCGATTGACGTCCCCATGGAAAATGAGTCCACCCGCGGTGGCGAGTACCGCGCTGCTGGAGGGATCGGCGCCTTCGTTAAAACGCCGTATCTCGCCGGTCTCCAGGTTGATCTTGGCCAGTCCGGTCAGCTTTTCCGGATCATGGCCCGGCCGCAAGCCGCTGACCCGGCGCTCCCGTTCATCCTCGCTCTTCGAAGTCATGTCCAGGCAGTTGTCGATGTAGGATGAATAGATGGAGTTGGTCCGCGGGCTATAAGCTGTCGGCCAGTAACTGCGGGTGTTGAAGAAACAGATCAGATG
>MGYR01000024.1:8565-8874 GCA_001801825.1 Gammaproteobacteria bacterium RIFCSPLOWO2_02_FULL_56_15 | reverse complement strand
AACTCCGGAACATCGAAGGGAAAGGGCGTCGCCCACAGGAATTCCCCATCGTCGCGATCGATCACGAAAATACCGCCGCCTTCCCCGATCATCACCGAGACGTCCCGCTCCTGCCCCCGCGCCGACTCGTTGATCCACTTCACCTGCTTTGGATCCGGGTTGATACGGGTACGGACCAGGGTGCGTTCGTTGGTGTAGTCCTCATCCCAGTCATCCCCGGGCAGGTGCTGGTAATACCACTTCAGCTCCCCGGTCTCCGGCACCAGGGCAATGGTGGAATTGCTGTAGAGATCCGCCGGTGAGGCGAAG
>MGYR01000024.1:2954-8536 GCA_001801825.1 Gammaproteobacteria bacterium RIFCSPLOWO2_02_FULL_56_15 | reverse complement strand
ATCGGCACGGGTGTTCGGCATCGGATTCGCCACCCCCCACAGCACCAGGTTGCGCTCCGGGTCATAGGAGCCCGGCAGGCCCCAGGTCGAGGCCATGTTCTTTTCGTGATCCGGGGAATTACCCCAGGTCTCGCTGCCCGGCTCGCCCAGCGCCGGCACGTGGTAGAACTTCCACAGCTCCTTGCCGGTCAGGGCATCGTGCCCTGCGGTGAAGCAACTGTCCCGGGTGCGGCCGCAGGCCCGCCCGGAGATCACCACGCCGTTGGCTACGATGGGGCCGGAGCTATGCTGACCGCCTACGACCTCGGTCTCCCAGCGCAGTTTTCCGGTGCGCGCATCCAGGGCGATGAGAAAGTTGTCCGGCGCCGTGTGAATGATCAGGTCCTGGTAGATGGCCAGGTTCTTGCTGCGCGAGCTCGCCTTCAGGGCGTCGTCCATCTGTCTGTCGTATTTCCAGATCAGATCCCCCGTGGCGCCATCCAGGGCCTGCACCGATCCACCGGGGATGATCATATACACCACCCCGTTATAGACCAGGGGGATGGACTCGATCCGACCGGCCGGTAGCCCCCTGCCCCAGGCCATACGGAGCTTGGTGACATTGTCTTTGTTTATCTGATCCAGCGGGCTGTAGCGCTGGGCGTCGTAGGTGCGACTGAACATGAGCCAGTCCCCAGGTGCCGGATTCTCCAGCATCTCATCAGAGACCGGTTTGAAGTCCTTGATACCCTCGCCGGCGAGAGTCAGGTTGGCGAATCCGCAATAGCACAAGAGTACGGTGATTACACAATTTCTGAACACGTAATGTCCCCCGAAATATACGTTGGTCGCAGGAATAATAAACCCGGTAATCGAAGCCCGGAAAGCATAGCATGACTGTGGATATTCAACATCCATAAATGCTACCGTCGCGTCTGCCTGCGATGCATCGCGAATGCCGCGCATGTTTCATCCAAGCTAAACCAGAACCGTGCAAAGAATGTGAACTTTCATTTCGGCATTATTAAATTGCTCTGAACCCAACATCCGGCCTTTCGTTGGGTGTCCACATTCGCGCTTCTGTAAGTACTCTGTATGTTTCACGCTGGCCGGAGAGCACCTAGACTTTCCGCTGATGGTGATTCAACTGTGATTGAACATCCGGAAACAGACCGAAGCATTAGCGACAGGTGAAAACGATGAGAACCACAACACGTACGGGGATAATCCATACAGTAACTGACAGACCTCGGTCAGGCAGGATCATGGCTGCCCTGATGGTACTGGCGCTCGCATCCGGGTGTGCCAGCGTAAAATATACGGTCCGCGAAGCCAGCGGCGCCCTGAATGCGATTGCGACCCTTTCGCAAACCGGCGATGAAGACGTACCGGAGCGGATCTACACTGCCGAAGAGCAGATCCTGGATGCCTGCGGGACCCTGCTCGACAGTGCCTTCATTGTCAGTGTTGGCGACCATCTGCCCCTGCTGTCCTGGGTGAAAGTGCTATATAGTTCGAAAAATTGCCGTCAGGTTGTCGCCGACGCCCGGCTGGAACTGGAGGCCACTAACTTACTGGCATCCGATAAGGATCATCCTGGTGGGGATCTCGCCATGAACGTGCAGTAGTCAGATCTGTACGTACGGGATCAAAAAACAGATATCTCTTTGAGCCGGGCGTCCTGCAATGGAAATTTTCGCCGGATAATTTCACCTGGGAACCCTATATCCTTCGTGCAAATTCATTGCTTTATTATCCGATGAGAATTGCTATTGCTTGTGCTCTGGGCCTCATGATGATTCTGGTACTCCTTGTGGTCCGCCGGCGAGAGAAGGCAGTGTCAACATAATGATTATTTTTTGCAGGTGTAATCAGAGGCTCCTTAAATCTGTATGTAAACGGAGCATGAATTGGTAATAACCATTTAATGAGGGGGGATCGCATGGGTCGATATTTGCTCTTAATGCTACCACTGATACTGCTCGCTGCCGGGTGTGCAGTGCCGGTAAAAACGGAAATGGGAGATGTTGTTCTTCCTGCGCCGGTCCTGGAAAAACTACCGGTCACCGTGGGTGTTCTTTACACCGATGAATTCAAAACGGCTAAACACACTCAAAAAGTATCCGTGATCGAATATATAGCGGATCTGGACTTATCCCTTGGCCTTGCAAATATCAGCCTGTTTGATCAATTGACGACCTCGATGTTCAGTAATGTTGTGTACATTGATCCCAATAGTCCGGAAGAACTAAGCAAGCAAGATGTTGATGCCATCCTTGAACCATCACTAGTCAGTATCCATTACGGTGCAGTCATTAATGGGATTCAATGGTCATTCAGCCTTTCTCTGACTTACAACGTCAAATTATACCTGCCCGATGGTGATGAGATATTGACGTTTTCAATACAGTCTAATCCCCCGCCCGTATTAAAGGTTAGAACCATATTTTCGTTTAATGATCAAGCACGGGAGTTGTTTGATTCTGCGACACGAGAGATTGCCGCACAGTTTTACGCTGAGTTCTCGACTCTCCCGGAAATATCAAACTGGTTAAATACATTGGAAAAAGAAGGAGGAACTAGAGGAGGCCTATCACAATGAAAAGCCTGAGCAGTATAAAATGTTTCATCAGTCGGATTTTTCTCATTTCAATCATCATGGGATCATGCTTTTCAGGTAATGCAATCGCTGCAAATGATGGCATTGCTGTATTTATTGCAATTGGTGGCGAATTAAATAATCAAGATGAAAAGTGTCTGACAAAGGAACTGCGTGGATTAGATACTGAGCGTACAGTTCTGACAGGGATGGAATTCAGAGATTCGCTCTTCCCCTTCTTTGAACCAAAATATGCTCCGGATACTGTTGAAGAATTCTCGGCATTTCTTGCTAAGCCTGGCATTAAGGCCCGCATCGAAAGCATGGGAATCAGGTATGTGGTATCAGTGGTCGGGTTAAACACTAATTTACATGATGATAAAGGTGCATTTTGGTGTGGTTTCGCCATGGATTTCAGTGGCTGTTATGGCATGGTATCTGTAGATGAAACGACTACTATTGCAACAATTGTTTGGGATCTGAATGATATTGAAAATTCCCGTGTAACTAATGCGGTATCAAGCGGTAAAAATGTAATTGTGGGCTTTCTCTTGCCATTGCCGTTAAAAATCGCAAATTCAGAGGGACAAGCGTGCAGGGAAATGGCCCAGCAACTAACAACATATATAGAAGGTGGGGAGTTGCAGAATGCTAGTCCCATAAGTGAATGGGAGGCGGATAGGGAGGAAGAGAGGCAGAAGAAAGAGGCTGCAATTACAGTGTATGATCCAAATGTAGTAACAGCATATGAACGTGGCAACGAGTACATTTCTCTGAAGAGTTCTGAAGCATGGGAACTACTATGCATTGCTGCCAATGCGGGTCATGGGAAAGCTCAGGAGGAGTTAGCTTTCTGGCACAGAACAGACATCCATATACCGAATGAACCACCTCAATTCCGTGATGATGTGGGTCATTGGGTGATTTGAGGACCCATGCTTGACGTTAATACTTGCAATCCACTTGTGCTATGGAAAATATTGATATGACAACAGGAAGGGTCATGCCAAGCGGCTTGACTCAAACAAAACAGTCTCCGGCATTCCCGGGGCGATTCAACCCTCAAGATTCAGGCTTGTCTCACTAATGCCTGTCGTCCATACTGTGCTTATATTGATGTCGGTTAGCAGTTAAGCGGGCGATATTTATTAATAAGCAATGTTCCGACCCAAGGTACTTTTATGGACCGCAATCAAACCTTAGCCCTGCTGACCGAACACAAATCCGAATTGATGCATCGATTCGGCGTGACGCAACTTGCACTGTTCGGGTCCACGATACGCGATGCTGCTCACCCCGGCAGCGATGTAGATGTGCTCGTTGCCTTTGATGGCCCTGCCACGTCGCAACGCTATTTTGGTGTCCAGTTTTACCTGGAAGATCTGCTTGGCTGCCCGGTGGATTTAGTCACCGAAAAGGCATTGCGTCCGGAACTTCGTCCTTATATCGAACGGGAAGCCGTGCATGTCTGACACGCCAGTGCGCGAATGGCGCTTTTATCTCGATGACATGATCTCGTTCGCGGGGAAAGTGCTTGCCTACACCGAAGGTTTGGATCAACCGCGCTTCGAGGCCAGTGGCCTCAACTATGATGCTACGGTGCGCAATCTCGAACTCACCGGCGAAGCGGCCACCCATATTCCCCAACATATCCGTGATGCTGCGCCTCACATTCCCTGGCGCACCATCGTTGCCACGCGCAACCGGCTTATTCATGGCTATCTGGGCATTGATAACGATACGCTCTGGAGCATAATTCGGTCCGATATTCCGGCGTTGCTACTTGATTTGCGCAGCTTAAAAGACTCACTGAGGCCAGATCCGACCCCAAGTTCCGACCAGTAAAGAAATATAGGGGGTCAGACCCAGACATCGGGTCTGACCCCCCACACCTCGACCCCGGACCTAACCTCGACCCCGCACCTACCACGACCCCGGACCTCACCCCCAGGCGTCCGGCTTGCATGTCATCTGTAAGCAATCTGTAGGCTGTCATCGCCGGATGGCTTGCCTATGATTTCCTCGATGGCAGAAAAACAGGACCTGAGTTCGTACTTAGGTGCGTTCCGATGCCAGGTATTCAATACAACCTTAAGAGGGGAAATCCATGAAATCAACATTCCATGCGGTACTTGCCGCCTGCCTGGCTGGCACGGTCGGCTACGGGTGCGCCAGCAGCGCAAGCCACGAAGTCGTCAAGTCTACCGGCAGCAACGATGAGTTGCTGAGCTGCGCTGATATTGACCGCGAGATCCAGCGGGTAAATTCAATCATAGCAGGAGTTGAAACGGATAAGAAAGACATGACCAGCGCCGATGTGATTGACGGCGTGCTCTGGTTCCCGTTCAACGTCATCGCGAAACAAGCGAATTATTCCAGCGCCTCAAAAGCCGCCCATGCGCGAATCGAGACCTTGACCGCGCTGCAAGGCAGGAAGGAGTGCGCTACGGAAGCCAGCTTGGATCGTTAATCACGGAACCGGATTTTGCCGGGCCTGTGTCTGGTAACGGTGAGCGGGTTTTGCGCCGTTACCGGCGGTTGCCCGGCACATGATTATCCACGCGCCATCGCTCAGACTGAAGACCGTGAGAGGCCCCCGGTTGCCGGCAAGGTCGCACTCATCCCGGCAGCCGGTCCGACCCCGAACATGCGGAGGAACCACTGCTGGATGTCATCAACGAAGGTGAACACCACCGGGACGATGAACAGGCTCATGACGGTGGATACAGTCAGTCCACCAATTACCGCGACTCCCATGGGCGAGCGGAAACTCGGATCGCCGGCCCAGCCCATGGCCACCGGCGTCATGCCCGCGATCATGGCGATGGAAGTCATAACGATGGGACGGGCGCGCTTGGAGCAGGAATCGATGAGCGCATCGAAGCGGCCCATGCCGTACTTTTCCTGCGCCATGATGGCGTATTCCACCAGCAGGATGGAGTTCTTCGTTACGATCCCCATCAACATCAGCAGGCCGATCAAGGAATTGATCGCCAGACCATAG
>MGYR01000024.1:0-2930 GCA_001801825.1 Gammaproteobacteria bacterium RIFCSPLOWO2_02_FULL_56_15 | reverse complement strand
GCGCCGGCAGCGGAAGGTGGCAGGGCCCATAATATGGTGATCGGCTGGATGAACTTGTGGAACAGCATGACCAGGATGGCATAGATGGAGAGCACGCCGATGGCCATCGCCACGCCGAACTGGATGAAGAGTTGCAGGATCCACTTGGCATCCCCGGTGCGGACCTGGTGGACGCCTTCGGGGAGATTCCGCATGGACGGTGTGGCCTCGATCAGGTTCAGGGTATCCCCCAGCGGCAGGCCATTGAGATTGGCAGTAATACTGATATTCCGACTGCGATCCAGCCGGGTGATTTGTGCCGGACCTGAACCCAGCTTGATATCTGCGACGTTCATCAGCGGTACCGGGCCATTGCGGCCGGGAACCGACAACAGGCGGATCCGCTCGATATCCCCGCGGGTGGAATCGTTGAGCCGGACGCGGATGGGGATCTGGCGGTTGTCGAGATTGAACTTGGCGAGTCCGGTCTCCACATCCCCGCTGGTGGCGATACGGGTGACCAGCCCCAGTACCTCGGTCGTCACGCCAAGCTCTGCGGCGCGATCCGGGAGCGGCCGTACCACGATCTCGGGCTTGACCAGGGCCGCGTTGCTGGTGACGGTCCCGAGCCCCGGTATGGTGCGCATCACCCGCTCCACAGCAGCGCCTGCTTCCGCCAAGCGTACGGAGTCATCGCCGGTCAGGGTGATCTCCAGGCCGCCGCCCCCCATGCTGGAAAAGGACAGGCGGGCGCCAGGCACTTCCCGCAGCAGTTCCGTGGCGCGGCGTTCATAATCCTGCTGCGTGGATTTCTCGCCGCTCTTGTTTTCCAGATGGATGGTCAGGCTGGCCCGGCGCACATTGCCAGCCGATCCTCCACCCGGACCCATCCCGCCGCCGCCGGCGGCGCCGATGGTAGTGTAGACGCTTTTAGTCTGGGGCAGGGACATCAGCTTGTTCCTGGCCATCTCACTGACAGCCAGGGTGTCTTCAATCGAGGACCCGGGCGGCAGTTCGACCGTCAGCGTTGTGAAACCGTTGTCTCCTGAAGGTTGGAAGGCGACCGGCAGCAAGCTGAATACCAGCAGCATCGGGATCAGGATGATCAAGGTGGCTGCCAGGGTGATCCACCGATGCGCCAGGCACCAGCGGACCCGCCGCAGGTACCAGTTGAGCACGCGCGGCTCGGGTATTGAACCGCTATGAGGTTTCAGGAAATAAGCAGCCATCATCGGTGTAAGCGTCCTCGCCACGAGCAGCGAGAAAAGTACCGAGACTGTCACGGTGAAGGCGAAGGGACGGAAGAATTCCCCTGCGACATCGCTCATGAAGGCCACCGGGATGAAGACACCACAAATCGTCAGGGTGGTAGCCACCACGGCCAGACCGATCTCAATGGCCGCGTCCATGGCGGCTTCCAAGGGTTTTTTCCCCTGTCGGAGATGACGGACGATGTTTTCCACCTCCACGATGGCATCATCCACCAGGATACCGACCACCAGGGTCAGGGCCAGCAGCGTGAGGATATTCAGGGTATAGTCCAGCAGATGCATGATCCAGAAGGCAGGGATGATCGACAGGGGCAGGGCCACTGCCGAGACGGCTGTCGCGCGCCAATCGCGCAGAAACAGCCACACAACGATGACTGCCAGGATCGCACCTTCCACCAGCATCTCCATGGAGGCGTCGAAGGAGGTCTGGATATAGCCGACTGTCGAACTCGCTTCCGCAAACTGGATTTGCGGGTAGTCCCTGGCTAACTGGGCAACGACCATACGTGCTTCCTTGGCGACATCGAGTGCGCTGGCGCCCCAGGCGCGTACGATATGGAAACCGACCACCGGTTTTCCTTCCAGCAAAGCCATCTGCCGCTGTTCCGCGGCCTGATCACGGATATCCGCAATGGTGTCCAGCCGCACGTTGCGGCCATCAGTTAACACGATGGGCAGGGCCGCCAGTTCTTGAACGGATTTCAGCACACCGGTCATGCGCACGGTCTGTTCCATGCCCCCGACGCGCGCCTCGCCACCTGGATACTCAGCCTGGATACGCCGCAACTGCCGCGACACATCACTGGCGGTTGCCCCGAGCCCGGCCATGCGATCGGGGTCCAGATCCACGCGGATTTCCCGGGACACACCGCCCACACGGGAAACCCGCCCGATACCGGCTACGGAGGTCAATTCACGCGCGATGACCAGGTCCACAAACCAGGACAACTCGGTGTCCGACATGCTATCCGAGGCGACTGTCCAGGTGACAATGGCGCCACCGGCCGTAGTGTTGCGTGAGACAATGGGTTCATTGGCATCCTGCGGCAAATCGGGGCGGATGCGGGTCAACGCATCCCGCACGTCATCCAGCGCGGCGCTGAGATCCGTACCGAATCGGAATTCGATCATCGTGGTGGAGATGCCTTCGTCGACGGTCGAGCGGATCTGTTCGATTCCGGCGATGGTGGTGACCGCGTCTTCAACCTTGCGGGTGACCTCGGACTCAAGTTGGGTAGGCGCCACGCCACCGTAGCCGACACTGACCGTGATGGCCGGAAACTCGATATCCGGCCGGTCAAGTACACCAAGTCTGGGAAAGCTGATTAATCCTGCCGTGGTCAACGCGATGAACATCATGATGACCGGTACCGGATTTCGGATAGACCAGGTTACAAAATTCATGATCCGGTCGACTCCACGACATTGACCAGGTCGCCGTCCTTGAGAAAAGCGGCGCCTTTCTCCACTATGAGTTCGCCTTCACTTACACCGGAGATGACTTCGATTCGGGAGTCCTGCATTATTCCGGCTTGGACTTTTCGCCTTTCCACGGTCCGATCTGGATGCAGTACGAAGACAAAGTTGTAGCCGTCTGCGCTTACCAGGCTGCTGAGAGGCACAGTAAAACCAGGACCGCGGCTGATCTCGATATCCCCGCTGGCGAACATCCCGGGCCGG
>MGYR01000023.1:10248-11189 GCA_001801825.1 Gammaproteobacteria bacterium RIFCSPLOWO2_02_FULL_56_15 | reverse complement strand
CTGCCAGGGGAGCCCGGTGATCTCCTCGACAAAACCAGGTGTAAAGGCTTGCAGCGAAGCCAGGAATTCCTCATGGCCTTCCGTACGTTCGGAGATAAAGGACTGATCCTCCAGGCCCGCCTCGATAATGGATCTGGCCATGCCCATCAGGACCGCCACATCCGAACCCGGGCGGGGTTGCAGAAAGTGCTGTGCCGCACGCACCAGGTCGATTTCCTTGGGGTTGATTACGATCAGAGTGGCGCCGTTCCTCACAGCCCGGCGCATGCGCTGACCGATCACCGGGTGGGCACTAGTGGTATTGGCGCCAATGACCAGAATGGTGCCGGCAGCGTCGATTTCATTGATGGAATTGGACATGGCCCCCGAACCCAGTGAAGTGACCAGACCGGCCACCGTCGGGGAATGTCAAAGCCTGGCGCAGTGATCGATATTGTTGGTGCCCATTACCGCACGAGTGAATTTCTGAATCAGGTAATTTTCTTCATTGGTGCACTTGGCTGAGGCGAGTGCCGCAAAATGGCCGCGGGCCGTGCTGAATTTTTCCGCTATCAGGTCGAGCGCCACATCCCAGGTGCTTTCAGTCAGTTCACCGTTTTTTCTCACCAGAGGCGTGGTAAGTCGATCCGGATGATTGACAAAGCGGTAACCATAACGCCCCTTGACGCAAAGACTGCCCTGATTGGTGATGCGTTCACGGTCCCCCCGGATACTGACCACGGTGTTTCCGCGTACCCCGATGTGAATACCGCAGCCAACACCGCAATAGACACAGGTGCTTTTCACCTCCCGGGCCGGGATCTGCGGATCCTTCGGGGCGAGTGCCCCGACCGGACAGCGTTCCACACACTCACCGCAGGATTCGCAAATGGAATCCGTAAAGGGCTGGTTGCCGGCGGTGCCGATCACTGTATTAAAACCGCGGTTGATGTACCCCAGGG
>MGYR01000023.1:1233-10149 GCA_001801825.1 Gammaproteobacteria bacterium RIFCSPLOWO2_02_FULL_56_15 | reverse complement strand
GCAGGTTGCGGTCGGATTGCCTGAGCCTGGCGAGACGTTCCGGCTGCATGCCCAGATAGGCTGAGATCCGCAGGAGTTCACAATCATGGGCTGCGGCGCAGGCCAGGCAATCCATGTGATGGTCGGCAATCAGCAATTCCATCGCCACCATACGAGCCTGCTGGATAGCCGGGCTGCTGGTCTGCACGGAGATGCCTTCCCGCACCGGCTGCACGCAGGACATGCCGGGTTTGCCGCCATCGATCGAGACAGAGCACAAACGACAGGCTCCGGTAGGTTTCAGATCCGGATGGTGACACAGATGAGGGATATAAATGGAGTTGCTGATGGCGGCATCGAGGATGGAAGTGCCTGCAGCGGCCGTGATCCGTTGCCCATCGATGCGGAATGTGCATAGGGGATAGGTCATGAGCACATAAGTCCTCGGGTCTGGTCGACCGATTACCTCAGTCGAGGACCTTGAGCATTTCGGCCACCGAAGTGAGTTTTTCCCTCGGCTTTCCTTGTGCTTTTCCGAGATCGATCTCTTTCTGATCGATCTTTTTCCAATCCGCGAAACCGATATGGCGGATCTTTTTCTCCTTCAATATTCGGTAGATACCCTCGGACCCGCTTTTCCTTTCGGTGGTTGTCAGCAGATTGATGTCATTGAGGATCGCAGCCACTGTTTCCACACTACAGGCCCGGTTAGTGCCGATGATGCCGGTGGGCCCACGCTTGATCCAGCCTGCGGTATAAAGCTGAGGGATAGGATTGTCATTCTGATCGGTAATCCGGCCCAAGGTGTTGGGAAAGACGCCTTGGCTCTCAGCAAAAGGAACCCCGGGCAGGGGTCTGCCACGATAACCGATACTGCGAAAAACAATCCCGGCAGGGAGCTCCACGGTTTCACCTGTCCCCCGTGCGGACTGTTGGAAGGATTCCCCGGTAAGCCGGTTTTTTTCCAGCACGATACTCTCCACCTTGCCATTACCGCGGATTTCGACCGGGCTCTTGAGAAAGCTAAAAATACAGCGGGATGGTTTGGCCGAACCGGCGGTTTCCGTAAACTGTTTGAAGAGTTCGAAGTTCTTCTGACTACCCGCATTGTTGATGTCCGCAAGTTCGGTTTCGCTCTCCGGATTCAAGACCAGCTCTTCCGGATCGATGTGAGGAACACAACGGTTCAGGTGACCGAATTCTTTCAATTCCTTGGAGCTGAACTTCGCCTGGGCGGGCCCGCGCCTGCCGACGATAACTATCTTTTTGATCCTGCTGCTGGATAGTGCATCCAGGGCATGAGCGGCGATATCTGTTCCCTTGAGTTCAGCCGTATCCTTCGCCAGGATACGGCTGACATCTGCGGCCACGTTACCCTGGCCGATGATCACGGCGGTTTCATGGCTCAAGTCGAAAACCCGATCCCGGTAATCCACGTGGCCGTTATACCATCCGACAAACTCGGTCGCCGTATAACTTCCCGGCAGATCCTCACCCGGTATCCCGAGCTTGCGATCCGACTCGGCCCCACAGGTGAAGATTATCGCATGGTGGGTCTGACAAAGTTCTGCCACCATGATGTCCCTGCCTACGGTAACATTACCGATAAAATTGAATCCGGATGATTGTGCGATCTTGTCGAAGACCTGGATTGCCTGTTTCAGTTTCGGATGGTCCGGCGCCACACCGCTGCGCACCAGTCCATAGGGGTTGGGCAGTCTCTCCAGCATATCCAGATGGACGACGATTCCGGATTTCATCAGAGCTTCGGCGGCATAAAAACCACTAGGTCCACTGCCGACGATCGCCACTCGTAGGGGGTGAATATCGGTACCTATCTGAGCCATTGGTGATTCTCTATACTGTGTCGTTCATTGTGGGATGAACACTGTCGTTGATAAAAGTACCCCAACTGGTTGCTTAGAATCCAAGCGCTGTCTTGCGGGCCTCTGCACCGGGCAGGGGTTCCATCGGTTCTCCACAAATCGGAAGAGTAGGGGCGCGCTCAGCATTGATTTCCACCCATTGTTTAAGCTCTTCAGGCAGGTCATCCTCTTCATAAATCGCCTGTACAGGGCATTCAGGAATGCAGGCGCTGCAGTCAATACAGACATCCGGGTCGATATACACCATGTCGTCGTCATAGTGGAAACACTCAACCGGGCAAACCGCCACGCAATCGGTAAATCGACAACCATTACAATTTGCTGTTACGACTGTTGCCATCTCTATTCTCCTGGGAAACGATATATTTTTAAACCCGCTATTTTCTTCAAGGATTGCGTTGCTGTACAGGAAAAAAACATAGCTTACAGGCAGGAGGGCAGGTTGTTTTGATAAAAGTCATTAACCTGACCTATATTAAAGTATAAGAAGGCCTGGTATCCGGAAGAGGTTGGGATACCAGGCAATAGCCGAGTTCCTCTCAGCTACCCGCCAGGGGCGGGCGTTTCAGTCTGTCTAATCGGGGTACGTGACCCGACTACGGTGATATGGTGATGGGCCCCTGAGGCCGTTGGTGAAGCCCTTAGCCCTCCGGGATACACAATGTCCTCCCGGCAAAACCTGTTCGATACCTCCAACGCCAACGAGCCCCAGGGAATCTTTACTGTTCGTTCCGCCTGGCAGATCAGGGAATGGCGGGATCTATAGCATCCCAATCCGCTGGGGTCAAGCACATACTGACACACAAGATATAGTATATTGTGGATGATTATGTGACAAACAGGTTAATTAGCTGTGGATAACCACAAACAACTCTGAAGATCGTTTGGTATATGGTGTTCTTGTGGCATCATGCGGGTCAATATAAATGAATACGGCAGGGCAGCATGAGTAATGTAAAAGCGGATATGGAAACCAGCCTCCTGGTACTCGGCGCAGGACCGGGCGGATATACGGCTGCATTTCGAGCCGCTGATTTGGGCGTGCAAACCCTGCTGGTGGAGCAATATCCACGTCTGGGTGGCGTCTGCCTGAACGTCGGCTGTATCCCCTCGAAAGCCCTCTTGCACGCCGCCCGGGTCATCAGTGACAGCCGTGAAGCCGGTGCTTTCGGGATCACATTCGGAGAACCAGTGATCGATCTTGACAAACTCAGGGGGTGGAAAAACCGCTTGTTGGAACAACTGACCGGGGGCTTGAAGGGGCTAGCCAGGAAACGTAAGGTGCATATCCTGCAGGGACACGGCGAGTTTGTATCCGGTCACCTTATACGGGTATCTACCGAGGATGGGGAAAAACTGGTTGGTTTTGAACAAGCAATCATTGCTGTCGGCTCGAGGCCGGTACAGCTACCGGGATGTCCGGAGGATCCCCGCATCATCACTTCCACAGGCGCCCTTGAACTCCCGGATATTCCACGACGTCTGCTGGTCATTGGCGGCGGGATTATCGGGTTGGAGATGGCCACCGTCTACCATGAACTGGGCTCCAGGGTAAGCATCGTCGAGATGCTGGACTCACTGGTGGCAGGGGCCGACCCGGACCTGGTCAAACCCCTCCTGCAACGCGTCAAGAAACAATATGAAAACATCTACATCGGTACGCGCGTGCAAACAATCAGACCGGTTGCCGAGGGCCTCGTAGTCAGCTTTGAGGGGGAAGGTGTACCGACAGTGGATACGTTCGACCGGGTACTGGTCGCCGTGGGACGGAGGCCGAATGGAAACCTGATGGGTGCCGAACAGGCCGGTATCAAAGTGACTGAACAGGGATTCATCCCGGTGGACAGGCAACAACGCACCAACCAAGCCCATATCTTTGCGATCGGGGATGTCGTCGGGCCGCCCATGCTGGCGCACAAGGCAGTGCATGAAGGCAAGGTGGCAGCGGAAGTGGTGGCGGGTCAGAAGAGCAGTTTTGAAACACGCGTCATACCCTCGGTTGCCTATACCGATCCGGAGATTGCCTGGGTAGGGATGACCGAGCAGGAAGCCACTGCCTCCGGGATAAATTACGGAAAGGGGGTATTCCCCTGGGCTGCCAGCGGGCGATCCTTAAGCCTGGGACGTAACGAAGGAATCACCAAACTATTGTTCAACGAGGAGACAGGACAGCTGATCGGCGCCGGCATCGTGGGACCCAACGCGGGTGATCTGATCGCTGAGGCCGCCCTGGCGATTGAAATGGGTTGTGATGCCGAGGATTTGGCGCTGACGATCCATCCCCATCCGACACTCTCCGAAACCCTGGCATTTGCCGCCGAAGCTTTCAGCGGTACCATCACCGATCTCTATCTCCCCAAAAAACAAGGACACGGTCTGAACCCAGAGCCCTGAATAGCGCAGGGACCAGTTTCTCCGCGGCAGGAGTGAGTACCGGCCGTGGAGTAGGGCATATTCCGTCTGCTGATAGTTACCTGACCTGCCCTATAAAATCACGTTTTCCGACATACACGCCGTTATGACGAAGGATGGCATATGCGGTAGTGACATGGAAATAGAAGTTTGGCAGGGCAAATTTTCCCAGATAATCGGCGCCACTGAATTTCAGGGTCATGGAGGGAAATTGCAGGACGATTTCCCGATCCGCGGAACCATCGATATCGCCGTGTTTAAATTTTTTCAGGAATGCCACGGTCCTGTCGATGCGCCGGTATAATTGATTGAAACTCTTTTCATTGTCCTTGTATACGGGGATCTGTTTACCGGCCAGCCGGGCAGCGCAACCCTTGGCGGTATCGCTGGCGATCTGCACCTGGCGGGTGAGTGGGTACATGTCAGGCGCGAGCCGTGCATTCAGTAAAACTCCCGGATCAATCTTTTTTGCCGCTGCATATTTCTCGGCTTTTCCGAGAATTTTTTTCAGGTTGCCCAGCATATGGATCAGGACGGGGATCGAGGACTGGTACATGTGCTCTGACATAATATTACTCTCCAGTGAGATGACAGGTTCGAACGGTGGTCGATTCTAACTCAGAAAACACTCCTGCCATAGCTCATCTTACCCGCCGTATCCGGTCCTGATTTCCGGGATATTTGTCCGCAAGACATCCGGCAGGTGGATATGATAAGCCGAACACTCTCCAGCGCCGCCGTGTGCGGTCCGCTAAATGCCTGCCCGTCCGCTTGTTGTGGCGATCTTGTTCCCGGAATAATCGGTAATCCATTCCTCCAGGGAAGCGACCGGCCTCGATGGGCTGATATAATTACCCTGGGCGATATCGCATCCCATCCGCTTCAGCATTTCCATTATTTGTTCATTTTCAATGCCTTCTGCCGTCACTTCGAGACCCAGGCTATGGCCGAGGTTGATTGTAGCCCTGACGATAGATTCGTCATTGGAGTTTGTGCTCATTCCTCGCACGAAGGTCTGATCGATCTTGATTTCGTTGACAGGCAAACGACTCAGGTAAGACAGGGAAGAATATCCCGTACCAAAATCATCAATGGAGATATTGAACTGCATGGCATGCAGTCTTTTCAACACTGAGATGGCGCGTTTGGGGTCGGCCATGATGCTGCTTTCTGTGATTTCCAGAGTCAACCTTGCAGGGTCTATATCGGTGGAAGATACCAATCCTTCCAGCATATCCTGCAAATCGGTATCGATAAGGTCCTTGGCGGACACATTGACCGACATACCGATCTCCAGACCTTTCCTGGTCCACTCAAGGGATTGCTGCACGGCAGTATGGATCACCCAATCGGTCAGCGGCCCAATCAGTCTGGTTCGTTCCGCCAGAGGTATGAATTCTGCAGGAGAGATATAACCGTGGTCGTGGTGTTTCCATCGGACCAAGGCCTCTACTCCAATCAAGCGATCAGTCAGGAGGTCGATTTTCGGCTGGTAATGTAATTCCAGTGCGCCTTCCTCGATGGCACTTCGCAACTGCCCCATCAAGGTCACCCGCCGGGGATTCTCCTGGCTAAGTTCCGGCGAGAAAATCATGTACCCCTTTTGCTGCTTCTTGGCCGAATACATTGCAATGCTGCTGCATTGCATGAGCATATCCGCGTCATTACCATGATCCGGGTAGGACACTATTCCGATCGAGGCTGATAGCTCGATATTTTCATCGGCAATAAAAACCGGGGCCTGCAATACCCGCTGGATACGCCTGACCACCGCGATCGCTGTGGCTTCCGCCGGCAGGTTATTCAGCAGAAAAGCGAATTCATCGCCGCCAATCCGGGCCAGGGTATCCTGGGATTGGATCACATTGGCCATATTGTGGGAGAGTTGCTTCAGAATGTAATCACCACTCTTCACGCCGAAGACATCGTTGATTTCCTTGAACCGGTCAAGATTCATCAACAGGATAGTCACGGACTCGTTATTCCGAGAGGCCACCAGCAATGCATCCCGAAGTCTCTTGTAGAAGAATTCACGGTTGGGCAGGCCGGTCAGGGCATCGTGTGTGGATTCATGAAGTGATTTCAGCTTCCATTCGGAGGTCTCGGCGCGCAGTTTGTCGGTTTCCCGGACAATCAATGCCCCGGCCTTGCGGGCTATCAGAAAACCCGTGTACTGGCCCCATACGGCAAATACGAATGGCATCAGGTCGAGAATGCGGAGGGCAAAGTTTATGGATTGCGCGTGTGCCATGCCTGCCAGTGTCACCGTACCGGTATCCTGGTAACAGACCACCACTGTCGTCATGACAACCAGAAACAGCGAAATACTCAGCGCCAGGATGCTGTATTGGTTCACACCGGTTTTCAGAATCTCGATATTCTGCTGCGAATCGTTGCCGCTGCTGTTCATCTTCATTTCAGGGTAATCGCGTTCAAATCAATTGAAGAGACTCTGTATGGGAGCGGGTATACGACCACCGTAACGGACGAAACGATTTTCCGAAGTCCCACTGTTCACGGCAAGCACTGGACCTTCACCGAGCAGACCACCGAAATACACCCGGTCACCGGCTTTTTTCCCCGGCGCCGGGATCAATCTTGCGGCGGTGGTTTTCTTGTTGATGACACCAATGGCCATTTCATCGGCAATGATCGCAGCAAGCATCTCGGCCGTGGTATCCCCGGGCAGTGCGATCATGTCCAGGCCGACTGAGCATACACTGGTCATGGCTTCCAATTTTTCCAGGGATAATACACCGGCAGCTGCGGCCGCAGCGATATTCAGATCTTCACTGACAGGGATGAAGGCTCCACTGAGACCACCAACATGGGAACTGGCGAAGGCGCCGCCTTTTTTTACTGCATCGTTGAGCAGAGCGAGCGCTGCGGTGCTCCCGGGTACCCCGATACTGCTTAACCCCATGGATTGAAAGATCTCGCCGACACTGTCACCGACGGTGGGTGTGGGCGCCAGCGACAGATCAACCACACCAAAACGGACCCCTAAGGACTTTGCCACCTCCCTGCCGATGAGTTCGCCGGCACGAGTTACCCTGGCAGCGGTTTGTTTGATGACTTCCGATATCCGTCCCAGATCCGCATCTGGCTCCGACTCCAGCAACCGATCCACTGCTTTTTTCACCACCCCAGGACCGCTCACACCGACGTTGATTACGGCATCCGGCTCACCAATGCCCAGGTAAGCACCAGCCATGAAGGGTATATCTTGTGGTATATTCGCGAAAACCACCAGTTTGGCGGCGGCTAATCCATCCGCTGCCGCAGTGAGCTCCGCCGCCATCTTCACGGTTTTGCCCATCCGCAGTATGGCATCCATGTTGATGCCTGCCCTGGTGGATGCTACATTCACCGAGGCGCAGACATGCCGGGTAGCAGCCAGTGCCTCGGGTATCGCCTCAATCAGCGCCAGATCTCCGGTAGCCATGCCTTTTTCCACCAGCGCAGTGAAACCCCCTATGAAATCGATACCGGTCGCCCGTGCAGAATCATCCAGCGCTTTTGCGACCTGCACCAGTTCCCTGGCGCTGAATGGTGCGCCGATGGCAGCCATCGGACTGATGGAGATGCGTTTGTTTTCCACAGGTATCCCATACTTGCCTCCGATCCGGTCACAGATTTCCACCAAGTTCCCGGCCAGTGATTCGATACGTGTGCGGATCCGGCGGATGAAGCGGTTCAAATCATCGCTGACACAATCAAAGAGGTTGATGCCGATGGTGACTGTCCTGAGGTCCAGGTGCTCGCGCTTGATCATGTCCAGCGTGGTAATGATTTCTCTTTCACTCAGCATGTAATCACCTTTTAACCTAATCTCCCATTCGTTTATCGTGCAGGACAGTTTTAGATGCGGTTCATAGCGTTGAAAATGCCCCGATGTTGCAGATTGATCGTCAGGTTCAGCCTGACGGCAATCTTATCCAAGTCATTATTGACCTGCTTGAGATCCACACCAACCGGTATATCCACTTCAAATATCATCACGTTGTCTCCCGGCTCGTTGCCACCCTTGAAAACAGCCCGGAGGTTGCTGATGTTAATTCCGTGATTGGCGACACACCGGCTGACGGCACTGACGAGCCCAGGCTGATCCGGACCAAAGGCGGTGAGAATGAATGCTTCCGTCGGTTGGACTACCGGTTCCTGAACCAGACTGCTCGGAAACTCCTTGATGAAGATATCAAGCGCCATCCCGGAAAGGGTTGCCGACATACGGGATCTAAGAGTATCCGGGCTCAGATCCTCAGGCAGGGTAACGAGCAGGAGTGAGCCGAATACCGATTGCAGTATGGTCTGGCTGGCGTTCTCAATATTACATCCGTTTACCAGCAGCAGTTCCGATACAGCTGCCAGGATTCCGGGACGATCGTGCCCGAGCACGGATAGGATGATTTTTTTCATACTTCTTGGTTCAGGAGGCCAGCCAGCATCAGGCTAGTCATTTTAACCGGAAAGTCCCAAAACAAGGTTTAGAAATCTTGGAGAGGGGAGTCGCAAGCTTACAGGGGCCTATAACTGTTTGGTTATAGGTTAAAAATGTTATATTTACATATAGATAAAAGATTATATTAATATAAATTCTAATATTGATACTTGGACATTTATCCTTAATGGAGATAAA
>MGYR01000023.1:1094-1180 GCA_001801825.1 Gammaproteobacteria bacterium RIFCSPLOWO2_02_FULL_56_15 | reverse complement strand
AATAATTTGCTTTTCCGTCATGCTGGTGAAAACCAGCATCCAGTAAGCAATTGTTTTAACTGGATTCTGGCATTCGCCAGAATGAC
>MGYR01000023.1:714-913 GCA_001801825.1 Gammaproteobacteria bacterium RIFCSPLOWO2_02_FULL_56_15 | reverse complement strand
ATGGTTGGTATAGCCGGACATGTACAGCACCCGGAGGCCTTTCACCCTGGCCCTATTTGCGATCTCATTGCCACTTATACTGCCGGGCAAGACGATATCAGTCAGCAGCAGATCGATTGTCTGGTCGTTCTCGATGGTATCGATGGCTGTCTTGCCATCCTGCGCGCACAGCACGGTGTAACCCTGGTTTCGTAATTGC
>MGYR01000023.1:0-625 GCA_001801825.1 Gammaproteobacteria bacterium RIFCSPLOWO2_02_FULL_56_15 | reverse complement strand
ATTCACAGCGCTCACCGGTCCCTGGAATCGAGGGAAATAAATCTTGATAGTCGTGCCCTCACCCGGTTGGCTGTCAATTGTAATATAGCCTCCGGCTTGTTTGGTAAAATTATAGGCGATACTGAGGCCCAGCCCGGTGCCTTTACCCTTTTCCTTGGTGGTATAAAATGGTTCAAAGGCATGCACCTTCACTTCATCCGGCATTCCTTTTCCATTATCGATCACCGCCATCATGATATATTCGCCGCAAACCGATCCGCGATTTTTGGAAATAAAGATTTCGTCCAGTTCAATATTCCGGGTTTCGATAACCAGGCGTCCTCCATCCGGCATGGCATCGCGTGCATTCAGGGCCAAATTGATCAGCACATGTTCCAGTTGGGTCGGATCGATATAGCAGTTCCATATATTCTTCCCTGGTTCCAGACTGATTTCGATGGTTTCTCCCAGGGTGCTTTGCAACAGTTCGGACAGTTCCCGGCAGAGTTGGTTGAGATCAACCATGAGGGGGGCCAGTAATTGTTTGCGTGAGAGAGCCAGCAGCCTTCGGGTCAGGTTTGTGGCCCGTTCCACGTTGGTCAGCGATTTCAGCAGATACACCCTGGGGGCCCGATGTTCGTCATCC
>MGYR01000022.1 GCA_001801825.1 Gammaproteobacteria bacterium RIFCSPLOWO2_02_FULL_56_15 | reverse complement strand
CCATTTGCCATTTTCCAGGCGGTTGCTGCCCACATCAAAGACAGCGGCGCCGGGTTTCACCATATCTGCAGTAATTAAATTCGGGCGTCCCACCGCAACAACGAGGATATCAGCCATTGAAGTATAGGCCTTGAGGTCCTTCGTTCTTGAAGTACAAATACTGACGGTGGCGTTCATTTCCAGCAGCATGATCGCCATTGGTTTGCCTACGATATTGCTGCGACCGACCACAACAGCACTGCGCCCATCCACCGGCAGACCGAGGTGCTCAATCATGACCTTGACACCGAAGGGTGTACAGGGAGCAAAAATAGTATTTCCCGTAACCAGTGCACCCACGTTATAAAGGTGGAAACCGTCCACATCCTTTGTTTCTGATATGGTTTCCAACACCCTGTCACTGTTGATATGTTTGGGAAGCGGCAGCTGGACGAGGATGCCATGGATATCTACCTTGTTGTTCAACCGGCGGATAAGATCGAGCAAATCCTCTTCCGAGATCGATGCTGGTACCTCGTGTTTCTCGGAATAGATACCCGTGTCCAGGCATGCCTTCACCTTGTTCCTGACATAAACCTGGGATGCCGGATTCTCTCCAACGATAATCACTGCGAGTCCGGGCCGGATCCCTTTTGCCCCAAGTTCAGCGATCTGAAGTTTCAGCTTCTCACGGGTTGCCGCGGAAATCGCCTTACCGTCGATGATAGTTGCTGCCATGTATGCCTCCCCTCAGGCTGCGGTTGAGAAGGTCGGCGATTATAGCCTATTCACCGGTTAATACCATACGAACCGAATGATCACCGAAGGCGAATCTACTATTGTCGTAGTGGGCATATATCGTGTATAAACAGAGAATTAACCTGTAGAAAACGGAGTACAGGCCCGAATGAAAAATACAAATGCCGGATTCCCGGCACGCCGCATGCGACGTATGCGCCAGCACGATTTCAGCCGCAGACTGATGCGTGAACATAGTCTCAGCAGCAACGACCTGATCTACCCGATCTTCGTAACCGAAGGTGTGAACCATCGGGAACCTGTGGCTTCCATGCCCGGTATCGATCGCGTGGGAATCAACCAGTTGCTTCATGATGCAGAGCAGGCTCAACGATTGGGGATCCCTGCTGTCGCACTGTTTCCCGTGGTTCCGGGAGAGAAGAAAAGTGATGATGCGAGGGAATCCTGGAATCCTGAAGGTCTGGCACAGCGGGCTGTAATCGCGCTGAAGAGGGAGTTCCCTGAACTTGGGGTGATTACCGATGTGGCTCTGGATCCCTTTACAACCCATGGTCAGGATGGTTTGTTGGATGCGAAAGGCTATGTCGCCAATGATGCAACGGTGGAAGTTCTGGTCAGGCAGGCGCTTTCCCATGCACGCGCAGGCGCTGATATTGTCGCACCTTCCGACATGATGGACGGCCGCATTGGAGCGATTCGGCAGGCCCTGGAAATGGAAGGTTTTTCAGGGACCATGATCCTTGCCTATGCGGCCAAATACGCTTCTTCCTTTTACGGCCCGTTCCGGGATGCACTGGGTTCGGCTGCCAATCTGGCGGGTGGTGGTAAACATACCTACCAGATGGATGTCGCCAATGCTGAAGAAGCACTGGAGGAAGTCCGCCTCGATCTGTACGAAGGTGCCGACATGGTCATGGTCAAACCTGGTATGCCCTATCTTGATATCGTGTACCGTGTCAAACATAAATTCTCGGTACCTACGCTGGTTTACCAGGTCAGTGGTGAATACGCCATGCTGAAAACGGCAGCCCTGAATGGCTGGCTGGATGAGCGAAAGGTAGTCCTTGAGGCCTTGGTCGCGTTCAAACGCGCCGGAGCCGATGCAATATTAAGTTATTACGCTATAGCAGCAGCCAATTGGCTACACGAATAACTCAGTCTCTAACCGGTACTCATCCCCAGCAGTTTGATTTTACGTGTGAGGGTGTTTCTGCCCCAACCGAGCAGTTGCGCTGCTTCTTGCTTCCTGCCTCCTGTTTCTCGCAGGGCTTCTTCAATCATGATCTGCTCAAATCTGGGGAGGGCCTCGTTCAGCAGGCGGTTTTCACCTTTCATCAGACTGTTTGCAACCCAGCGTCGGAACTCTGTCTCCCAAGTGCTGACACCCCGGTTTACTGATACTGTGTCCTTGAGTTCTGGCGGCAAGTCATCAATATGGATTTCCTTGCCGGATGCCATGACAGTAATCCATCGGCAGAAGTTTTCCAGTTGCCTGACATTTCCGGGCCATGGCAAGGAATTCAGATAGGACTGGGTTTCCGGTAATATCTGCTTGGCCTCTACGCCGATCTCTCTGGCAGCCTTCTGGATAAAATAGTCTGTCAGTGCAGGAATATCACTTTGCCGTTCTCGTAAGGGTGGCACATGCACCCGGATTACATTCAAACGATGTAGTAGATCTTCCCGGAAAGTCCCAAGTAGGACCCGTTGTTCAAGTTGCTGGTGGGTTGCCGTGATCACACGTACATCAACCCTAACCGGTTCATGTCCGCCAACCCTGTAGAATTGTCCTTCCGCAAGTACACGTAATAAACGTGTCTGCAGATCTGCGGGCATATCTCCGATTTCGTCTAGAAACAGTGTGCCTCCATTGGCCTGTTCAAAACGCCCGATGCGCCTGGTACTTGCCCCGGTGAAGGACCCTTTTTCATGCCCGAACAATTCCGATTCGAGCAACTCCCTCGGGATGGCAGCAGTGTTCAGGGCAATAAACAGTCCAGAGGACCTGGGACTGTGCTGGTGCAATGCGCTGGCAACCAACTCTTTTCCTGTCCCGGACTCACCCGTGATGAGTACAGTAAGATTTGAGCGGGAGAGTCTGCCAATCGCACGAAATACCTCCTGCATGGCAGGGGCAGATCCTATGATACGTGTTTGCGGCACTTCTTCTACAGTTTGGTTAATGTTCTGGCTCAGTTTATTTTGCCGGACCGCGCGCTTGACCAGACTGACTACTTCATCCACATCGAAGGGTTTCGGCAGGTACTCGAATGCCCCGCTCTGGAAGGCAGATACAGCACGATCGAGATCAGAATAGGCTGTCATGATGATAACCGGTACTGAAGGAGCCCGAAGTTTCAGGGTATTAAGCATACTGATGCCATCCGTCCCAGGCATGCGAACATCTGATAAAATTACATCAGGGAGTGGATGATTATCCAGGAATACCATCATGGCATCCGCACTCTCGAAACTGGTAACATTCAGTGATTCTCTGGCGAAGGCCTTCTCCAGCACCCAGCGAATGGATTTGTCATCATCGACAATCCAGATCCTGCTACGCTCGTTCATGGTAGTATTCGATTGGTAAAAGGATTCTGAAGATGGTGTGATTGTCAGAACGTTCATATTCAATTTGTCCTCTATGTGCCTGGATAAGGGATTGGGCGATGGAAAGACCCAGACCTGTCCCTTCGGCTCGTCCAGTAACCATGGGATAGAACAGGCAGCTTTCGATCTCTCTGGGTACTCCTGGGCCGTCATCCATGATTTCAATCACTACTACCAGCTTATGAAGTTGTTGGCGGATGGTGCACATGCGTTTTATCCTGGTGTTAATCCAGATATGGCCGTCCACCGGGATAGCCTGAACGGCATTTCTGAAGACATTGAAGATCGCCTGGATTAATTGCTCCGAGTCAGCTTGAAGATCCGGAAGACTGGGATCATAATCACGTTCAATATGCAGGGTTTTGTCTGATTCAGCCTCCAGCAGGTTCTGCACATACTCCAGAATTTCATGGATGTTGACTCTTTCGGTATGCAACTTGCCATTCGGTGTGAGCATGCGATCTATCAATTTGCCCAGCCTGTCAGCCTCACGGATGATGATCTGTGTGTATTCCTTCAACTCAATATTATCCAGTTCCCTTTCAAGTAATTGGGCTGCCCCACGCAGACCTCCCAGCGGATTCTTGATCTCATGAGCCATACCCCGCAATGATTCCCTTGCCGCATCATGCAGCACAGTGAGGCTTTCCTCCTTCATTAATCGAGATATGGCATGGGTATCGATAATCTCGACAATGATCTCCGGCTTTTTGTCCGCATCATTTACTGGAGTGAAGACACAATCAACAGTAATAGTCCTGTTTCCAGGAAGGCTCATTTCCACGCCCCGTTCGGTCAGAGGGTTGCGCGTAGTAATGATTCTTTCCAGGTTTTCCATAAAACCGGGTGAAGCAGCGAAGATTTCTACCGTTGTCTGGCCTGCGATCTTGCGGAAACTTGTGATGAGAAGATTTTCAGCGGCGGTATTCATACGACATAGCCGCAGGTCCTGATCAAATACCAAGACTGCAGTGAACAGATTTTCAAAGTGCAGGTCAGCGTGTGCTTCAATATTGCTCATATTTACCTGATTATCGCACTATTGTAGTGCGGTCACTAATCGCAGGGATCCCCACGGTTTTTCGATTACAAGATAAAGCAAACAATAACAACAAGTTAAATCGTTATTGTCAATGTGTTAGGGGTTTCTGAATAAAGTTACAGCAATTTATGTGCCCGCTAGGTGGGATGTTCAAGTACCGGGTCCTGGTTGGTTCACTATTGCTCGTAGTATATGGAAAGTAATGGAAGGGGTGCTGGTCAGAATTTTACCAACCGGATCCTGTACGACGACTCGCAGCTGGTGAGTACCACGGTCCAGGTTCATCAGGTTAAAAGTGGTTGAGGATGAGGAAGCATACTCGCCGCCATCGAGATAGAGTGTGAGTTTGTGCATGGACTGAAGTTGTGGGTTAATCTCAATAATTACATTCAGGTTTCCGGTATTATCGCGTATCGCTTCATCATTTCCGGGGCTGGCTATCTTCAGGCTGGTATAAGGGTTCTCTTCGGGAGCTGGCGTACTCAGGACCTCCCCGGAGGATACCGGTAGGGCAGGCAGTGTGATTGTCTGCACTTCCTTGATTTTTATCTCCTCGGCGCCTTCCACTGGGGTATCAGTGAAGACCATATTGCCATCCTTGTCCACACTGCGGTAAACCGTCTGGGCGGTAATGAGACAGGGAAGGGAGAGGGTGATTAAGATATATTTGAAATTACGCATGTCAGGATCTCAGTTTAACGCCGTTGTACTCTTAATAACTGACTGTTTCATGCTGATTCAGTTCAAAAAAAACCCCCGCAAAGGGGGCTTTTTTTGAAGTTGTATAATTACATTAAAGGCTGAAATACATGGAAAATTCCACGGGATGCGTGGTCATGCGCAAGCGTGTGACTTCATCCATCTTGAGCTTGATGTAAGCGTCAATCATGTCATCGGAGAAAACACCGCCTGCGGTCAGGAATGCACGATCTTCATCCAGGGTGTCCAGTGCCTGTTCCAGTGAAAAACATACGGTAGGGATGTCCTTTTCCTCTTCCGGTTCCAGATCATAAAGGTCTTTGTCCAAAGGGGCTCCTGGATTGATCTTGTTCTGGATACCGTCAAGGCCTGCCATCAGCATCGCGGCGAAGGTAAAATAGGGATTACCACAGGAATCCGGGAAGCGCACCTCGATGCGGCGAGCCTTTGGGCTGGATACCCAGGGTACTCGGCAGGATGCTGAACGATTCCTGGCTGAATAGGCCAGGAGTACCGGAGCCTCGAAACCCGGTACTAGGCGCTTGTAACTGTTGGTGCTGGAATTCGTAAAAGCGTTAAGGGCTTTGGCATGCTTAAATATTCCGCCGATGTAATGCAGCGCCATTTCCGACAGTCCACCATACTTATTACCGGTGAAAAGGTTGGTTCCGGTTTTTGATAGTGACTGGTGCACGTGCATACCGTTACCGTTGTCCCCGACCAGCGGCTTTGGCATAAATGTGGCAGTCTTGCCGAAATTGTGGGCCACGTTCAGGACACAATATTTCAGGATCAGCAGTTCATCAGCCTTCCTTACCAAGGTATTGAATTTCGTGCCGATTTCGGCCTGACCCGCAGTAGCCACCTCATGATGATGAACCTCCACTGATACACCCATCGCTTCCAGTGTCTCACACATTGCAGTGCGGATATTCTGCAGCGAATCGACAGGTGGTACGGGAAAGTAGCCGCCTTTGGTACCTGGGCGATGTCCGATATTGCCTTCTTCAAAGGGGCGGTCGCTATTCCAGCTGCCTTCCTCCGAGTCTATCTCGTAGAAGGCACTGTGGATATTGTCTCCCCAACGAGCCTTGTCAAAGATAAAAAATTCAGGCTCAGGACCGAAGTAAGCGGTATCGGCAATTCCAGTAGACTTCAGGTAGGTTTCGGCTTTTTTTCCGATTGAACGCGGACAGCGATCATAACCCTGCATGGTGGTTGGTTCCAGGACATCACAGCGTATATTGAGTGTTGCGTCATCATAGAAGGGATCCATGACAGCGGATTCCGTGTCGGGCATGAGTACCATGTCGGATTCGTTGATACCCTTCCATCCTGAGATGGAGGACCCGTCGAACATCTTGCCGGATTCAAAAAAATCGTCATCGATTATTGCAGTGGGAATGGTCAGGTGCTGCTCTTTGCCCTTTGTATCAGCAAAACGCAAATCAATATACTTTGCCTCGTTTTCCTTGATCAGCTGCAGGACTTTCTGTTTGGACATTGCTTAAACTCCCATTTAATAGTTATTGTAAAACGCCTGGATGTGTTTGTTTACCAGCAGGTGCTCACGGTTATGAACCGGTTAAGTCAAACCTGTTTTTCACAAATGAGTGCAGAAATATCAAATAGATGCAGAATGCATGCCAGGTGAGTATATGACGTATTCTATTGATAATTCGTATATTTAGCATGCTATACATCCATACATATGCACCATGTTTGTGCAGTTACTTGCAGGCATGCCTTACTATGATGCATCAATATTAAGATGAGCCAAGCCCATGTCCCAGTTTTATTTATTCAGGCGCTACTCCGGCTTTGTACAGTGAGCTTTGCTCTGTCCTCAGTCAGAATCTCCCCTTCCAGTAACCCAGCCAGGGTTTCCCGCTTGCGTATAAGCCGTATCTGGCTGCCATCGATCAAGATTTCTGCTGCCCGCGGCCGCGAGTTATAGTTGGAACTCATGCTGAAACCATAGGCGCCCACAGTAGCGACCACCAGCAAATCATTTTCCCTGAGCGCAAGTTTTCTCTCCAGACCCAGGAAATCACCACTCTCGCATACCGGGCCGACAACATCATAGACAAGTTCAGGCACATTCAAATGTTGTGTTACCGGCAGGATGTCATGCCAGCTTGAGTATAGTGACGGACGCAACAGGTCATTCATTGCGGCATCCACGACCGCAAAATTCTTATGACGAGTCTCTTTCAGGTATTCAACTCGGGTAATCAGCCAGCCGGCGTTTCCGACGATAGATCGGCCGGGTTCAAGCATAATACAGGCAGACCTTTCCGCGAGCTTATCGCACACAATACGTGAAAGTTCAGCCGGAGCGGGTGGTGATTCCGAACGGTAGCTGATACCCAGCCCCCCACCGATGTCGATGTCCTTGAGGATGATTCCTACTTGAGCCAGCTTAGGGATCAGTGAATTAATCAGTTCCAATGCATCGATATAGGGTTCCAGTGTGGTGATCTGGGACCCGATGTGACAGGCAATCCCTTCAATTTCGATGTTATTGAGGGTAATTGCTAGTTTGTAGGCGTCAATAGCATCTTCCCATGCAATACCAAATTTATTGTTCTGGAGACCGGTGGCTATATAAGGATGTGTCTCAGCATCCACATCAGGATTGATCCTGAATGAGACAGGAGCTTTCAATCCAATCCTGCCGGCAATCGCGTCGATACGTCTGAGTTCTGGAATGGATTCACAGTTCAGACAACGAATCCCCGCCTTAAGTGCGAAGCTGATTTCATCAACCGATTTACCAACACCTGAAAATACGGTTTTTCCTGGATCGCCACCAGCGGCAAGCACTCTTTCCAGTTCGCCTCCGGAGACGATGTCGAAACCTGAGCCGAGTTCTGCCAGGCAGGAAAGTACAGCGAGATTACTGTTGGCCTTGACGGCATAGCAGATCAGGTGATCACGAGTACCGAAGGCCTGGTCGTAACTCTTCCATTGTTGTTCAATCGCCTCACGCAAGTATACATAGACCGGCGTCCCATGGCGTCTGGCAATATCTTCAAGTGCGATCTGGCCTATATGCAGCATGCCATTCCGGTATACAGGGGAATTCATGATTCAACAGTCGAATAGCGAGGTCTTACTCAAGAAAACTCTGTTCTCAGGCAAGTACAGATCACCTTTTTGACCGCAAGCAGACAGCATTACCAAGGCGAGCAACATGAGTGCGGTTCGCATGAGAGCCTTCCTGGTGAATTTATCGGTCATGACCGGGTTCGGGTAGTCACAGCGTGAAAGTTACTAAATATATTGTAACGAAAGGGGGCATTGTTGGCTAAATTAAACTGCACCACTCCGTGATTTGGAGGGTTTCCTGTGATGTTTTTTCCCGGATTCTCGACGAATACTATTTTTCCTCCTGGATGGTGCTCTGAATTTCAGTGTTATGGGAGGTTTTGGGGTGATCAGTAAATCTTCTGTGGCGAACTGTGTGGGTATCTTCTGACCGATATATTCCTCGATTTCCGCCAGGGAGTAGACATATTCTTCGCAGATCAAACTGACAGCGTCGCCACTGGCGCCAGCCCTGGCAGTGCGTCCAATACGATGTACATAATCCTCCGCATTTTGGGGCATATCAAAGTTGAAGACATGGCTGATGTCGGGGATATGGAGTCCTCGAGAGGCCAGATCGGTTGCCACCAGCAACGGCAAGCTACCACTTGCGAACTCCTGGAAAAGCGTTTGCCGTTTTTTCTGGTGTACATCCCCGGT